>JADLEL010000178.1 GCA_020846145.1 Pirellulales bacterium | reverse complement strand
TTTTTTCTTGAAATAAACCGCTTTCCATGTTTCTTGCTTCTATGGATGAAACCCAATTGATTACTTCAATCAAGTAAAAGCCGCCTATTAGCCAATTATGTCCCCCCAAAAACCGTGACGGTCAGGATTCTTCAACTAAATTAGGGGTCTGCAAACAACTCGTCCTTCCAGCCTATCTTCCTATGAGCAAATAACTTACACCCGAAATCCCCCGATTTCGCTCCCCCGCCGTTTTTTCAACTTTCATTTACTAAACACTCTATAGAGGTGTTTTTTCAAAATCATAATCTACCCCAAGATCATTCCGCATAACCTGTTATATGCCATAATCTTATGCAAATATCCTTTGCATATCTACTATTATCTCCATGCCTCTCATATTAACCATGCCAGCTATACTATCCTGCTTAAATCACCTCATCCTGGAACTTCTATCTCCATAACTTACTGATTGGCAAGGAGTTATGTAGGAAATCGGAAAATCGCGGACGGTTTTTGGCTCCTCAGTCCTATTATTTACCCGGTATGACGCCAGTTCCTTTTCCTTAAACCTCTACATGCCAATCACTTACGAATTTCTACTGGGAATTGTTGCCTAATGCCACCTAGGGGTGGATCGAAAAACCGTGTGAACCGTTGCCCTAAACCAATACAAATAAAGAACTTACAACTCGACTCCATTTTTGTCCAAATAACAAATTTCTCAAGCTTGCGCGTTTTTTCGAAAAACGCCGACAATGGCTATTCTCGCCCGCATCGAATTCGCGGTAAAATGTTATTCTCTCGCCATAAACCGAACCAATCCAGGTCCATAAACATGCTAAATCGCTCTCGGCTAACCTCATTCATCCCCATTTTTCTCTTGCTAACCGCCTGGGTCGCCGGCTTGACCGCGCAAACCGAACTCCCCGGCTTCGATGCTCCCGGTGCCGACGATGCCACGCTCACCCTCCTATCCGAGTTCGCTCCCGCCAAAGCCGATCGCCCCGCCCGCCTTTTCATTACCGCGACCATCAAACCCGGTTGGCACATCTACTCCATCACCCAACCGCCCGGCGGACCCATCCCCACCGAAATCAAATTGACCCCCTCCAAACAATTCAAGTTGTTGGGCGATTTCAAGGCTTATCCCAAACCCAAAGTCGAACAAGAACCCATCGCCTTCCCCGGCGTCGATGTCGAGTCCCACGAGGGCAAAGTAACGTGGCATGCGCCGCTCGAATTCGACTCGGGCATAGATCCCGCCGCAATAAAAATCGAGGGCCAAGTTACTTTTCAAGCCTGCCAGGCCGATAGCTGCATCCCCCCCCAAACCATTCCCTTTACGGCCATCTTTGGCAAAGGCGTGGATGTACCCCCGGATTCCCAATCCGTTGCCGTTCCGGTTGCCGTTAAGCCGGACAAACCGGCCATTCCGCCGAAATCCAACGCGCCAAAAAATGCAAATACCGCGCGAAAAACCGGTCCTTCGACGAAAACCGGTTCGCTCTGGATGCACCTCGGTTGGGCATTCCTCGGCGGATTGATTCTGAACCTCATGCCCTGCGTTTTGCCGGTGATCAGTTTGAAGTTGCTCTCGTTTATGAAACAAGCCGGCGAGAACCGCATGCGCGTTTTCACCTTGAATCTATGGTACTCGGCGGGCTTGCTTTCGGTATTCATCGTATTGGCCGCCTTGGCCGCCGGGGGGGCTTCGTGGGGCGAGCAATTCACGAAACCCTGGTTCAAGGTGGCGATGACCGGATTGGTCTTTTCGATGGGGCTTAGTTTCCTCGGCGTTTGGCAAATACCCATCCCCGGTTTCGTCGGTTCCGGCAAGGCCATAGACTTGCAACAACAAGAAGGGCCGAGCGGGGCGTTTTTCAAGGGCGTTTTCACGACGATCCTGGCCACGCCTTGCAGCGGGCCGTTTTTAGGCCCGATCTTCGGGTATTTGCTCAATCAACCGCCCTATATGGCCTACGTAATTTTCGGCGGGGTCGGCTTGGGCATGGCTTCGCCCTACTTGTTGATCGGCGCGTTCCCGAAACTGATCGGCTTCCTGCCCAAGCCCGGCGCATGGATGAAGACGTTCGAGGAGTTGATGGGCTTTTTCATGCTGGCGGCGGTCATTTATCTCTTCACCACGTTATCCTCGCCGTATTTCATTCCCACCTTCACCCTGTTGATCGGATTATGGTTCGCCTTCTGGCTGATCGGGCGAACGCCGATAACCGCCGAGCCGAGCACTCGCCTGATGGCGTGGATCGGCGGGACGCTTCTGGCGGTGGTTTTCGGCATATTCGGGTTCGCCTTCCTGTTCGACATCGCCGAGGTCAAATATGTTGGCGAAGATTCGGTGGCCGCGAGCGGCGAGAACGGCAAGGAAAAATTCGGCTGGCATCGGTTTTCGCCCGCGGCTTTGGCCAAAGCCCGGGCGGAGGGAAAGACCGTGATGGTCGATTTCTGGGCGAAATGGTGTCCGACCTGTCAAGTGAACAGCAAGGTAGCCATCGAAACCGACGCCGTGAGCGAAGTCATCAAAAAAAACAACGTCGTGCCCATGCTCGCCGATTGGACCGATGAATCGCCCGTCATCAAAAAAGCGCTCAACGACCTAGGCTATAATTCCATCCCCCTGCTGGCCATTTGGCCCGCCAATCCCCAGGATCAGGAAGTAATTGTCCTTCCCGATCTGCTCTCCGAAAGCGAAGTGATCGAAGCCTTGCATCGGGCCGGGCCCTCCAAGTAAGTTTTTTCCGAAATCGAATGACTCCCTTGCCGAATTCGGATTTGAGGTTATTATTGGAATTTGAAATAGCCTGTGAAGGGGAGTAATGAATTGCGCCGGTAACTCAGTGGTAGAGTGCAGCCTTCCCAAGGCTGACGTCGAGGGTTCGAATCCCTTCCGGCGCTCATTCGGATGTCAAGCGGTTAAAATCCCGACTGCGGATTTTCGGCGGCGTACCGAGTTCGACTGCTGCGGGAGTTTTCCGCTGCTCGTGCGGTTTGCGGCCCATCGCGGCTCGCCGATTGTCGAGCAATCGGGGACGCCCTGCGAGGCGCCCCGCCAAACGGCCAACGAATCCACGGCATGCCAACCGGATTTTTTTCATTAACTTGAGTTTCGTTTCGCGCGGGAGTCTTTACTCCGAGGGGTGGCCGCGTTATTGGCGGGGACGGGGACCGTCCGGCTCGCCGGCGATTTTCGTGGGCGAGAGGTTGGAAATCCGTCATCCATTCGGGAGCCGTGCCGTGAAATTGATCATGGCGATCATTCAGCCGACGAAACTGAGCGCGGTGCGGGAGGCGCTGGAGAAGCTCGAAGTGACGCGGCTGACGGTCTGCGACGCGCAAGGATTCGGTCGGCAGCGGGGCCGGACGGAGTTGTATCGCGGGCACGAGTACACCACGCGGATGCTGCGGAAAGCGGTGTTGGAAATCGTGGTGAACGACGATTTTTTGGAGCGGACGGTGAATACGATCATCGGCGCGGCGCGGACGGGGCCGGAAGGGAGCATCGGGGACGGGAAAATCTTCATCCTGCCCGCCGATCAAGCGGCGCAAATTTCGGACGGATTTCGCGGGCCGGGAGCGGTGTGAGGGGAAGGGGGCGGATTTTCGCGCCGAGACGCGAAGACGCGGTGCAATTGATTTTTCGCGGGTGGGATCATTTGCCCGGGCCGAGGACGGCCCGGCTCGCCGGTTCGGGATCCATCTCGATGACGCCATCGACGGGCATACCGGGATTGAGATCCATTTTCGGATTGCGGATGTCGATTTTGATGCGATAGACGAGCTTCACGCGTTCTTTTTGGGTCTGCACGTTTTTGGGCGTGAATTCGGCCTCGTGCGAGATGAACGACACGCGGCCGACGTATTCCCCGCCGGAGTCGGTCGTCACGAGGACTTTTTGCCCATATTTTACGCGGCCGCTGAGTTCTTCGGGGATGTACGCCCGCACCCAGACGTTGACCAGATCGCCGATGGTGACGACGGGCGTGCCGGGGGCGACGTACTCGCCGGGCTCGATATTTTTGGAAAGCGCCATGCCGGTCATGGGCGAAACAATGGCGGCGTAGCCGACTCGGGTTTCGGCGAGTTTCAAGGCCGCTTCGGCCTGGCGGACGCGGGCTTGGGCGCGTTCGATTTCCTGCCGGCGGGGACCTTCCTCGATTACGTCGTATTGCCACTGGGCCTGCTCCCAGGCCGCGCGGGCGGCCGCGATCTGATTCTCCCGGTAGCCGGCTTCGAGCAATTCGAGCTTTTTCCGGTTGTCGAGCAACCGCGCCTCGGCGATTTGGAGGAGCGATTTGGCCAGATCGTAACTTTCCTTGGAAATGGCTTTGTCGGGCATCAGGAGTTTGGCGCGGTCGAAATCGGAAATCGCCCGATCGCGTTCCGCGGCGGAGGCGTTGACGGCGGCTTGGGCGGCGGCGATTTCCTGTTTCCGCGGGCCGGCTTCGAGGTCTTCGAGGGTGGCTTTGGCCCGCTGCATGGCGGCTTCCGCGGCGGCGATGTCCTGTTTGCGGGAGCCTTCGCGGAATTCGTCGAGTTGCGCGCGGGCGGCTTGCAATTCGGCGTTTCGCAGGGCGGCTTCCTGCCGCAAATCGGCGTCTTCGAGTTGGGCGACGGGATTACCCGCTTCGATCATCTGGCCTTCATCGACATACCGCGCGACGACCCGGCCGGGGATCTTGAAGCTCATTTCGACTTCGGTGGTTTCGATGTTTCCCGAAACCTGGAGAACTTTTCGCGGTTCGTTTTTTCGAAGAAACCAATACCAATAGCCGGCGAACGCGGCCGATCCGATCAAAAGAACGACGATTACTATTCCGGCAACCTTTTTCATGACCGAAAGCGGATGAATCATTTCTTGAAAACCGGCATAATCTCCCGGATGATTCATAAACATCGTAGATGCGGCATCCTGCCGCATTTTAGGCGAAAGCGGCAAGATGCCGCTTCTACAAATCGCTTTTATGAAGAATGCGGGATCTCGGGAAACTTTACAACTCTACCTTAAAGACGCGAACCGGCGAGATGCTTCCCAAGCGGGAGAGGTTTCGGCGGGGATCGGCGCGCGGCGCGAGGGGGGACAGTCCCATTTTCGCGGCGAATGAGCATTTTTCCGGCGTTATCCTATTTTGCACCGCGAAAATCGGGACCGTCCCCTGCAAACGGTTGCATTGACTGGAGGCAGCGGGCGTGAGCTTCGGCCGACGAAGATAAAGGGCGGATTTTTTCTACATACCCCTCGACGGAAGGGCGCATTGTCGGCGTGGCTCGGGGAGGCTCGCCGGCGATGTTCGTGGGAGGCGTAATCCTGGTTGAAAACTTGGCGGCAAATTTTATGCCTTTTTCGTTTTTTGTTGGAATTGAACGACCGGGGAAATACGAAATGACAGTGGATTGACTTTTACGGATATTCGGATAAGATAAATGGTATCGAATATATTTGCTCATTCAGTTTTTTGCACCGGATTCTTTTTGTGCCTTGGTTGTTTCTTGAGTAAACAGACTTTTTAGGGGAGTTCGTTTTCCGTGCTCCCCTCGGTTGCTTTGCCGTGAGTAATGTAAATCCACTTCCGTGATTGGGCAACGGCCGCTTCGACCGTTGCCGCACTTTTTCAGAGGAGTTTCTTTTATGAATCTTTTGCTCAAAGTCGTATCGTTCCTTTTGTTGATCGGCTTGTCGATCGTTCCCGCTCCTGCCGCACAGGTGTTTTGGGCCGGCGCCGACAGCGATCCCTTTGGAGGAACAACATGGATTGCCAATCCTCCGCTGGCGGGCGATGTCGCCATCATTAACAACGGCACGACGGCCGCGCTTGCGGCGCCTTATGACCCCGCGCTCGTTAATTTATGGATCTCCTACGCGGGCGGAAACGGCGGGATCGACATCTCGGGGACCGGTTCGACGGTCATGACCGGCAGCTACGTAGTCGGCGCCTATCGATCCACGGGTACGCACACGCAGAGCGGTGGCTCGCTAACGAGCGGCGGGTATTTGTACTTGGGACACACGGCCGGCGCCACTGGAATTTTTAATCAAACCGGCGGAACGGCGACCTTCGGCGACACCCTTCGCGTCGGATACGCCGCCGACACCAAAGGAGAATTGACCATTAGCGGCGGCGTCCTGCAGACGAGTATGTTTTCCGGCCCGAACATGGCCATCGCCTACTCCGGCTCCAGCGGCAAGCTTACCCAAACGGGAGGCGCCATCAACATTACCGCCATTTACTACGTCGGATATCAAGGCACGGGAATGAACGTGCAAAGCGCCGGAACCGTAAACGTCGGCGGGAATGTCTCCATCGGCGGCGGTGAAAGCGGCGGCACCTCCGCCTACGGCTACTACAAGTTATCGGGCACCGGCACGATCACGGCCCAGGGATATTCCAACTCAACGGGCCAGGGTGCCTTCTACGTCGGCCAGTACGCCAACGGCCTCTACGAACAAACCGGCGGCACCGTGAGCAATGCGTATCGGATCATCGTCGGCGGCAACATTGAAGGCTCCACGACTTCCGCAAGCGCTTTTGGAGTGTACAACATGACGGCGGGCGTGGGCAATTTCAATAAGACCGGGGGCAACAGCGTGATAGGTTCAAGGGGAGGCACCGGCGTTCTGAACCTTAGCGGCGGACAAATCACCATCGGCGGCAACAGCAGCATGTATGTGGGGTATGATACGAATGGCAAAGGCATTGTGAATTTAGGGGCCGTCGGCAGCGGCGGGGGAGTTCTTGCCACCAATAGATTATTGAAGCATTCCGCAACCGGCACTTTGGGGTTAGTCAACTTTCATGGGGGAACCCTGCGAGCGCGGAGCAACCAGGGGAATTTTCTGGAGGCAACCACCAACTACGTTTATGGCGAAGGGGCAAACATCGATACGGACAGCTACGCCATCACCATTGCCACCGCTCTGGCCGCCCCGGCCGGAAACGGCGTGGTGGCCCCGACCGTCAACAATCCCGGCGCCGGCTATACCAGTCCGCCCATCGTCAAGATTACCGGTGCAAGCGGCACGGGCGCAACCGCCATTGCGGTGCTGAATCTCGACGGCACGCTCAATAGCATCGTGATGACCAATCCGGGGACGGGCTATAGCGCGACCACGGCGGCGACGTTTACCCTAGTGGGCGGCAATCCGACTACGCCCGCCACGCTGAATCCGGCCTCGCGCACCGCGAATGTCTCCGGCGGCCTGACGAAACTCGGCGCGGGCACGCTCACCTTGAGCGCCACGAACACCTACACCGGCGCCACCTCGGTCAACGAAGGACAGTTGATCGTCACGGGATCGATCGCTACTTCGTCGGGCATCACGGTCGCCGGCAACGCCGCCCTCGGCGGGATTACCGCCGCCGCGCAGCCCGCCACGACCGTGAACTCGCTCGGAATCGTTTCCCCCGGCAACGGCGCTACCACGGGAACGCTCACGATCTCCGGCCTCACGGTGGGAAACAATGCGATCTTGCGGCCCGTCGTTTCGGCGACGGCTGCGAGTTTGCTGCAAGTGAACGGGAATATTACCGCCAGCGGCGGCGCGTCCGATTTGATCGTGAATCTTTCCGCTCCGCCCTCGCCCTTGGCCGCGTGGACCCTATTAAACTATACCGGCAGCATGACGGGCACGGTGAACGTCAAGCCGGCGGTCGATAGCCTCGGCACCGTCTCCGTCGCCACGGCCTGGAACGGAAGCAACGTGGAGGCGACTTTCGCCGACCTGACGCTGGGGAACCAGTGGAACAATGCCGCGGGCGGGGATTATACCGTCACCACCAATTGGTCCGGCGCCGTGGCCCCGGATGGGACGAACCAGCAGGCGTTGCTGGGGAGCGCCGGCGGCGGAACCGTCAATTTGAATGCCGGGCTGACCGGCGATCTGGATTTAAGCTCCCTGATCATCGACGGCGCAACCGCCTATACGCTCTCCACCGACGCGGGGAAAAAGCTGAATCTGCAATCCGCGCTCGCGGCCGACGCGCAAATCACGGTTACGCAGGGCAGCCACGCGATCGCCGTCGATATCATCACGCCGTCAACGAATCCGCGAATCAATGTCAACGACGCCGCCGCGGTGTTGACCGTGAGCGGCAAGCTCAGCGGTTCGGGCAATTGGATTAAAACCGGCGCAGGCACGTTGGCCCTGACCAACGCGGGCAACGATTACGCCGGCGCGACGATCCTCAACGGCGGCACGCTGGAAGTCTCTTCCTTGGCCAACGGCGGGAGCGTTAGTTCGATCGGGCAATCCTCCGCCGCCCCGGAAAACCTGGTGCTTACCGGCACCTTGCGCTATACCGGCGGCAACGCGGTGATCGACCGCGGCTTCACGCTTCGCGGATACGACCCCGCCGCCGATCAGGCCAGCACGATCGAGACCGACGCCGATTTAACCTTCTCGGGCCGAATCAATAGCTTGGGCTTGTCCTCCCTGGTCAAGACGGGCGCGGGAACGTTGAGCTTCACCAATTCGGGAAGCGATAACATCCTTACCCATGCCGATATCTACGTGCGGCAGGGAAAGGTCATTCTCAACGGCGGCGCCGCTTCCGTTTACACCATGCGGCCCGATGCCTCTGCGCAGTCCTCGTATCTGGTCGTGGGCGACGGCACGGATGCCGCGGAAATGGAGATCAACAGCGGTTCACTGATCGTCGATGGCTCCACTTTCGTGGGCTACGACAACGGAACCGGGAACGTCGAATCCAAGTTGACCGTTAACAACGCGAAATTGGATACCTGGTATCTCCACATGGGATACAGTTCGACGGCCGGCGCCAACAACGGCAAAGCCACGCTGATCGTCTCCGGCGACTCGCAGATCGTGAGCAACACCACTGCGGTAATCGGCGAGACGGCGGGTAACTCCGCCGCCGTTTTCCAATCCGGCGGCTCGGTATTCGTGCATGACTCCGCTTATCTCGCCAATCAGGCCCCGACGACCACTGGACCCATAGTTACTTCCGACGGTTACTATCAATTAAGCAACGGCATCTTGAAAACCGGCGGCGTTCTCGAAGTGGGCATCCGAGGCGGCGGTCTGTTCGAACAGACCGGCGGCACCCGTGAGGTTGGCTCTTCGCTCTGGGTCGGCGGGCATTACTCCACCAGCACAACCGGCGGTTATGAAAACGCCTTTGGCGTTTACAACCTCTCGGGAGGCACGGCTTCCGCCGAGTTTACCAACCACACGTCCAAAAGCGGCATCGGCGGCGGTGCCGGCGGCGGCGTGATGAACGTTACGGGGACCGGCCATTTTAGCTGTTACAGCACCGACTCCGACGATATGTTCGCCATCGGCGGATATACGGCAAACGATCGGGCGATCCTGAACTTGGGGGCCGTCGCCACGCCGGCGAATCCCGCCGGCGGCGGCGGACTATTCTCCTCCACCACGGCGTTGAGGCAGTTAACCATCGGATCCCTTTCTACGTCGCTGATTAATTTCCACGGGGGAACGCTGCAAGCCCTTTCCCCCAATAATGCCGGTACCGCCAATCCGGTCAACGCCCCGAATTTTCTGGAAGGCACGACCGTTACTATTTACTCGGAAGGCGCCAACATCGATACCAACGGCACGAACATCACCATTACCAACGCCCTGCAGCCGCCCACCGGCGAAGGCTTGACGAGCATCACGGTCGATAACGGCGGTTCCGGTTATGTCAGCCCGCCCGTTGTGGAAATTACCTCGACGGGCGGCGTGGGCGTCGGCGCATCGGCCAATGCCGTGATTTCCGGCGGCGTCGTTACGGGATTCACGATCACGAATCCCGGTTCGGGATACGTTACCGGCACCGACGTGCTGACGGTCAAATTGCGCGGCGGCGGGGGGACCAGCGCGGCGGGCACGGTCGTTCTGGCCGCCAACACCACCACCGGCGGTCTGGACAAGTTGGGCGCCGGAACGCTGACCTTGAGCGGAACGAACACCTATACGGGCGCGACGACGATCCACGCCGGCGCTCTGGCGGCCGATGAGGGCACGGGCTTGCCCACCGCCAGCTTCCTCAGCCTCGACGGCGGCGTATTGGAAAGCATCTACGGCTCCTTTACGCGGCCGTTAAGCACGTCGGGAGCCGCCTTCCAATGGACGGCCAACGGCGGCGGCTTCTCCGCCGGCGCCTCGGCGTTCAACGTAAACGTGGGCGGAGCCTCCGGTACGCTGACGTGGGGGAGCACCGTCGGCAGCGAAATCGTGGGGACGCTGAAATTCGGCTCGCGCACCAGCGCCAACGTTACGATTTTCGAGAACGGCATCGATCTCAACGGCGCGACCCGCACCATCAATGTAGAAGACAACACCGCGACCAACATGGACTACACCGTCCTGACCGGCGTCGTCAGCAACTCCACCGGCACGGCGGGCTTGTCGAAGACGGGGGACGGCACCCTGGTGTTGGCCGCATTCGCCGGCAGCACCTATAACGGCGACACGGTGATTTCCTCCGGCGCCTTGCAGGCGAACGACGGAGCCGGCTTGCCCAACGGCAGCTTCCTCGTGCTCGACGGCGGCGTACTGCAGAGCGACGGCTACAGCGGGGTGATATTCACCCGCGGAATCGCCGCCAGCGGCGCCAATAAACTGCTATGGACCGCCAACGGTGGCGGTTTTTCGGCCGGCTACGGCACGATGAACGTGCAGATCGGCGGCAATGCGAACGCCGTAAATTGGGGCAATGCACCGGCCGATGTCGGCAGCAGGATCGTGGGGACGCTGAAATTCGGCTCGACGACGGCCGGCAACGTCACCACCTTCGAAAACGCCATCAACTTGAACGGCGGCAATCGCACCATTCAGGTGGACGACAACGCCTCTTCCACCACGGATTACGCCGACCTGATCGGCGTGATCGCCAACGGCTCCGCCGCCGGCGGCATCGTCAAGAGCGGGGCCGGAACGTTGAGGCTGTCCAACGTCGCCAACAGCTACACCGGCCCGACGATCATGGCCGGCGGCACCCTGGAAGTGGTCAAGTTGGCCGATGCCGGTTCTCCCAGTTCGATCGGCGCCGCATCGGTGGATGCGGCGAACCTCGTCGTCAACGGCGTTTTACGGTATGGATATACCGGCCAGCCGGGCACCATTACGGACGCCGTTACGAACCGCGGCTTAACGGTCCGATCGGCCGCGACGATCGATACCGGACCCAATTTGACCACGGTGGGCAGCAGGCCGACCAGCATGACGTTCGGCGGCCCGATCGTCTGCGAAGCGGTCTCTTTCACGAAAGTCGGTGCGGGAAGATTGACCTTCACCAATAACGGCACAAACACCCTTACCGTTACGGAAACCAATCTGATTAACGGCACCTTGAAGTTCGACGGCGGCAGCGGGTCGGTTTACGATGTCGGTAAGTTGGATACGGCCATCGAAACGATTGCCTCCGATGCAGCGCTGCTCGTAGCCAGCGGCACCGTGAAAGGCACCAAAGTCGGCACCGCCGGCGATTTCTGGAGAATGGGCGGCGCCGTTGCGGGTGGCTATGCTTACTGGAACCTCTCCGGCGGCAGCACGACGATGGACATGGGATACTTCATGCCCGTCATCGGCTATGTCGGCACCGGCGTATTCGACCAAACCGGCGGCGTTTCCACGTCGGTGTATCGGTGGTATATCGGCGACACCGGCGGTTTGGGAGTTTACAACATCTCCGGTGGCGCAAGCTACGCCGATACAACTAACCTTAGTTACCATACGTATATTGGCGTCGCCGCTAATTCTAAGGGCATCGTTAATATTAGCGGCACCGGCCTGTTTTCAACGTACGCGGACGCGTTCTGCAGATCTTCCTCCGCTGCGGAAGGCATTATCAACCTGGGTGCCATCGGCGGCGGCAGCCCCACGGACGGAACGAACGGAGTCCACGCCACGCGGCAGGTTTACCTTTATACCGCGGCGGGCAAGGGTACGCTCAACTTCCACGGCGGAACGTTGCAGGCCCGCGCGAACAGTACGGCATTCATTCGAAATACGGCAACGGACGCGACGCTGAATGTTTATGTTTATGGCGAAGGCGCCGTTATCGACTCAAACGGTTTTGATATCACGATTGCCAAAGACCTGCAGACTCCGGCCGCCGCCGGCACGCGCGGCCTCACCGGGATTGCCTTGAGCGACGGCGGATCGGGATACATCGGCGCGCCCGCGGTCCAAATCCTCGGCGGCACCGGCACCGGCGCCACCGCGATCGCCAGCGTGGACCTCGATCCCGCGAGCGCGAACTTCGGGAAAGTTACGGGATTCACGATCACCAATCCCGGGACGGGCTATACCGAGGGGGACGGCGCCTACGTGACGCTCTCCGGCGGCGGCACGTTCACCACCGCCACCGTCGGCTCGTTGTCTTGGAATGCCGGAAACGTCTCCGGTGGATTGACGAAAATCGGCCTGGGAATCCTCACCCTCTCCGGGACGAACACCTACACCGGGCAGGTGAAAGTCAAGGCCGGCGCGCTGGCCACGGCCACGGTCAACGACGGCGTTGCCGGGCCGCTGGGCAACAGCGTCCTGCCCGTGATCCTGGGCGACACCGGCGGCGTAACCGGCGCCTTGAGGTACACCGGCGCCACCGCCTCCAGCCCCCGGAAATTCACGATGGCCACCGGCGGCACCGGGGAGTTCGATGTGAGCTCCGCCGCGGCCAACCTGACCTTGAGCGGCCTGATCGACGGCAACGGCAATTTGAGCAAGATCGGTTCCGGCTCGCTGATACTATCCACCGCGAATAGCTATCTCGGTTCAACGACGATCAGCGCGGGATCCCTCGATCTTGCCACCAGCGGCCAGATCGCAACGTCCTCGTCGATCGTCAATAACGCCATCTTCCGGATCATCGATGGCATTCATACGGTCAATGCAATCAGCGGTACGGGTTCGACGAGGGTGAACGGCACTTCGGTCTTGACGGCCCCCAGTATCGTTCAAAACTCCCTGACGATCGGCGGCAGCAGCGCCGCGGCCGTGCCGGAGCCGAGCGCGTTGGCGCTCTTGGCCCTGGCCGGTTTGGCGTTGGCCGGCGCGTGCCTTCGCCGCAAATAGCAAAAAGATGATAACGCGTTCGATAGCGATCGACGCGAAATTTTGATGCGACGCAGCCGAGGGGTTCCCCCCCTCGGCTCGCTTTTTTTGTAGGGGTGGTCGCTATGGAAGCGCGTTACGAGGCCGTTCCGAGCAGTTCATCCACCGCGCGGCCGATGTCGACACAGGCCATGAGGGTCTCGCCGACGAGCATGGCGTGGAGTCCGGCGGCTTGGAGTTCTTCGGCATTTCGGCGGATTTTGATGCCGCTCTCGGCGACGACGATCCGCCCGGCGGGGATGTTGCGGCGGAGGCGGATGCAGTGGCCGAGATCGACCTGGAAGGTGCGCAGATCGCGGTTGTTGATGCCGATGAGTTGCGCGCCGAGATCCAATACGCGGCGCAAGTTGGCCGGTTCGTAGAGTTCCACCAGCGGCGTCATGCCGAGTTCGAGAATTGCCTCGTGCAGGTCGCCGAGGGCGTCATCGTCGAGACATTCGGCAATGAGTAGCACGGCATCCGCGCCGGCCGCGCGGGCTTCGACGACCTGGTAGCGATCGATGATAAAATCCTTCCGCAGCACGGGCAGATCGACCGCGGCGCGGATTTGCCGAAGATATTCGAGGCTGCCTTGGAAATAAGACTCGTCGGTGAGTACGCTAATGCAAGATGCTCCGTGCCGCTCGTAGATTTTGGCGATGCCGACGGGATCGAAGTCCGCGCGGATTACGCCCGCCGAGGGGCTGGCTTTTTTCACTTCCGCGATCAGCCGGATGGGCGGGCCAAGCGAGAGCGCGGCCAAAAAATCGCGCGGGGCGGGGGCGGTTTTTATTTCTGCGTAAAGCGATTCGAACGGGACCGCCGCTTTCGCTTCTTCGACTTCCCGGCGTTTAGTCGCGACAATTTCGTCGAGTATGGTGGGCATGGGGGAAGGTCTTGGTTTTTTGGTCTTGGATTTTAGGTCATGGGTTTTCGGTACTACTCAATATCCAAGACCTAAGACCCAAGACCCAAGACCTTTCTTAATGCAAAAAGTGCCGCCGCTCGGTAAAGATCATAGGGATCGCGCGGCGGTTGCATTCGGCGATGACTTCGTCGTCTTTTTTCGAGCCGCCGGGCTGAATGACGGCCGACACGCCGGCGGCGGCGGCCTTCTCGATGGAGTCGGGGAAGGGAAAGAAGGCGTCGGAGGCGAGGACCGATCCGGCGGCCCGGTCGCCCGCCTTTGCAACGGCGATTTCGACGGAATCGACGCGGCTCATCTGGCCCGCGCCGGTGCCCAGCAGCATCTTATCCTTGCAGAGCACGATGGCGTTCGATTTCACGTCGCGCACCACGTCCCAAGCGAAGCGCAGATCGGCCATTTGTTTTTCGGTGGGTTGGACATCGGTGACGATCCGCCACAGGTCTTCGGGATCGGGCTGCACGTCGGCCTCTTGCATGAGGGCGCCGCCGTCGATGCAGCGGAAGGTCCAATGCGGAGCGGCGGGGCCGAGTTCGCCGACCTTCAGCAGCCGCACGTTGGCCTTCCACTTGGGGACGGTTTGCAGCAGTTCGAGGGCGTCGGGGAGGAACTCGGGTGCGACGATGGCTTCGATGAACAGGCCCGGCGCGCAGAGCACGCGCGCGGCGGCGGCATCCACGGGACGATTCATGCCCAGCACCGAACCGAAGGCGCTTAACGGATCGCCCTCCAACGCTCGTCCTAAAGCCGCGGCGAGCGAATCGGACATCGCCGCGCCGCAGGGATTGTTGTGCTTGATGACCACCGCCGCCGGTTCGGGCATGGTGCGAACGATCTTCAGCGCGCTGTTCAAGTCGAGCAGGTTGTTGTAGGAAAGCTCCTTGCCGCCGAGTTGCTTGGCGGCGACGACATTCGCGCCGGGATAGTCGGAGCGGCTGTAAACGGCCGCTTGCTGGTGCGGATTTTCGCCGTACCGCAGCACCGATTTCAACTTGAGGTTCATGCGGATCGTGGCGGGGAACGGCCCTTCGGCCATCTCGCCGGCAAAGTAGTCGGCGATCAGCCGGTCGTAGCCGGCCGTGTGCGCAAACGCTTCGGCGGCCAGGCGGCGGCGAAACTCGGCCGACGTGCAGCCGTGGGCGGCGATCTGCTCGAGAATTTCGGGATACTGCGTCGAATCGGTCGCCACCGTGGTGAAGGCGTGATTTTTAGCCGCGGCGCGGACCATCGTCGGCCCGCCGATGTCGATCTGTTCGATGGCTTCCTCGAAGGTAACGCCTTTCCGGGCGATGGTGGCCTCGAAAGGATAGAGATTCACCACCACCAACTCGAAAGTGAGAATGGCGTGCTCGGCCAGCGATTTCATGTCCTCGGGATTGTCGTGCCGGCAGAGGATGCCGCCGTGGACCTTGGGATGGAGCGTTTTCAGCCGGCCGTCCATCATTTCGGGGAAGCCCGTGTAATCGGCAATATCGCGGACGGGTATCCCCTCGCTTTCCAAATGCTTGCGGGTGCCGCCGGTGCTGAAAATTTCCACGCCGGCATTGGAAAGTCCCCGGGCGAATCCGGCCAGCCCCATCTTGTCGCTGACGCTGATGATCGCGTGTTGGATTTTGGGAGATTGCATGGGGAGAGCTTTCAGGCAGGGGATAGGGGATAGGGGATGGGGGATAGGGGATGGGGGAGAGAGCCCAATTTCAACTTTCCAACAATCTTCTGAATTCTGTATCCTGTTCCCTATCCCCTATATCCTATCCCCTATCCCCTGCTCCGTCATTTCACGGCGGCGGCGCCGGCGGAAGCGACCAGGTGATCGTTTTCGACGGTGTTTCCCGAAACGCCGATGCCGCCGATCACCGCGCCTTGGGCGTTGGCGAGCGGCAGGCCGCCGGGAAAAGTGATCAATCCACCGTTCGAGTGCTCGATATTATAGAGCGACCCGCCCGGTTGGGAGAGCTTGCCGATCTCGCCGGTGGGCATGTCGAAGAAGCGCGCGGTTTTGGCCTTTTTCTGGGCGATATCGACCGAGCCGAGCCACGCGCCGTCCATGCGGACGAACGCCTTCAAATTCGCTCCCGCATCGACCACCGCGATGTTCATTTTCACGCCGATTTCTTTTGCCTTCGCAAGGGCCGCCGCCACGGCCGCCTGGGCTTGTTCGAGGGTAATGTCGCTCATGTTCTTCTCCGTATTGAATCTGAAAAATAACCGTTCCACAAACGGCATTATAGGTAGAGAATTGTTTCTAAACAACGGGCAGCTTTCCAAGAGAAGGGAACTGAGACGATTGGTACGCCCACCGAAGGGGATTCAGAGGCCAAAGAATCAAAAGGAAGCGGCGGCCGGAGACGGCCCGGCTCTGGCTCGCCGGCTTACCGGATGGAGATTGTTAAAATTCGGCGGCGGGAGGGGGCGGAGGAGCGGTGGGAGGCGGTTCGGGGAGGGCGGGGCCGCTTTTCCGATCGGCCTGTTTATTGCGGATTTCCTTGATTTTGAGGCGTTGTTCCCACTGCTGCACCATCCGTGCGCGCTGCGGCAGGGGGGCTTCGGGTTTGTAGCCCAGGTCCTTCTCGGTAATCGTTTTCAGATTGCAAAAAGCCAAAATCCGAACGGGCAGGTTCTCGTCGTCGAGATTTTTTACCAGCCGGGCGTCTTCGCCGGCGCTCAAATCGCGATCGGTGTAACCCCAGAGCATGCGATAGAGATTTTCGGCCTGGGGGCTGTAATTTTTTTCGAGGGCCTCGCGCACCGCGGCCGCGGTCTGGGGATCGCGCTTCACGGCCTCGCAAAGCCATTCGAAATACTTATCCAACCACTCTCCCTTGCATTCGAGATCGTTGAGGGCGGCCACCATCGGATCGAAATAACCGACGTATCCCAAGCAGCGGACGGCCAGCCGGCGGAGCTCGATCAGCCGGGTTCCGGGATCGGCCAGTTCCAGGAGCTTTTGTTGGGCGGGCGTTTCGGCGGTGAATTTATCGAGCATGACTTGCGAAGCGCGGCGATCGATGTCGGCGATGGACTCGGCGCTGGCGATCCATTTGGGAAAATCCTTGGGGCGATCGGTAACGGGCGGGATTTGGGGAAAGAGGTGAACGAGGGCGGGGGCGGCGATTTCCAGCGGTTTTCCCGTGCCGTCGTCCAAAGCGACGCGGTCCTTAGTCACGAAAATTTCGGTTACCAGGCGGTTCGTTTCGTCTTCGGGATTCGTGCCCGGCGCATGAACGCGGCGGACATAGACCGCGAGGTTGGAATCGGGATCGAGAAAGGTGAGGACGACCGTTTGTTCGCCGACGACGAGCCGCAATTTCATGCCGGGATTGGCCACGGAGTTGATCGCCACCCGGCCGTACCGGAGTTTAATGCCGGAGGGCATTTGACGATCTTCGGGAAGCAGCGCGACTTCCGTCCCGCCGAGCAATTGCAGGATTAAATTGGAGGTCAGCGTGATCGCCGGCCGAAACGTGGGCGGAGCGAGCAAATGCTGCTGGGGATAGAGGATGGCTTTATCCGGCGCGCGTTCCCAATTGCCGGAATCGCCGTTGGAACGGAGCAAAATTTGCGGATCGAGGGAGGTGAACCGCCCGATCGGTTGCGAAGCGATCGGCAATTCACCGACCGGATTGGCGGGCGCCACGGGGGCATTAACGGTCAATCCGCCGCCAGATGGCGGTAATGTGGCAACTCGATCTTTGGGGGGAAAGGTCGCGGCGTCGAGTGCGGTTTTAAGCGGAACGGCGGGCTGCAATTCGGATCCCGGCGGAGACGGCGGGGGAGGAACGGCATTTACCAATTCGCCGGGGCCGGATTGAACTTCCCCGCCCGGAAGCGGCGCGAGGGGGGGAGTTCCGCCAGGCGGAGCGTTCGGAGTTCCCAGCGCCGGTGGAACCGGAATATCCGGGCTAGGTGGCGGCTGCGTGGATTCCGGATTATCTTTAACCGACGAGGTTTGAGCCTCGGTGGCGGTCGTTTGAACGTTTGCTTGCTTTGGGGCGGCGCGGTCCTCTTTTTTCGAGGTCTCCGCGTTGGCGGCGACTTCCGGCTGGGGAGACATCCAACCCCAGCGGACGAAGAGATTGGCGAGCGCGGAGTCGCGTTCGAATTGCCGGGAGACATTCAAAACGATCAACAATAAACAAACGGCGGCCAGCGTTCCCGTCGCGATGGCGAACCAGGGACGTTTTTTACGCGGTTCGCGAAGATAGTCGGGCACGGTGGGTTTGGAACGAGTCCGATAATCCAAGGAATAATCTTGGTGGGCAAACGATTGTTGCTGAGGATGGGAGGGAATCGGCGGGGGAAGGTGGGCGGATGGGGCTTGCGGGGCAGATTCCTGCTGCTTTGCCAGGACGGGGAGTTGATAAATCCGCTCGCGGGAGGGGGGATCGATCTCGGCCGGCTCGCCGAGTACGAGCGTCAATACTTGATGGCAAGCGGCAACTTCGGCCAAATGGAAATCGGCCATGGCGGTATTCGCTTCGAGGCAGACTTTTTCGAAATCGGTAACGCGGTCGGCGGGAAGGGTGTTATCGAGATATTCGGCGACGGTATTGGGGTCCAAGCCAGGTCCGCGCTCGGAAATGCCGGGTGCGGCCAGTCTCATGCGGCGCATGAGATCGCGGATCCGGTGCAACAAATCGGAGGCGAATTTGCTCTCCTCGATTTTTACGGAAAGGTCCTGGGCGTCTTGGGGTTCGAGAATACCGTCGAGATAGGCGAGTAGATTTCTGAGTGTAAGTCGCATGGTAATGATTCTCCTGAAAATGAGAAGGCGTTCGATTTGTATGTGGGGACCTAATCACCGACCATTTGGGCAGGCACAAAATGGAGTTATACGAGTGCGAGGCAGGGCCTCGCGGATAGCGCGTTCGCAGGCGGGATCTTGGGAACGCGTAAAATGGATTTTTCGTAAGCGTTCACGCCCCGGTCGGGGACTGGTCCATTTTTCGGCGTGAAAACGTATTTTCTGGACAAACGGTAGGTCGAAAACATGGACCTGTCCCCTTCCCGTGGCGCGAGGGGGACAGTCCCATTTTCGCGGCGATTAAGCACTTTTAGAGCACCATAATCTTTTGCGCCGCGAAAATCGGGACAGTCCCCTGTGAACGGTTACGATTTTTCTTTATCCCCTCCATTTGTGGAGAGGGGTGGTTTTCTTCCGGCAATAAGAATAGTGTCAAAAGGCCGAGGATTTCGTGCAGGATTCCCGAAAACAGCGTATTCCCTGTTAAAGTAGTGAATTTGCTTAAAATGTACGTCTCGAAGGAAGGCGAAAAAAGTGGAAAAAAATCCGAAAAAATTCGATTACGGCCCGTTGACGGGGACGGTCGAAAAATGTATGATCTGGGGTTTCCGCCTTGAAGGCGATAGTTAATTTGGCAATTGGGAATTGGAACGAGAGTCGTGGACGGCGGGATATTTTCGGAAATCCGCGTCTGCGCTGAGCACATAGCGGGAGGAGTTCGGTGGCCGGACAAAGCAACGAAATCATTCGCATCCGGATGGAGGCCTACGATCACGCGATCCTAGATCAATGTGCGATGGAGATCGTGGATACGGCCAAGCGGACGAGTTCCGTGGTCCACGGACCAATTCCCTTGCCGACGCGCATCGAACGCTACACCGTCTTGTCGAGTCCGCACATCGACAAGAAGGCCCGCCAGCAATTCGAGATTCGCACGCACAAGCGATTGATCGATATCATGCAGGCGACGGCGAAGACCATCGAAGCGTTGAACAAGCTGAGTTTGCCGGCCGGGGTCGATATCAAGATCAAGGCCACCAGCCGCCACAAATAATGCAAAGCCGCGACCATTGGTCGCGGATCGAGTAATGCAAAGCCGCGACCAGTGGTCGCGGCTCGAGAGCGAAAAGGTTGTACGGTCCGCCAAGAGCCAAGTCCCAAGACCTAAGACCAAAACAATATGCACTGGAAGCACGACGGGTAATTCCGGCTTCAAGTTGGATATCCCTTCGAGCGAGCAGCAAAGGCAAGAACGATGGCAACAGGATTACTCGGCCGCAAGGTCGGGATGACACAAATCTACGACCAGACCGGCCAAGCGGTTCCGGTAACCGTCATTCAGGCGGGGCCGTGCCATGTCCTGCAGATCAAAACCGAGGCTCGGGACGGCTACGAAGCCGTGCAGTTGGGGTATTTGGACAAGCCTCGTCGTCTTGCCAGTCGCAGTGCTCGCGGTCAGGTGGCCAAACTCGATAGCAAACGTCAAAAGCGCCGCGCGGCGGCGGGAGTGGAAGCGGGTCCCAAGCCCGATTGCGAGCCGCAGCGTTTCATCCGCGAATTCCGCGTCAAGCCCGAAGGGCTGCAAGTCGGCCAGCAAGTGAAGGTCGATATCTTTGCCGAAGTCAAGGCCGTCGATGTGGTCGGCATCACCAAAGGCCGCGGTTTCACGGGCGTAATGAAGCGGCACAACTTCGCCGGCCAGCGGGCCTCTCACGGCGTGAAAAAAGTGCATCGGCATGCCGGTTCCATCGGCCGGAACACCGATCCCGGCCGCGTCGATAAGGGGACCAGGATGGCGGGCCATTACGGGAACGAACGCTGCACCATTCGGAATATCAAGGTTGCCCGCGTGGATGTCGAGAACAACCTCTTGCTGGTGCACGGCGCGGTTCCCGGCCCGAACGGCGGGTACGTCATAATTCGCGGCACGAATAAATTGTAGGGATTAGGGGTAAGGGGCGAGGGGCTAGGAATTAGTGAAGTGAAAACTGAAAACTGAAAACTTTACCATGGTCAGTTTGCCCGTTTACGATTCTGTGGGAGCGGAGGTCGGCCGATACGAGATCGATCCGGCCGAGTTGGCTCCGCGCATCAGCAAGCAGTTGCTGCACGACGCCGTGGTAATGTATCAGGCGAACCGTCGTTTGGGCACGGTGAAGACCAAGGGCCGTTCGGAAGTCGCCGGCACCACGAAGAAGATGTATCGTCAGAAGGGGACGGGGAACGCGCGGGCCGGTTCGCGCACCAGCGGCATCCGGCGCGGCGGCGGCGACATCCATCCTCGGCGGCCCCGCGACTGGTCCTACCGGCTGACGAAAAAGGCGATCAAACTGGCCACGCGCATGGCGATTGCCTCAAGAATCCTGGACGACGAGGTGGTGTTGATCGACAAGCTTTCGTTCGAGCGGCCCAAGACCAAAGAGGCTGCGGCGATTTTGAAGAACTTGAAGTTGGGCGGCGCCCGGTTGATGGTCGCGATCGAAAACCACGATCCCAACGTGTACAAGAGCATCCGCAACCTGGCGCACGTGTCGGTTTCCCCGGTGATGGATTTGAACGCGCTGAGCGTGCTCCATCCGCACAAATTGCTGATGACCACCGCCGCCTTGGACGCGTTCCGGGCGAAGGCCGCCGGAAAACCGAAATAGTTGATTGTAGGACGGATTTCCAATCTGTCGCGAGAGACCGGGCGGAATTCAACCTGCTTCAAATGACAGGTTGAAAACCTGTCCTACGATGGAGACGAGCAATGGCACGAGACCTGACGAAAACGAACCTGTCGTTGGAGCCGCATCAGATACTTCTGCGTCCGCTGGTGACGGAGAAGGGGCTGCATAAGGCGAACCGCTACAACGCCTACGCCTTCGAAGTCAATGCGCTGGCGGGCAAGGACGACGTGCGGCGGGCGGTGGAATCGCTGTTCGACGTGAAGGTCGTGAGCGTGAACACGTTGAACCGCAAGGGCAAAACGCGGCGTTTCAAGGCGCGGGAAGGCAGCACCAAGGTTTGGAAGAAGGCCATCGTGAAGCTCGATCCGGAACATCGCATCAATTTCTTCTAAAACGAGCACGGTATAATGGGAATTCGACGTTACAATCCGACCACGCCGGGCCGCCGCGGAGCGACGGTGAGCGACTTCGCCGAGCTCACGCCCGGCGCCAAGCGGGTAAAAGGTTTGCTGGTTCGCAAGCGGAAGAAGGGGGGGCGCAACAACCAAGGAGTTATCACCTCGCGGCATCGCGGGGGCGGGCACAAGCAGCAGTACCGGTTGATCGACTTCCGCCGCGACAAGGACGGCATCCCGGCGAAGGTGCATTCGATCCAATACGATCCGAACCGCAGCGCGCGGATCGCCCTGCTGCATTACGCGGACGGCGAAAAGCGATACATTCTCGCTCCCGAAGGATTGAAGGCCGGCGACCAATTGTCGAGCGGACCGGATGCGCCCGCGACCGTGGGAAATTGCCTTCCGTTGGGCAATATCCCTCTGGGCATGAATATCCACAATATCGAAATGCAACCCGGCCGCGGCGGCGCATTATGCCGTTCGGCGGGCAATAAGGCCTCGTTGGCCGCGCGGGACGCCGACTGGGCGCAGATCAATCTGCCGTCGGGCGAGATTCGGCGGGTGCCGGCGGCTTGCCGCGCGACGATCGGGGTGGTGGGCAATTCGGAACACATGGCGATCGTGTTGGGGAAGGCCGGCCGCAAACGTTGGATGGGCAAGCGGCCGCACGTTCGCGGGACGGCGATGAATCCGATCGATCATCCCCACGGCGGCGGCGAAGGGCGGACGAAGGGCGGACGTCATCCGGTCAGCCCGTGGGGCCAGTTAGCGAAGGGCGGCTCGACCCGGAAGCGCGGCAAGGCATCGAACAAGGCAATCGTCCGCCGCCGCCGCTCGCGGCGTTACGGGCAGTTGAAGTTAAGGTAAGGGGACAGGTTACAGGGGACGGGTTACAGGGAACAGGGAGCGGGAACGCAGAATTTCTGGAGCGGCAATTGTCAGTCTCCAAAATCATTTCCCCGACGATGACGAATTAAAAAGGCGCCAGCATGGGTAGATCACTGAAAAAAGGCCCGTTCATCAATCCGAAGCTCTTCCTCAAAGTGGAAAAGCAGAACATGACGGGCGCGAAAGAACCGATCAAGACCTGGGCGCGGGCCTGCACCATCATTCCCGAATTCGTCGGGCACACCTTCCTGGTCCACAACGGCAAGGCGCACATCAAGGTGTTCGTGACGGAAGAAATGGTGGGCCACCGGCTCGGCGAATTCGCGCCGACGCGGATTTTCCGCGGGCACGGCGGGAAGGCGAAAAAGGGAGCGGAGTAGCCATGGGATATTTTGCAATACATCGCGGGGCGCGGATCAGCGCCCGAAAAGTTCGTCCGCTCGCCGACTTGATCCGCGGCAAATCGGCCGACGCGGCCTTGAAGATTCTCCGCTATCAGCCCCAGCGCGGGGCGCGGATGCTGGAGAAAGTGTTGAAGAGCGCGTTGGCGAACGCCGAGGATTTGCGCGCGCCGAACCTGCACCGCCTGACGGTCATCGACGCGCGGGTCGATCAGGGACCGATCATGAAGCGCATGCGGCCGCACGCCCGCGGGATGGCGTCGGTGATCAAGAAGCGGATGTCGCACATTCGCGTCGAGTTGGAGTAAGACAACGATCGTTTAGCCCGGAGCCAACGGCGACGGCGTTGGGCTGAAATGACCGATAAACGTTTATCGTAGAACCAAAGGCCCCGCCGTCGCCGCCGGCTCCGGGCTGAACGAGAGAACCGCAGCATGGGTCAAAAAGTCAATCCCGTTGGATTTCGCACGGGCATCATGTGCGGCTGGAAGAGCCGCTGGTATGCCTCGAAGCAGGAGTATTCCGAACTTTTGGTGGAAGACCAAAAGATCCGCAACTACATCAAGAAGAAGAAGGACAAGTTCGGCAAGGCGGTTTATCCCGCGATCGCGAAGATCGAGATCGAGCGCACCCGCGACGAGGTGAAGGTGGTTTTGTTTTCGGCCCGGCCGGGCATTTTGATCGGCCGCAAGGGAGAGCGCGTGGAAGAACTGCAAAAGGAACTGCAGGAGAAGACCGGACGGCGGATCAACCTCAAGATCGAAGAGATCAATCGTCCCGAAATCGTGGCGCAATTGGTCGCGGAAGACATCGTGGAGCAGTTGGAGAAGCGGTCGGGTTTCCGCCGCACGATGAAGCGGGCCATCGAGCAGACGATGGAAGCCGGCGCGAAGGGGATCAAAATCCAGTTGGCGGGCCGATTGGGCGGGGCGGAAATGTCGCGCCGCGAGAAGCAGATTTCCGGCTCGATGCCGTTGAGCACGTTGCGGGCGAAAATCGATTACGGATTCGCCGAAGCGCTGATCTCCCAAGGTCACCTCGGCGTACAAGTATGGATCAATCAAGGCACGTATAGCGAGGACGACGCCGATGGCGCTGATGCCAAAACGAGTCAAGCACCGAAAAAGCCAAAGAGGACGTATAAAAGGTGACGCCACCCGCGGGAATCGGGTCGTCTTCGGCGACTTCGGCCTGCAAACCGTTCAAGGCGGTTGGGTATCGGCGCAAACCATCGAAGCCGGGCGGATCGCGGCGCAGCAATACCTGCGCACCGAAGGCCGGCTTTATATCCGCATGTTTCCCCACAAACCGATCACCTCGATTCCCTTGGAAACCCGGATGGGCAAGGGGAAAGGAGAGCCGGAGTATTGGGCCGCGGTGGTCAAGCCGGGGACGGTGTTGTTCGAGATCGGGGGGATTTCCGAGGAAGCCGCGCGGATGTGTTTCACTCGTTTGGCGCACAAAATGCCCGTCAAGGTTCGCTTCATCCGCCGCCGCACGATGTAAAGGAGAAAATCGGTGCCATGCCCACGCTTGCCGTGGGCATGTTGAGAGGGAAAACAAAGCCAACATGCCCACGACAAGCGTGGGCATGGCACCCCGCACCCGTGAGTTTTTCAAGAGGTCAGTAAGTCATGCATAAAGCCAAAGAACTCCGCGACATGAGCGACGAGCATTTGCAGCTCACGCTGAAAGACGCCCAGAAGGGCCTTTTTCGGCTTCAGGTGCAGTCGCAGACCGAGCGGCTCGACGCCCCGAGCGAGTTGCTGAAATCGCGGCGATCGATCGCGCGGATTAAAACGGTGCAGCGGGAACGGGCTTTGAAGGCCGAGCGAGCCGAGGGATGATTGCGAACGATCGGACAAGCGAAAACGCGTAAGGTAAAAAATCATGGCCAAGCGACAGGAAATCGGCGTCGTCGTCAGCGATAAGACCCTGAAGACCAGGCGGGTGGAAATTCCGCGGCTGGTGAAGGACCCGCGGTACGGCAAGTACATCCGCCGCAAGACGGTTTGCTACGTTCACGACGAGAACAACGAATCGCAGGCGGGCGACACGGTGGAGATTCAGGAATCGCGGCCGTTGTCGAGGACGAAGCGGTGGACGCTGCTGCGCGTCGTGGAGAAGGGCAAATTGGTCGATTTGACCGCGTTGCGGGCCGCCGCCCGGATGCACCAGCAAACGGAAGCGACGGCGGCCGAAGCAACGCCGACGACGAGTTAGGTCGATGCGATGAAGATCGTGATGCTCAAGCATAACCTACGAGCCTGCCGGACGAGCCGGCAGCGGCGCCCGGCGGAGGCGAAATAGAAACTCATTTGCGACGAACGGACGGAAATCATGATCCAGATGCAAACCCTGCTCGACGTGGCCGACAACACCGGCGCCAAGGAACTGAATTGTTTCAAGGTGCTGGGCGGCTCGCGTCGGCGCACGGCCGGCTTGGGCGACATCGTGGTCTGCAGCGTGCGGAGCGTGATCCCCGGCAGCGACATCAAGAAGGGGGCGATCGTCCGGGCGGTGATCGTGCGCACGCGATTTCCCAATCGCCGCGCCGACGGCAGTTACGTCCGTTTCGACGGCAACGCCGCGGTAATTATCGACAACGAAAAGAATCCCCGCGGGACGCGCATTTTCGGCGCGGTCGCGCGCGAACTGCGAGACCGCAATTTCATGAAGATCGTGAGTCTTGCCGCCGAGGTGGTCTGATGTGGATAAAAACGAACGATACGGTGGAAGTCATCTCCGGCGAGGACCGCGGATCGCGCGGCAAGGTGTTGCGCGTGGTGCGGCAAACCGGCAAGGTCGTGGTCGAGGGCGCGAACCGCGTCTATAAGCACGTCCGCAAGAGCCAGCGCAATCCGCGGGGCGGCCAACTCTCGAAAGAGATGCCGGTGGCGGCCTCGAACGTCAAGCTGGTGTGTCAGGCGTGCGGCGCGGCGGCGCGTTTCGGCGCGCGGCATCTCGGCGACGGCTCGAAGGAGCGGTACTGCAAGAAGTGCGGCGCCGGCAACGGGCAGATCGCCCCCGCCAAGGCCCGCTACGCGAAAAAGTAGGACAGGTTTCCAACCTGTCAAAATATAAATTTAACGGGACAGTTTTTCTCCGATCGTCAATTCGACAGGTTGGAAACCTTTCCTACGCTATGCAAAACCCATAGTGAGCGACCATGTCCGCGAAAAAAGCCAAAGCCGCCGAACCCGCGACGAAGGAAGAGATTCCCGCGCCGGTTCCGCGTTTGCTGGAGAAGTACGAAAAAGAGATCCTGCCCAAGTTGGCCGCGCAATTCGGGCGCACGAACCGCCACTCCCTGCCGAAGCTGACGAAGATCGTCGTGAATATGGGGGTGGGCAAGGCGGTCGGGGAGAAGAAGTACATGGAGGAAGCGCTCGAGGTCATGAAGCAGATCACCGGCCAAAAGCCGCTGGTGTGCTTGAGCCGGAAGGCGATCTCGAACTTCAAGCTGCGGGAGAATCTGGCGATCGGCTGCAAGGTTACGCTTCGGGGGCGGCGGATGTACGAGTTTTTCGACCGCTTGGTGTCGATCGTCCTGCCCCGCGTGCGCGACTTCCGCGGATTGGATCCCGAGGCCTTCGACGGGCGGGGCAATTACAACCTGGGCCTGACCGAACAAATGGTGTTCCCCGAGATCAATCCGGACAAGTTCACCTACAACCAGGGCATGAACATTACCTTGGTCACCACCGCCGAGAGCGACGTCGAAGCGCGGGAGTTGCTCCGCTTCTTCGGCATGCCGCTACGGGCGGCGTAAAATGCAGGGCGGGACAAGCGAATCGCAGCCCCCCTCGGCGTTATGCCGAAGCATAACCTACGGGAAAACGAACGGATCGACTTTTGAAATCAAGCACTACAAGCATTTATGGCCAGTAAATCGAAAATCGCGATGGCGCGCCGCAAACCGAAGTTTTCCACGCGGATCGTTCGCCGTTGCCGCTTATGCGGGCGGCCCCGCGCCGTTTATCGTAAATTCGGCATTTGCCGGATCTGTTTCCGCAAATTAGCGGATCAAGGCGTAATTCCTGGCGTTCGCAAGGCGAGTTGGTAAAGGGACCCTAGACACATGATGACCGACCCCATCGCCGACATGTTGACCCGCATCCGCAACGCGGTGCGCGTCGAGCGGCCTCACGTCGATATTCCCCTCTCCAAGGTGAAGCGCGGATTGGCGGAAGTCCTCAAGCGCGAGGGCTATATCTGGGATTGGGAGGAGATGGCGGCCCAGCCGTCCAGCCAACTCCGCGTGCATTTGAAGTACGGACCCAACGGGGAGTTGGTGATCCGCCGCATCCGCCGCATCAGCAAGCCGGGCCGCCGCGTTTACTGCGGCTACGAAAAGCTGAAGCCGGTGCTCGGCGGGCTGGGGATCTTCATCCTCAGCACCAGCCGCGGCGTGATCAGCGACCGCGAGGCGCGGCAACGAAAACTCGGCGGAGAAGTGCTCTGCGAAATTTGGTAAACGGCGTTTGGCCGGAGCGCTTGCGCTCGGCGCGATGCGGGGAAGCGCAAGGATTGCCCCACCCGGCGCGAATGCCGGGGCTAAACCTAAAAATCCTAACGACAAAACACCATGTCCCGGATCGGAAAAAAACCGCTGCCCGTCCCCAAGGGAGTGAAGGTCCAGCTCGATGGCCGCTCGCTCACGGTGGAAGGCCCCAAAGGCAAGCTCCAATGGGAGCATCGGCCGGAAGTCGCCGTAACTTACGACGAGGGGGCGCAAACCCTAGCGGTCGCGCGAAAGAACGACGAGGCGTTGAGCCGGGCCTTGCACGGCACGACCCGGGCGGTGATGCAAAACATGATCGTGGGCGTAACCCAAGGCTACGAACGGCGATTGGAAATCATCGGCGTGGGCTATTTGGCGGCGGTGCTCGGCCAGGTGCTGCAGCTTCGCGTCGGGTATGCCAACGAATTGCAGGTCCCGATTCCCGAAGGAATCAAGGTCTCGGTGCCCGATCCGCAGCATATCGTGATTCAGGGCATCGACAAACAAATGGTCGGCCATTTCGCCGCCAGCGTTCGCGCGTTGCGGAAGCCCGAACCGTACAAGGGGAAGGGGATTCGGTTCCTGGGCGAGCCGGTCCGCCGCAAGCAGGGCAAGGCGATGGCGAAGTAGGGATTAGGGATTAGAGGATAGGGATTGGAGCATAGGGATTAGAACAGTAGGTTATGCTTTAGCATAACATCAAGATTTCAGCCGAATATTAAGACCCCCATGTTATGCTGAAGCATAACCTACGCATGGTGAAGGTTAAGGGAATACAGTCATGCAACACAATAAGCGAATTGGACTTCAGCGCAAACGCCGGGGATTCCGCGTTCGCAACCGCTTGAAGCGCGTTTCGACCCGGCCGCGGTTGTGCCTGTTCCGCAGCCACAAGAATTTTTACGCGCAGATCATCGACGACGAGGCGGGCAAGACGTTGGTTACCGCAAGCACCATCGAAAGCCAATTGAAGGGCGAACTCAAGTACGGCGGGAACAAGGGCGCCGCGGCGGCGGTGGGCAAATTGATTGCGCAAAGGGCGATCGAGAAGGGGATCAAAGAGGTCGCGCTGGACCGCCGCGAATATAAATATCACGGCCGCGTGGCCGCGTTGGCCGACGCCGCCCGGGAAGCCGGCTTGGTGTTGTAAGATATCGTGTCATCAGGCTGTAGGTTATGCTTTAGCATAACCGTTTGGCCGAAATGTTATGCTGAAGCATAACCTACTACTTTATCGCGAGCGACTACATTATGTCCGAAAACCAACAAGGTCAACTGATCGACAAAGTGATCAAGATCCGCCGCTGCGCCGCGGTGGTGAAAGGCGGTCGGCGGTTCAGTTTCACGGCGATGGTAGTCGTCGGCGACGGCCAAAGCAAGGTTGGCTGGGGTTACGGCAAGGCGAACGAGGTGCCGCCCTCGGTGGAGAAAGCGGTGAAGGACGGCACGCGGAACATGGTGCCCGTCCACCTCGAAAAGACGACCATTCCGCATACCGTGAAAGGCCGTTTCGGGGCGGCGCAAGTGGTGTTGGTGCCGGCCAGCCCCGGCACGGGCGTGATTGCCGGCGCGGCGGTTCGCGCCGTCTGCGAAGCCTGCGGCATCCGCGATATTCTCACGAAAAGCTACGGTTCCACCAATCCGATCAACCTGGTTAAAGCCACGATGGACGCGCTCGCTCAACTCCGCTCGATGAGCGAAGTCGAACGGCTGCGGGGAGTTTCGCTGTCATGAATTTGCAAGAAGTCCACTGCAACGTGCAGACGAATAAGAGTCGCAAGCGGATCGGCCGCGGGCCGGGGTCGGGGCACGGCAAGACCGCCGGCCGCGGGCATAAAGGGCAGGGATCGCGTTCCGGCTCATCATCGAAGCGCGGCTTCGAAGGAGGGCAGATGCCGATGATGCGGCGCATTCCGAAACGCGGATTCCACAATCAATTCGCGGAAACCGTCGCCATCGTCAACCTTGCCGATCTGGAGCGGTGCTTCGAGAGCGGCCAAGAGGTAACGATCGAGGCGCTCCAAGCCAAGCAACTCGCCAAGGGCCGGTTCGACCAGCTTAAAGTGCTGGGCGACGGCGCGCTGACGAAGAAGTTGAAGATCGCGGCGCACAAGTTCAGCAAATCGGCGCTGGAAAAAATCGCTCAGGCCGGGGGCGAGGCGGTGGTTTTGCCGGGCAAAGCGCCGGTCGTGAAAAACAAAATGAAGGTCAAGCCGTCCAACTGAACGAATAAAAAGCGAGGCGATTAGGTTTCAGGATTCAGGATTTCGGTTCGTTCGTCAGGACGATGAATCGCATCCCGAATCGGGCATCCTGAATCCTGAACCCTAACCCCTTTTCCGTAGGGTCCAGCAATGTGGGAAAAATTTCGTGTCATCTTCACGATCCCGGAACTGCGCAGAAAGATCCTGCTGACGCTTTTGCTGCTGGGCATCTATCGCGTGGGATATCAAATCCCGCTGCCGTTGATGGACCATACGAAAATGGGCATTAAGGGCGGCATGGAGGATTTTTTCACCCAGGTTGGCACCTTTAGCGCCAGCCAACTCGATCAAGTAACGATTTTCGGCCTGGGCATCATGCCCTATATTTCGGCTTCGATTATCTTCCAATTGCTGGGGAGCGTTTATCCGCCGCTGGAAAAGCTGCAAAAAGAGGGGGAGAGCGGCCGCAAGAAAATCAACGAATACACCCGTTACGCCACGGTTTTCCTGTGTATCATTCAAAGTTGGATGTACCTGGGAGGATTCGCGAGCCAGTATGTTTTTCCGGAGTATCTGGTCGGCGGCGCCGCCGGGCAATTGGGCCATTTGCAGTTTTTCTGGCAGCTTACTTTAGTGATGATCATGACCGCGGGCACGGTGTTTTTGATGTGGCTTGGCGAGCAGATCGACGAATACGGCATCGGGAACGGGATCAGTTTGTTGATTATGGCGGGCATTCTCGCGCGCATGCCCGACGCCTTTTTGAAACTTTTCGCCCAACTCAAGAAATCCGGATTCGAATTGGGGGCGGGCAAGGGCGGCATCGGCGTGGAGACGGTGGCCGTGTTGGCGGTCTTGTTCGTGGCCGTCATTGCGGGCGTGATCTTCATGACCCAAGGCCAGCGCCGCATCCCCACGCAAACCGCCAAGCACGTGCGCGGTCGGCGCTCGTTCGGCGGGCAGCGGCAATACCTGCCGCTGCGGATCAATCAGGCCGGCGTGATGCCCATCATTTTCGCCAGCAGCTTGCTGCTGTTCCCTTCGGTGCTGTTGAAGTGGTTGAGCAACGTGAGCACCTTTTGGATTCCCTACGAGCAGGCGTTCCATCGCGGCACTTCGTTCACCTATAACATATTGTATATCGCGTTGATCTATTTCTTCTGCTATTTTTGGACGGCCATCACGTTCAATCCCAAGGACATGGCCGACAACCTGAAGAACCACGGAACCTTCATTCCCGGTTATCGGCCCGGCCGCCGCACCGCCGATTATTTGGAAAAGGTGATGATCCGCATTACTTACGTGGGCGCGGGCTTTCTATCGGTGGTGGCCATCGTGCCCACGCTGATTACTTCGTGGATGCCGACGGTCGATCAGAATCTAACCAGTTTTTACGGCGGCACGAGTTTGCTGATCGCGGTCAGCGTGGCGTTCGATCTGGTGCAAAAAATCGACAGCCATTTGGTGATGCGGAATTACAAGGGTTTGTTGGAGAAGTAGGGGATAGGGGATAGGGATTAGTAAGTAGGTTATGCTTTAGCATAACAATTTCGTTATGTTGAAGCATAACCTACTCCAATAAGAAGTAGATTCGCAATTTGGTGGACGAAGCCCACCCTGCGAGATAAAGGTTTGACATGCGGATTGTATTCATCGGTCCCCCCGGAGCGGGCAAAGGCACGCAAGCGGCGAAGATGATCGAGACTTACCAGGTCGCTCATCTCTCGACGGGGGATATGCTCCGCGCAGCGCGCGACGCCAAGACCGAGGTGGGCGCAAAGGCCGACCGATACATGTCCGCCGGCGAGTTGGTTCCCGACCAGATCATCATCGATATCATCGCCGAACGGCTCGCCAATCCGGACTGCCGAAAAGGCTACCTGTTGGACGGCTTCCCGCGGACGATCGCGCAAGCCGAAGCGCTCGACGCGATGCTTGCGAAAAAAGGCGCGCCCTTGAGCGTCGTACTCGAGCTTCGCGTGCCGGAGGAAGCGTTATTCACGCGGCTTTCGGGCCGCGGCCGGGCCGACGACGCGCCCGACGTGATCCGCCGGCGTTTGGTCGCCTATCGCAAGCAAACCGAACCATTATTGGCCTATTACAACCAGAAGGGATTGCTGCAAACCATTGACGGATTGGGTACGGTGGAGGAAATTTTCGACCGCGTTAAAACGGTCTTGGACCGGGTGGGGTGAGTTCCTCATGCGAGGGCTGTACGGCATGGGAAAGCAATCACCGCCGCGCCAGTTGCGCTCGGCCCGCGAAATCGCCGCAATGCGGAATGCGGGCTTGGTGGTTTGGGACACCTTTAAGGCGGTCAAACCCCTGGTCAAGCCGGGCGTGAGCACCGCCGAGATCGACGCGGTGGTGCGCGAGGTGTTCGCCCGAAACCATGCGCAGCCGTTATTTTTGAATTTTCCCAATTCCACGGAGGGGGGGCCGCCGTTTCCCGCGGCAACGTGCATTTCGATCAACGCGGAAGTGGTGCATGGGATTCCCAGTTTGCGGCGCAAGTTGGCGGCGGGGGATATCGTGAGCATCGACACCGGCTGCAAAGTAAACGGTTGGTGCGGCGACGCGGCCTTTACCTTTCCGGTCGGCGAAATCGATCCGGTGAAGCAGAAATTACTCGCGGTAACTCGCGGCGTGCTGTTTTTGGCGATCGACTTGATGGGCAAGAAGTCGCGTTGGAGCGAAGTGGCGGCGGAGATGGAAAAATTCGTCCGCGACCATCGGTTTTCGGTGGTGGAGGATTTCGTGGGTCATGGGATCGGCCGCGACATGCACGAGGAGCCTCAGGTGCCGAATTTCGTGCAACGCCGGGCACCCCGCAACGCCGATTTCCGCCTGGAAGAGGGATTGGTAATCGCCGTGGAGCCGATGGTCAACGTCGGCACGAAGGCGGTGAAGACCCTTTCGGATCAATGGACGCAAGTAACGAAAGACGGCAAACCGAGCGCCCATTTCGAACACACGATAGCCATTACCTCGGAAGGTCCCCAAGTTTTAACGTCAAGTCCGAGTGGCGAATTGGAATAATAGGCAATATGGACAATATAGATAGATAGCTTGATTGTTTTATCCCACCAAAGGTACTGTGTTTTTCTCGGGAATTGCAATTTGTCGGAAATCCGGTTCTCCGAGGACTTCCGCAACTTGGCGATTCTATTTATATTGATATGTTCCGACAAAATAGGATCGACGGAGCTTTTTGAAGCTTTGATAATAAAAGTCGGACGGATTTCCAATCTTTCGCGACAGGTTGGAAACCTGTCCTACAGAGAAACTGACGGTGACGAATCATGAAAGTACGTGCCAGCGTGAAAAGAATATGCGATCACTGCAAGATCGTCCGCCGCCGCGGGGTGGTGTTCGTGGTTTGCAGCAATCCACGACATAAACAAAGGCAGGGATAATTGGGTATGCGGATCGCTGCAGTCCAGGATTCAGGGTTCGGGATTCAGGAAATGCCCTGTCCTGAACCCCGAACCCCGAACCCTCGATTTTCGAGGACTCGTTCTCGATACTTTGAACTAGAGGAGCGTTTACATGCCGCGTTTGATGGGCGTTGACATTCCGAACGATAAACCGACGATCATTTCGCTGCAATACCTATTCGGGGTAGGCCAAAAGATCTCGCGCGAGCTTTGCCACAAAGCGGGCGTTGACCCGCAGGCGCGGGCGCGGGATCTGCGGGAGGACGAGCTTGCGCGGCTGGCCGCCTTGTTGGACAAGGATTACACGGTGGAAGGCCAATTGCGGCGTCAGCGGAGCCAGAACATCTCGCGGTTGAAGGACATCGGCTGTTACCGGGGCATCCGCCATCGCCGGGGCTTGCCGGTGCGCGGACAGCGGACCCGCACCAACGCCCGCACCCGCAAAGGTCCCAAAAAGACGGTTGCGGGGAAGAAGGGCGTGAAGGACATGCGATAAGAGCGGGATTGCAAATTGCAGAATTTGGATTTCAAAGATCAACCTGGGGTGTTTCAAGGCAAGTTCAGTTTGAAATCTGAAATCTGAAATTTGCAATAAAGAACACCGGACGAATTCCCCAGTTGCGTGGAAAGCATTAACGGAGCGATCATTCGTGGCAAAAGCACAAGCAAGCACGACTCGCCGCAAGGCGCGCCGCAGCGTGACGGTGGGCACGGCCCACATCAAGGCGACGTTCAACAACACGATCATTACGATCACCGACTCGAAGGGCGAAGCGCTCTGTTGGGCCAGCGCCGGCACGTGCGGCTTCAAGGGGAGCCGCAAGAGCACGCCCTTTGCCGGCCAGATGTCGGCCCAGCAGGCCGCCGAAAAGGCGATCAAGCACGGGATGAAGGAAGTCGAGGTGAAGGTGAAAGGCCCCGGCAGCGGCCGCGAGAGCGCGATCACCGCCTTGCAAGCGGCGGGCTTGAAGATCAAGTCGATCGAAGACGTAACGCCCTTGCCGCACAACGGCTGCCGCCCGAAAAAGCGGCGTCGCGTGTAAAATACATCATTGCCAGAAGGAAATTAAATTCAGGAGGCGAAAGGGTTCAGGGTTCAGGGTTCAGGATTGTTTGATGAACGTTGAAATCATGTCGGACCTCTGCCCCCTGAACCCTGAACCCTTATGTTGGAGTTGAGTGGGATATGGCACGAGAGCATGGACCGGTTTGCCGAATCTGCCGCCGCGAAGGGCAGAAATTGTTCCTGAAGGGGACTCGTTGCGACACGCCCAAGTGCGCCTTCGAGCGCCGCGATTCGCAACCCGGGATGAACGCCCGCCGCGGCAAGCTGACCGATTACGGCCAGCATTTGCGCGAGAAGCAGAAATTGAAAAAGCATTACGGGCTATTGGAGCGGCAATTCCGCAAGTTGTTTGCAATGGCGGCGCGCGGCAAGGGGAACACCGGGGAAGCCCTGTTGGGGCTGTTGGAGCGACGATTGGACAACATCGTTTACCGGTTGGGCTTCGGCAAGTCGCGTTCGCAGGCGCGGCTGCTGATCACGCACGGGCACATCACGGTGAACGGCCGCCGCACGAGCATTCCCAGCGTTCTCACGCGGCCCGGCGACATCATTCGCGTGAAGGCGCGTAAAAAGAGTTCGGAATTGGTGCAAGCGAATTTAGCCGAATTGAGCCGCGAGATACCCGATTTCCTGCATCGCGTCGATGGCCCGGAACCGGAAGGGCACATCCTCCGGGCGCCGGAGGCCGGGGACGTAACGCTGCCGGTGCAAACCCAACTCATCGTGGAGTTTTGTTCCAAATAATCCCGCGCGCAGAATCCCCCAGCCGCGTTGGCGTCGGCAGCCGCGAAAGCCGGCCGCCGCCGCGGATTTTGCGATCCCCCGAACACCCCTGCCGGCTATTTTTTTCACTGGCGGATATTGCGAGACAGGACCGGCGCTTCACCGTCCGACGCCGGTCCGAGGCATAGGCCCGCCAGTCAAATTTCCTCGGATTGGAGTTTTCCCATGCGAATTCGTTGGCGCGGACTGGAATTGCCCAGTTTAGTTACCGTCGATCGAGCGAACCTCACCGCCACCTACGGCAAATTCACGGCCGAACCGTTCGAGCGCGGTTTCGGCGTGACGATCGGCAACAGCTTGCGCCGCATCCTGCTTTCGAGTTTGGAGGGCAGCGCGGTGACGCAGATCAAATTGCACGGCGCGCAGCACGAATTCAGCACCTTGCCGGGCGTCCTGGAGGACGTTACCGACATCGTGTTGAACGTGAAGGCGCTGGTGGTGAAGAATCACAGCGAGCAGACGCGCGTGATCCGCATCGAGAAGAGCGCGGCCGGCCCGATTACCGGGGCGGACGTGATCGCCGACGACCAGATCGAGATCGTCAATAAGGAGCACTATCTGGCGACGCTGACCGAAAGCGTCCCGTTTTTGCTGGAGATGGTGGTGGAGAACGGCCGCGGCTACGTGCCCGCCGGCGAGCACACGCCGCAGGCGCAGGAGATCGGGATCATTCCGGTGGATGCGCTTTACAGCCCGGTGGTCCGGGTGCGGTATGAAGTCGAGGAGACCCGCGTCGGGCAGAAGACCAATTACGATCGGCTGACCATAGAAATCTGGACCAACGGCTCGGTGTCGCCGGAGTTGGCGCTGGTCGAATCGGCGAAGATTCTCCGCAAGCACTTGAATCCGTTCATCCAGTACGCCGAACTGGGGCCCGCCGTGCATAGCGAGGGTCGGTCGGTCGGCGGCTTGGGAGTCGATCCCTCGCTGGAAACCAAGCTCAACATGAGCCTGGCCGAGTTGGACCTTTCGGTTCGGGCGACGAACTGCCTGGAATCGGAGAACATCACCACGGTGCGCGATCTGGTGTCGCGCAACGAAGACCAATTGCTAGACGTCCGCAACTTCGGCGAAACGACGCTGACGGAAGTCCGCGAAAAATTGGCGGATATCGGTCTGCGGCTGGGCATGAAACTTCCACCCGCGCTGCTGGGAGCCCGATAAGGCGAATAATCGCCCAAAAGAAAAAACTGCAAAAAATATAAAACCATACCGCGGCGAGGATCGAGGGGAAGGGTTCAGAATTCAGGATTCAGGTTATGGCATAAGTCAGCAGACCCTGAATCCTGAATCCTGAATCCCGAACCCTGAACCCTGAATTCCCGAACCCTGAATTCCCGAACCCTGAATTCCTGAACCCTGAATTCCTGAACCCTGAATTCCCGAACCCTCGCCCCCGAACCCTCGCCCCATCCATGCGACACAGAAGAAAAGGCCGCAAGCTCGGCCGCAATCCGAATCATCAGCGGGCGCTCCTGCGCAACCTGGCCAGCGCCTTGTTCCTCACCGAGCGCGACGCCGATGGCGAGCCGAACAAGCCCAAGGAGAAAGGCCGCATTATCACCACCATTCAAAAGGCCAAGGAAGTGCGGCCGTTGGTGGAGCGCTGCATTACCATCGCGCGAAAAGTGCTGGACCAGAAGGCCGAAGCCGAACGCCTTTACACCGACGCCGAGCGGAACACCGATGCCTGGCGGTCCTGGCGTCAGAGCGAGGAGTGGCGGGAGTGGAACAACGCCGCCGCGCCGGTGGTCGCCGCGCGGCGGCGGGCGTTGATGCTTCTCGGCGACAAGAAGGCGGTGAAGATCCTCTTCGAGGAGGTCGCGCCGCGCTTCGCCGATCGCGACGGCGGTTATACGCGCATTCTCAGGCTCGCCAAGCCCCGTTTGGGCGATGCCGGTACGCGAGTCATCCTGGAGTTCGTCGGCAAGAACGACCGCGTGCGGAAAAAAGCGCAGCGGCCGGTTTTCGATAGCGACGCGCCTTCCCCTCATGCCGCCCCCGCGGCAGAGTAGCCGGGTGAAGAAGACCGCTGGCGAATCGTGCGGAAACCGCCCATTGGGGCGGTTTTTTCATGGTTTGGCGCATCGACCGTATCGGTTATGCCGGTCGCGCCGTGCGATCGGCGGAGAGAAGCAGTCAATCCTCAATCGTGCTTTAACTTCATCTCTCGGTTTCGTTAAGTAAGGTTATAATGGGGGATGTGGCATGCGAAGGGCCGTAGGTTATACTTCAGCATGACGGCCGCGGCAGTCTGCGCCGCGTTATGCTGAAGCATAACCTACGAAAGAATTCAATAATATATCCCCTACTGCAAAGGGAAACCATGTTGAGGAAGTCGGTGTTGTGGGCGATTCTTTTGGGGTCGATCGTGCTTGGTCGTTCGCCCGCGATTTTCGCCCAGGCGGAAGGCGGCGCGGCGGCCGAGGCCAAAGGCGACCCCAAGCCCGAAGCCAAAGGCGAGGTCAAAAGCGATGCCGCGGCGGAAAAAGAAACGACGATGAGCGGCATCGAATGGTTCATCAAGTCGTCGGGTTGGATCGGCTTGCTGATCTTGGGACTTTCGATCTACTTCGTGTCGTTGATCATTCGCCTCTTCATGGAGATGCGGCAAGAGATTGCCATCCCCGCCGAGTTGGTGGCGCGGACGCAGGAATCGATCAAAGCGCGGGACTTCCAAGGAGCCTTCGACGCCGTGCGGCAGGACGATTCGTTCCTCGGCCGCGTGTTGACGGCGGGCATCGCCGAGTTGCCCAATGGGCTTCCCGACGCCCGCGAAGCGCTCGAACGCGTCGGCGAGGCCGAAACCGTGGAAATGGAAAAACGCATCAGCATGTTGGCCGTGCTGGGCACGCTCGGGCCCATGATCGGGCTATTGGGCACGCTCTTGGGGATGATCGAGAGTTTCAGCGCGATTTCGATGGGGGGCCAGACGTTGAAGGCTAACGAGGTCGCGGGTGGCATCTCCAAGGCCTTGCTTTTGACCTTCGAGGGCGTGAGCCTCTCGGTGCCGGCGATCTACTTTTTCGCATTCTTTCGCAATCGGGTTTCCACGATTTCGGTGAACGCCATGCTCGAAGCCGACCAGTTGTTGCGGTTCTTCTATCGCACCGGCCGCAGCAAGGGAGCGGCGGCCTCGGTGAGCACCGCCCCGCCGACTCCACCCGCGAGGCCCTGACGATGTCCGGAACGCTATCTTCCGAAAACCGCGCCGAGCCGAATTTGACGCCGTTGCTGGACATGGTGTTTCAGCTCATCACCTTTTTCATGTTGGTGGTCAACTTCAAGACGGCGGCGTTGGATTTGAATCTGCGGCTGCCGGTGGTCGGTTCGGCCCGCCCCGTCGAATCGCTTGCGGGCGATTTGCTGGTGCTGAATATCGATAAGGAAGGAACGCTGAAGGTTTACAACAATCCGATCAAGGGCATGGACATACCGGCGTTCATTGCCGGCGAAGCGCAAGCCAGCCTCTTGGCGGCCCGGCGCAACAATCCGAAAATTCAACCGGGCGACGATTTGCCCACCACGGTGATCGTCCGCGCCGATAAGGAAACGCCCTTCAAATTGCTGAATCGGGTCGTCTCCAGTTGCCAGAAGAACGGCTTTCGCAATTTTTCGTTGAAGGCCCTGAATCGCAAGCAGGAACCGTAGGAAACCACGATGAGGCGCAGGCGGAAAAAGAAACGTCGCGGTGAGAGCGAAGTTACGCTGAATCTGGCGGCCATGCTCGACATGGCGTTCCAGTTGCTCACGTTTTTCATTCTGACCTTCCGGCCGTCGCCGGTCGAGGGCGACGTCATGCTCCGCCTGCCGCCGCCGATGCCCACGGTCGTGTCGGAGAAGGCGGAAGAAGCCGGCTCCAACGAGAAAAACACTTCTCTCGTCCAGGGGATGAACACGCTCACGATCACGGTCTTGGGCAGTCCCAACGGTTCGATTCATCAGATCATGTTCGGCAGCGATACGCCGATCGCGGGCCTGGGCGCGCTCGACGCCAAGCTCCGCGCGACTTTCGGCGATCCGAACGTGGCGATCGATCAGGTGATCCTGCAAGTCGGCTCGTTGCTCAGCTACGACCAATTGATGCAGGTCATCGACGTCTGCACGCGGCAAAAACTCCCCAGCGGCGACCGGCTTTCCAAGCTCAGCCTGGTAGAAGCCCCGCAATAAATGCTCGTTTAGCCCGGAGCCAACGGCGACGGTGTATTGGACGGAAAAACGAATTGATTGTCTGCCGGATTCGATCCGATTCCGCCGTCGCCGACGGCTCCGGGCTAAACGATCCCTAAGTTATCGACGAGGTTCAATATGTTGCGCGGCTCCGAACGGATTCGATTGATCGCGATGCTCGGCACGCTCTGCATCCTGGGCGCGATCGTTTTTCGTTCGATGAAATCGGACCTCCAGAAGCCGCCCGCCGCCGAACGCGAGATCGAGGAAAACCAGGCCGGAGCGACAAAACGGCCCTCGAAATCGGGCGATCGGGCGCGGGGAGTTTCAAAGCCGGCGGAAAAAGAATCCGTCGCGCCCGGCCCCAGCGACGAAGATCCCGAAGAAGTTGCCGCGGCCGAAGAGGAATTTCAGGCATTGACCGACGGCACGCTCGGCATCTTGCCCGAGGAGATGTTCGCGTATCGGCGGGTTTTCGGCTGGGTCGAACATCAATCTTTCGCCGAGATGAAAGAGCGCGCGGATCCCGGCGTTTCATTCGACGACTTGATGCGCAGGCCGGAGATGCTGCGTGGAAAGTTGATGCAGGTGGATTTGAACGTGCGGCAGGTTATTCCCGGCGATGGCAAGGCTCTCGGCGTCAAAACCGTCTATGAACTCTGGGGCTTCAGCCAGGACTCTGGATCGTGGTTATATTCCGTAATCGTTCCCGCATTGCCGGAAGGAATGCCAACCGGCCGCAATCTCGAGGAGCGGATGCGCGTCGAAGGCTATTTTTTCAAACTCCAGGGTTATCTCGAAGCCGGCGCGAAGCCGCGCGCCGCGCCGCTGAAAGCGCCCTTGCTGATCGGCCGAGCGGCGCGGCTTACCTCCGCCGGCGAAAAAAAGTCGCCCACCGACTACAATTGGCTCTATTATGCGGCTGCCGGTTTCGTGTTCGTGAGTTTTATCTTCACCCTCGCTCAATTTTTCGCACGGCGCAAAGCCCAGCGGCATCGAGCGCAACTCGACGAATATAAAATCGAGCGCGGCCGGGCGTCGTTGAATCGAGACGATGCGCACGTCGTCGGCGGACCGCTTCCGCCGGAAGATAAGCCGGATGACGAAGGGGGTTTTGATTTCAGGTAAGCGTTCACGCCCCGGTCGGGGACTGGTCCATTTTTCGGCGTGAAAACGTATTTTGTGGACAAACGGTAGGCCGAAAACATGGACCTGTCCCCTTCCCGTGACGCAAGGGGGACAGTCCCATTTTTGCGGCGATTAAGCACATTTACGGCACCATCATCTTTTGCGCCGCAAAAATCGGGACAGTCCCCTGTGAACGGTTTCGATTTCAGGAGCTAGGCACGGTTACTTCGAAGGGGAATTCGACGGTTCTCTTTTCCGCTTCACTCCCCGCACATCGAACTTGGCTCGACTGCCGTTTGCTTTGCTTCGATAGATCCCTTCGAGCAGTTCCTCGTACCCCTGCACCATGCGTTCGATCGACCAATGGGCGATCACCTGCTCGCGGCCGGCGCGGCCGAAAGCGGCGGCCAGGTCCGGTTCTTGGAGCAGCGCGAGGGTTCGGCGCGCGATTTCTTCGGCATTGCCCGGCGGGACGAGGTAGCCGGTCCGCGCGTCGAGCACGGTTTCCGGCACGGAACCGACGCGGGTCGCGACCACCGGTATTTCGCAGGCCATGGCCTCGAGAATCGAAACCGGATTGGCTTCGCAATGGGAGGTCAGAAGGAAGACGTCGATCAATGCGAGCATTTCGGGGATATCGGCCCGCGTGCCGGCGAAATGCACGGCTTCCGCAAGGGACAATTCCGCAGCCAACCGTTGCAATTCGAGCCGCCGGGGCCCGTCGCCGACGATTAAAAAATTCGCTTCCGGCATTTTTTGCCGGACGATCGCCGCCGCTTGCAGGAATAGCTCGTGGTTTTTCTCGGGCCGCAGCGCCGCGACGATGCCCACCACGGGCGCGCCTTGACGCAGCCCCAATTCCTGCTGGAGACATGGATTCGGCCGGCGGGGATGAAACTTCTCCACATCGACGCCGTTGGGAATGATGCAAATCTTCCCGGCGGGGCAGCCCTCGTGCTCGGCCAGATATTTTCCGTGCGGCTCGGCCACGCCGATGAAGGCGTCGGTAATCGGGGCCAACAGCCGGTTGGAAAACTCCACGCGATCGGGCAGGCCGGTCGAGTGCAAGGCGGAGCAGACGACGGGCACGCCGGCCAAACGAGCGGCCAGCCGTCCCCAAAACATCTTGTCGCCGCCGGTTCCCACGGTAACGACCGCGTCGATCTTCCTCTTGCGCAACAGCCGCGTCAACCGCCAGAGCACGCGCGCGTCGTATTTCCGCGAAATGAGACCGGTGAACGCCGGAATTTCCCGCGCCAGCGATTCGCCCAGCGTATCAAAGTATTTCAAGCAGCACAATTCGGGCAGGCAGCGCTCGCGATCCAGCCGGCGAATGAGTTCGACCAGCAGCACTTCCATGCCGCCCACCGGCATGCTCGTGATAACGAACATCGCGCGCAGCGGGCCGCGGTCTTCGAGCGGTGGCAGTTTGTGGCGGCGGAGCATGGTTAGTGGTTAGTGGCCGGTGGCCGGTGGTCAGCAAAAAGTGCTACGACATTTGACATTTTTAGATTTGAAATTTTAGATTTGAAATTTTAGATTTTAGATTTGAGATTCGTCATTCGTCAATCCTCCCCTCTTCCTACAAATATGGCATAAAAAACGCCATGCGGAAGAGTGCGATTGCAACGAGAATGCGGATCGAAACGCCGAAAAGTTTCAAACGGTGGTTTCGACGACATCGACGGCTTCGGGAGGGCGGTCGATGAGCAGGATGCCCAAGAGGGTCGTCAGCACGCCGAAGATCAGCCAGGGATTATTCGGCTCGTGGAAGAAAGCCATTCCCGCCACGGCGAGCAAAGCCACTTGCGTGGCGTTGAGGAAATTGGCGTGAACGACGGTCGTCAATTGCAGCCCCTTGGCGAAACCCAGGAATCCAACGAGATTGAAAAAGCTTGCGGCCAGCATCCACGCAAGGGCCTGGGAAGACGTGGCGGCCATGCCCGAAAGACCCAGGCGGAAAAAACTCAAGGGCCACATCGTTGCGATGCCCACGCCGGAAATGAAAAACAGAATCGCGCACCGTTCGACGGAGCGGTTCATCGAACGCCGCATGGCGATGCTCATCGCGGCATAGACCACGCCGACGGCCAGCGACACGCATACGGCGAGCGGCACCGTCGCCCCGGCGGGATCGGACGGAGTTAGCGAACCTCGGGCCGCTTCCGCGCCGAGGCCGAGCAGCACCAAGGCGATCATCAAGGCGCCCAAGGCCACGCCCGAGCGGAAGGAAACCCGTTCGCCGAGGATCAGCCAGCCGAACAGCGCACAAGTGAGCAGTTGCGAACCGGAGTTGGTGGGGATGGCGATGACGAGGCCGATTTTCCCCATCGTCCAGAAGCTGCCGAGGTTGCCGATCAACTGCACGGCCAATCCGACGAGGATCAGGATGCCGATTTCAATTCGCGGCGGAAAAACCGGCAATCCGCGGCGGCGCCGAAAGAGCGCCCACCCCACGGCGAAGGAAAACGCGGCCGTTTCCTTGCCGCACGTCACCCAAACGGGATCGAGACGCATCGTCGTCATTTGCCGCGAGCAAACGTTCGACGCGGCATAGCTTAACGCCGCCAGCGCGCAGCATCCTAGGCCGAGCGTGGAACGCGAGAATGCGGTTTTTTGCGGCGAGAGATTATTTGAAGGCATTGTGTTGCACCGCATTGTAAATCCTTCATTAGCAGATGCCCAGCCCCCTCGATTGTTCGCCGCCGATTCGTTAGGATGTAAGCGTTCACGCCCCGGTCGGGGACTGGTCCATTTTTCGGCGTGAAAACGTATTTTGCGGACAAACGGTAGGCCGAAAACATGGACCTGTCCCCTTCCCGCGGCGCGAGGGGGACAGTCCCATT
>JADLEL010000177.1 GCA_020846145.1 Pirellulales bacterium | reverse complement strand
TTGGGGATTGGAGATTGGAGATTGGGGATTGGGGATTGGGGATTGGGGATTGGAGATTGGAGATTGGAGATTGGAGATTGGAGATTGGAGATTGGGGATTGGGGATTGGAGATTGGGGATTGGAGATTGGAGATTGGGGATTGGGGATTGGGGATTGGAGATTGGAGAGTGGGGGGAATAATCATCACGGTAGAGCGGATTTTCGGTGCGAAAAATGGAGGAAACTTCCACCCAAGGCCTAAGGCCCAAGAAAATAGAAACGCCCAGTCAGCCGTGCTGGGCGTCTCTTTCTCGTCGTAGCGGCTTCGGTCAAGCGAAGGATTTCCACGGCCTTGCGGCCGGATTCGCCAAGATTACTTGGCTTTCTTCTTAGCCACTTTTTTCTTGGCTACCTTCTTCGCGACCTTCTTCACCGGCTTCTTCGCGGCTTTCTTCTTGGCCACCTTCACGTCCTCCTAATGCTTAATGGCGATTTATTTGGCGTCATGGGCTGGGGCCGATGCACGGCAAATTCTTCGCCACGGATACAAGACAACGAACTTTTTATACTTTGGGCGGCGGAGGGCGCGACGGTTTTTCGCCACACGGAGAAAAGGTCGCTCTTCCGGCCGCTCGCCGTATCCGACATCCTGTCCACGATGCTCCAAGCACCGCAACACTCCGTCGTTCGTTTCCTGAAAACGCTTGAAATCTCTTCCTTCACAAGAGACTTCAACTCCCTGGGGGCCGATGAACGACCCCATCTCTACATGATCCTAACTAATTTTAATTTTATTTCAAGTACAATTCTCGATTTTTTCGGAAATTTTTTTCGGTTTGCCCGAGCGAAGCCGCTTCATCGAACCGACTCGAAGGTGGAAATCGATGCGTTCGGCGAGGCGAATCGCGTTCGTCCGCGCCGTCGAGCGCGCGCTTCATCGCGGATGTCGAAGCGATGACTTTATTTCTCCGCGCCGGAAAAGAAAATCGCGCCAACCTGCGCGCGGAAAAGATCGTCGCGCGACTCCATGCAAGCGGAAAAATCCGCGCCGCGCCGCGCGAATAACTCCCCCGATGAAATGCTTGCGTCCGTTCGCGCTGCAATCGCGAAGCGCATTCGCGGAGGTCTCGCAAGGGCCGGCATTCGATGTTCGTAAGTGCTTATTCCGCAAGGACATGCGATTCGAGGCCGAACGGCGGCCCGAAACCGCGCCGCGGTAAAGAAACGGTCCGTCGCCGTAGGAGATGCGAGGGAAAAGGGCGTCGGGAATCGGCGCAGCCGCATTCTTTTTTCGCGCTCTTCGCAGACGACGCGCGCGAGAGCGCGGAAGGCAATGCGTTTTTTATTTTCGCGCGAAAATACTTTCGCGCGAAGCCGTGGGAACTGCATCGCGGCGGCAGTCCGCTCGAGAAAAAACGGCCTCGAAAAAAATAAAAATTCGGAATCTGTATTTCGAGTTGCGGCGATTCGGTTTCGACGAAAAAATATTTTTAAAAAAATTATAAAAAATTCGAAAATTTTTTCGAAAAAGACATTTTTTCGTTTGTAACGGTCGTTCCGAAGGTTCCGCGACGCTAAAAAACGCATCATGGAACGCAACCGATAACCGCGCGGCGATTCGCGCGGAGGACCCAATCATCGACCTTGCGCGCGCTCGAAAATTGCGCGATCGATTCGGCGATTTGCGCGAGAAACGATCCGCTTCCTTCGTAAACGCGCCGCTCAACTCGATCTTCACTTGAAGATTGCAGCGTTCGGAGAAACGAGAATAAACTCCGCAAAGAGCGTTCAAGCAGCTCAAAATACTTGCCTCGTTTAGCAATTTTTCCCAAATTATCTCGAATTGGGACTCCATCGGATATCAAATGATTCGATTCGACGATGATCGCGCGGTATGCTTGCACCCGGTTCGTCGGCAACGCGCTCACCTCTAGTGATCGGTTAAATACAATTTGACAGGTTCATGTTGGGGCGATAGTTGTACTATCGCCCCCGGGATGGCAGTACAACTGCCATCCCAACAACCTGTCATATTACGATTGTCGAACCACTTGGACGGATTTCCAACCTGCCATCGGAAAGTTGCAATCGCAATCATCGGATGGTAGTCGCCGACCATTCGTTCTACTTGTTTCCAAACTCGTGGGACGGATTTCTAATCTGTCGGCGAAAGCAAGGCGGATGATCCCGATCCACCTTGCGGCAAGCGATGGATTGGAAACCTGCCCGACGCACGAACCGACGCCACTTGTTGCAATCCGCTCAATGCGATAAGTTCTTGTGGATAAGCAATTTAGCGAACGGGAAAAACCGCGGCTGCTTGCACGGACGGCGATTTTTTCCTTCGCAAAACCATTTCACCGGCCGAATCGTCTATTTTCTTGACGCATGTCCTCACCGACGACCAATCCGGCGACCGAAGCGGGTCCGCCCTCTGTCCAAGCAGAGCGGTTGGAGGAGCTTTTTTCGCGCTGCCAGGACGAATTGCTGGGGATGTTGTACTACTTCCTGGGCAGCGCGGAAGACGCCCGCGATGCCTTGCAGGAATCGTTCCTCAAGTGTTGGCGGCGGCGGGAATCGCTCGGCGGCATCGAGAACCTGCGGGCCTGGGTGTTTCAGGTAACGCTGAACACCGGGCGGGACATGCGCAGCACCGCGTGGCGCCGCCATCGCCGCACGTTGAACCAGCCCGAGGCCGAAGTGATCGCTCAACCGACGACCCACGAAGCCGATCGACGCCGCGAGGAGCAGCTTGCCGCGGTCCGCAAGGCGCTCAAGCAGCTTCGATCGGAAGAACAGGAAGTATTTTTGTTGCGCCAGAACGGCGAATTGACCTACGATGAGATTGCCCAATCGCTCAAATTGCCCGTCGGCACGGTGAAGACGAGGATGCGGTTGGCGATCGGAAAATTGAGAGAGGCGTTGGAAGTGTAAGGGGCTAGGGATTAGGGGCTGGGGGCTAGGGATCAAGAATCTCTAGCTGCTAGTCCCTAGCCCCTAATCCCTAGCCCCTAGCCCCAAAAAAATGACCCCCGAACTCCGTCAACAACTGTTGGAACTGCATTACGACCTCTTGCCGGAGGGCGAAGCGGCGGAGTTGCGCCGGCGGATCGAGCGCGATACGGAGTTAGCCGAAGCTTATGCGGAAGTGCAAAAGAACGCCGCGCTCTTCGCCCAGGCGGCCCGGTTGACCGTTCCCAAACCCGCCTTCAAGCGACCGGAGCAGATTCCCATGAGCACCGCACCCGAAACGCCGTCGCCGCAAAAACTCGCCAGGCCCGCGCCTGCCCGCCGCGCCTTCGGCCGCCGGGCGAATTGGTTCGTCGGCCTTGCGGCCGCGGTTTTGGTGATGGTAACCGCCGGCGGATACCTCTATCATCGCCGCCAAATGGCCGAGATCGCGGCTTCGCACTTGCGGATGGTCGTAACCGGCCCTTCCGCGCTGCAAAGCGGCGTCGAGGCGAAATTCGCGGTCGCCACCTCCGAAATCACCGGCCGGGCGGTTCCCGCGAGGGTCGAAATGGGATTGTATTCGCTCGACGGCAAGCGGCTGTACGGCGGCAAGGAATCGACCGACGCCAAGGGCCGCTTCCAATTTTCGATACCGGCCGATATGTCGCTCCCCGCGGGCGCGACGATCAAATTCGCGGCATGGAATCCGGCAAATCGAGAGCGGAAGGAAGAATTTTCCGCGCCGCTGGCCGTCGAGCCGATGCGCTACGGCACCCAGCTTTCGCTCGACAAGCCGCTCTACCAACCGGGCGAAATGATCTACTACCGTTCGCTTACGCTCTCGCGTTTCGGCATGACGGTCGAGCGGGAAATCCCGGTAGTTTTCGAGATTCTCGATCCCGGCGGCGCGGCGGTCGCCGGTTCGCGCCTCCAAGGATTGACCGAACGCGGCGTGGGCAACGGCTCGTTCCCCATACCGGAAGAAGTCGCCGGCGGCCAATATACGCTCGTCGCCAAGGCCCTCGACGAATCTTTCCCGGAGGAAAAACGCAAATTTTTCGTCCGCCGCTACCGTTTGCCGCGGCTCAAGAAGGAACTCGAATTCGCCCGCGACAGCTATGCCCCCGGCGAGACGGTCGTCGCCGATTTTTCGGCCCAGCGCGCCGAAGGCGGACCCGCGGCGGGCGCGAAACTGCGGATCATCGCCACGGTCGATGAGCAAAATGTCTTCGAGAAGAGCGTACATGCAAGCGAGGCCGGCGCGTATCGCATCGAATTCAAGTTGCCCGCGAAGATCGAGCGCGGCGACGGCCAGCTTGCCGCGATCATCGACGACGGCGGCACGAACGAGACCCTCGCCAAGACGATTCCCGTCAATCTCGGCAAGGTCGAGGTGAAATTCTATCCCGAAGGGGGCGATCTGGTCGCCGGTTTGGAAAATCGGGTCTATTTCACCGCCAAAAATCCGCTGGGCAAACCGGTGCATCTCCGCGGAATGGTGCTGAACGAACGCGGCGCGGCCTTCGCCGCGATCGAAACCGCTTACGAAGGGATGGGAGTATTCGGCTTCATGCCCCGGCCGGGCGGTTCGTATCGCTTGAAAATCGACAATCCCGCCGGCGTGAAGGAAGAACCGTCGCTTCCCAATCCCGCGAGCGACCGTTTCGTGGCGATGAACACCGGTTCGGGCGTATTCGGCCCGACCGAACCGCTGGAATTCAATCTCCGCTCGGCCAAGCCCGACGTGCCCTTGGTCGTCGGCGCATGGTGCCGCGGCGTATTGGTCGGGCAGCAACCGCTGGTTACGCAAAACAGCGGCAGCGGCATGAATCCGGTTTCAATCGACCTGCCGGAGGGAGTCGGCGGCGTCATTCGCTTGACGGTTTTCGATTACACCCCGCAAGGCGATTCCACCGCACCGCAACCGCCCAAACCGATCGCCGAGCGGCTGGTCTATCGCCGTTTGGATAAAAAACTCACCGTTCGGGCGGCGGAAGTAGGACAGGTTTCCAACCTGTCTCCCAACGACAGGTTGGAAACCTGTCCTACCTTGAAATACAGTCCGGGCGAAAAGGTGAAGATGTCGCTCTTGGTGACCAACGAAAAAGGCGCGCCGATCCCCGCCGCGTTGGGCGTGGCCGTGGTCGATGACACGCTATTAAGTTTGGCCGATGATAAATCGCCCAACATGACCACGCATTTCCTCCTGACCACCGAAATCGAGAAGCCCGAAGACCTCGAAAAGGCCGATTTTTATCTATCGGACGATAATCTCCCCTCTCCCTTAGGGAGAGGGGCCGGGGGTGAGGGCCGGGGCGATAGTACGGACAGAGATAATAATATAGCTGCTTCATCACCCACCAGCCGTCACCCTAACCCTCTCCCGAAGGGAGAGGGAAGTCGCGCCAAACCCTCCACTGCCCTCGATCTGCTCCTCGGCACGCAAGGTTGGCGGCGGTTCGTCGAAAAAACGCTGCCGGAACTCAAGCAGGAGGGACCTGAAAAAGAGCAACTCACCCGGCTGGTGGCACTTTGCGGCACCGCCGGCCCACCCACGCTGTACGACAACCTGAGCCAAATCCGCCAGGATTACGAAAAGAGCCTCGATGCGTACCATACCGAGCGCACGCGAATCGTCAATCTGGCGATGGTGATCTGCTTTCTCGTCGGGCTGGGCTTGGTGCTGCTGGTCCTGATGCTCGGCATTTTGAAGATGGTCCGCGGCTTCGGCTTCTGGCTGCCCGCCTTGGGCGCGACCACCTGCTGCGTGCTGATCGCGTCGATGGCCCTCGCCCCCAGCCGGTTCAATCTGCAAAAATTCCAAGCGGTGGCGTTTGCGCCGTATCGCGCAAAGCCGCCGGCCCCGGTTTCCAGCCTCGCTACGACTCCGGAAACAGCCGCTCCAGTTGCCGTTGATATTCTCGAAGGAATGGACGTGATCGTACTAAAGGGCAAGAAAAAAGATCTCAACGAAGTAGAAAATTTGATAGAACGAGGCGGGGAACTGCTCGCGCGCAATCGATTTTTCGGAGCGGATAAAGAATTGGCCAAGAAAATGCCGGCAAAACCGGCTGAAGAGAAGCCCATGGACCAAGCGCGCCTCTTAGGCGAAGGGAAAGCGCGAGCTTTCGCCGCGAAACGGCCGCCGGCCGCGGCTCCCGCGGCACGAGGAATGGCCATGGGCGGCATGGGGGGAGGAAGGCGATTCGGCCAACCCATGGGTGAGGAATTGTTCGGATATGCGTTTTTTCAAAATAAGAATTGGTATGACATAGTAAAAGATCACCCCGAACAACTCAAGGAGCTTGAAAAATACCGCTTCACCGTGCGGCAGTACGCCCACGAGCACGTCGCCGGGGAGCCGGGCGAGCGGAGCGATTTCGCCGAAATGCTCTATTGGAATCCGCTCTTGATCGCCGATGCCGACGGCAAAGCGCCCGTGAGTTTCGAGCTTTCCGATTCGGTTACCACTTTCCGGCTGCTGGCCGATGCGCACGGGGCAGGGCGCATCGGCTCGGGCAGGGCGGAGATCGTCTCGCGGATCCCCTTCAATCTCGAGCCGAAATTGCCGCTGGAGGTCAACGCCGGCGACCGCATCGATCTGCCCGTGGCCGTGGTCAACGACAGCCCCGGCGAATTGGACGTCGCCCTGAAACTCGAACACGGCGACCTCGTGAAACTCGACGGCGACGCCGAGCGCAAACTCAAACTGCCCGCCGGAAAAAGGGGTCGGGAGTCTTTTATTCTCGATGTCGTCGGCCAGAAGGGCGATTGTCCGATAACCGTCCGCGGCACGGCGGGCAATCTGGCCGACAAGATTTCGCGAAAACTGAAAATCGTTCCGCCCGGCTTCCCAAAAAACGCATCCTATTCCGGCCGCATCGACGGCCCGCAGGAAGTTGCGGTCCGCCTGCCCAAGGAATGGGTGCCCGGCTCGTTGGAAGTTACCTTGAACGCCTTCCCCACCACGCTGGCCGGCATCCAAAAGGGCCTCGACGGCATCCTGCAAGAGCCGAACGGCTGTTTCGAGCAGGCTTCGACCTCGAATTATCCCAACGTGATGACCATGCAATACATGGAGGACAACAACCTCGCCGATCCGGCCGTCACCCGCCGCTCGAAGGAGCTGATGCAAAAGGGCTACGCGAAACTCGCCGGCTACGAATGCAAGCAGAAAGGCTACGAGTGGTTCGGCGGCGATCCCGGCCACGAAGCCTTGACCGCCTACGGGCTGATGCAGTTCCGCGACATGCAAAAGGTCTATGCGGTCGATGACGCCATGCTGCGGTGGACCGCCGACTGGCTCCTCGCCCGGCGCGACGGCAAGGGCGGCTACCAGCGGAACGCCAAGGCGCTCGATAGTTTCGGCGGCGCTCCGCCCGAAGTAACCGACGCTTACATCACTTGGGCGCTCTGCGAGTCGGGCCAGAAGGATATCGATAAGGAAGTCGCGCACGCCGTCGGTCTGGCCGAGAAATCGGACGATGCCTACGTCGTCGCCCTGGCGGCCGCGGCGGCCATCGACGCGAATAAACCGGACGACGGCAAGAAACTGCTCGAAAAGCTCGTGAAAAAGCAGTCCGACGACGGGCATTTGGAAAGCAAACTCGGTTCAATCACCCGCAGCGGCGGAATTTCCCTGCAAGTCGAAACGACCGCACTGGCCGCGCTCGCTTTCCTCAAGCAGCCGGAATTCGCGGCGCAGGCGAATAAGGCGGTCGAGTGGATCGTGAAGAATCGGCAGGGCGGCGGCGGTTTCGGCGGCACGCAAGCGACGATCCTCGCCTTAAAGGCCCTCGTCGAACACGCCAAGGCGAATAAAAAGCCGCTCACGGCGGGAAAACTGATTCTCCTCAGCAAGGACGTTCCCTTGGGCGAGAAGGAATTCGCGGCCGGACAGCAGGAGACGATCTCCATCGGCGGCCTCGAAGCCCATCTCAAGCCCGGCGACAACGCGCTCACCATCAGCCTCACGGGCGAGAATAAAATGCCTTACGCGCTGGACGTCAGCTACCGCACGCTCCAGCCTGAGAGCGACGAAAAATGCCCCGTCCGCCTGAAAACGAGCCTCGCCAAGAAGGAAGTCAAGGCCGGCGAGACGGTCGCCCTCTCCGCCGAACTCTCGAACAATACCGATCGAGGCCAGCCGATGACGATTGCCATCCTGGGCCTGCCCGCCGGGCTTGAGCCGCGGCCCGACCAGCTTGAAGAACTCAAGAAGGCGGGCACGGTCGATTATTACGAAACCCGCTCGCGCGAGATTATTTTCTATTGGCGTTCGCTGGCTCCGAAGAAGCAAATCGCGCTGAAACTCGATCTCATCGCCGCCGTTCCCGGCAAATACACCGCCCCCGCCTCCCGCGCGTATCTCTATTACACGCCCGAGCAAAAACAGTGGGTTGAGCCGCTCGCGGTGGAAATCTATCATTAGGCTTTGCCCGACAATATGTTGCCGGAATCGTAGTAGGCACACTCCGTGTGCCGTCCGCGAATTACGGCACACGGAGTGTGCCTACTACATAGGAATTCAGCCCCTTTCCCAGGCCGTTGGCCTGGGCTGGGCGAACGCATGCTCCTTCGGAGCGGAACAAAATCCGGATCAACCGTTTTCACGAAAAACGTCCGATTTTTGCACATCAGGCGGGACCTACTGTTGGCATAGGTAGTCATCGGAGGACATATTTGTTATGCTAAAGCATAACCTACGAGTTATCAACGAATACTTTTTACGAGGAACTTTCCCATGACGCACTCCCCCAATCTTCCCCGGCGGCGTTTTCTGCAAGCATCGCTGCTCGGTTCGGCGGCATTCGCCGGCGGATCGCTTCCCGCGCCGGCCTGGGGCGCGGTCACCAAGGCCAAGAGCGATCCCTACGACGGCTTAAAAGTCGGCGTGGCTTCCTATTCCCTGCGAAAATTCAAGCCCGAGCAGGCATTCGCCATGACCAAGCAGTTGGGCGTGAAGTACATCACGCTCAAGGACATGCATTTGCCCTTGAAGAGCACGCCCGACCAACTCCAAGCGACCCGCAAGAAAATCGAAGACGCCGGCCTGACCCTGATGGGGGCGGGCGTGATCTCGATGAAAAACAACGAGGCGGAAATCCGCTCGATTTTCGAATATGCCAAGAACGCCGGCTTGCCGACCATCGTCTGCATGCCCGACCGCAACGCGCTCGATGCGGTGGAAAAATGCGTGAAAGAGTACGATATCCGCATCGCCATTCACAACCACGGCCCCACGGACAAGAATTTTCCCTCGCCGCTGGACGCCTTGAAAGCGATTGAGGACCGCGATTCCCGGATGGGCATCTGCATCGACGTGGGCCATACCGTGCGGATTGCCGTCGATCCGATCGAGTGCATCCACAAGTGCGCTTCCCGGCTCTACGATTTCCACATCAAGGACGTTACCGCCGCCACGGCCAAAGGCACGACGACGGCGATGGGCCGCGGCACGATCGATCTGGTCGCGGTCGCCAAGGCCCTGTTGGAAATCAAGTTCCCCTATCACGTCGCGCTGGAATATGAAGCCAACGCCGACGATCCGCTGCCCGGCATGATCGAATCGTTCGCCTACCTTCGCGGCATATTGGCGGCAATCGGGTAAAGGAAGATTTTATCGGCATAACGCGGCGTGGACGCAACCAATCGTTTAGCCCGGAGCCAACGGCGACGGCGGGTGGAGTTTTCCCGTGCCCATTACGCCCGCCGTCGCCGTTGGCTCCGGGCTAAACGAAAAATTCCGCAGGCGTAAACGCCTGGGCTACATAAAAGGCACCTTACGAAAACGCTCGACAATCGGACCGTCATCATGCCGCGGCAATCATTCTATATTCGGCTCGGAACGTTTATTCTATCGCTCGCTTGCTTGGGGAACGCCTGTTCCTGCGCCAAGACGCCCGAACAAGCGGTTGCCGAAAAAGCGGTTCCGAAACTTCCCGGCCCGCAGCCGGGCGGCGAGACCTTGCTCCCCACGCAATGGTCGCTCAAGCCGGCGGGAACGCAGGTGCCGCTGGGCGATTTTCCCGTAAATATCGCGCTGCATCCCCGCGCGCCGTTCGCGGCGGTGATGCATTCGGGCTACGGCGACCACGAAATCGTCATCGTCGATCTGCAAACCGAAAAAATCACTTGCCGCGAAAAAATCCCCCTGGGTTTTTACGGCCTCTGCTTCGACGCCGAGGGAAAACGACTCTTCGCCAGCGGCGGCGAAGCCGAATTCGTGCACCAATACGCCTTTGCCGCCGGGATGCTGTCCGAGCACAAGGATTTTTCCGCGGCGAATCCCGAAAAAAACGGTGTCGTTACCGGCATGGCGTGCGGCCGCGACGGCAAAACCCTGTTCATCGCCAATGCCTGGGCCGATCATGTCGCGCTGCTCCCCGCGGACGATCCCGCGAAGAAGGAATTCATTGCGCTCGAAAGCGAAAACTATCCCTACGCGGTCCTGCCGTCGGCCGACGAATCGAAGCTCTATGTCAGTCTGTGGGGAAAATCGGCCGTGGCGGTCGTCGATTTGAAAACGAAAAAAGTCGCCGCCATCTGGAAGACTCTCTCGCATCCCACCGAAATGGCGCTCGCGCCGAAGCACGATTTGCTGTACGTCGCCTGCGCGAACGGCAACGCGGTCGCGGTGCTGAAAACCGCCGACGGCACGACCTTGGAAAAGATCGACACCGCGCTGTACCCGAATTCGCCCAACGGCAGCACGCCCAACAGCCTCTCCCTCTCGCCGGATGGAAAAGTGCTGCTCGCGGCCAATGCCGACAACAACAACATCGCGGCAATCGACGTTTCCCGTTCCGGCCGGAGCAAGCCGCTGGGCTTCATCCCCGCCGGCTGGTATCCCACTTCGGTGCGCTTCGACCGCGGCGGGGAAAAGATTCTCGTGGCCAACGGCAAGGGACTCACCTCACGCAATAATCCCCAAGGCCCGAATCCGCTGGCGAGAAAGCAGCCGGTGCGGGAATATATCGGCGAACTGTTCAAGGGAACGCTCTCGATCCTCCCTTCGCCCTCCCCCGAAGAAATGGCCCGCTACACCAAGACTGCCTATGCGTGCAGCCCATTGCGCAAGGATTTCCGGCCCGCGGGCCGGCCCGCCGAGCCGAATCATCCGATTCCCGCCAAGGTGGGCGATCCCAGTCCGATCAAGCACTGCATTTACATCATCAAGGAGAACCGCACCTACGATCAGGTCTTCGGCGACATGCCCGAAGGAAACGGCGATAAAAACCTGTGTCTCTTTCCCGAAAAGGTTACGCCGAACCTGCACGCCTTGGCCCGCGAGTTCGTGCTACTGGACAATTTTTACGTGGAGAGCGAAGTGAGCGCCGACGGCCACGAATGGACGACCGCGGCCTACGCCACGGATTTCGTCGAAAAGAGCTGGCCGCTGAGCTATCGCCGCGGCAGCTACGGCACCATCCGCTATCCTTCCGAAGGCGACTTCGATATCGCCTATCCTTCCAGCGGATATATCTGGGATAGCTGCAAGAAAGCCGGGTTGACTTACCGCAGCTACGGCGAGTTCGTGAAAAACGCGGACGAAAAATCCGGCGATCCCATCGAGACGCGAATCGAAGCCCTCAAAGGGCATTACGACCCCGGTTTCCGCGCATGGGATTTGGATTACCCCGACCAGAAGCGGGCCGACCGCTTCATCGCCGAATTGCGGCGCATGGAAAAGGAGGGCGGTTTCCCGCAATTCATCGTCATGCACCTGCCCAACGACCACACCTCCGGCGTAACGCTCGATAAACCCACGCCCACCGCCATGGTCGCCGATAACGATCTGGCGCTGGGCCGCATCGTCGAGGCGCTGAGCAACAGCAAGTTTTGGAAGGAAACGGCCGTGTTCGTGGTCGAAGACGACGCCCAAAACGGCGCCGACCACGTCGATGCCCATCGCACCACGGCCTTCGTGTTCGGCCCTTACGTGAAACGCAAGCACGTCGATTCCAGCATGTATTCCACGTCGAGCATGTTGCGGACGATGGAATTGATCCTGGGCCTGCCGCCGATGACCCAATTCGACGCCGCCGCGCTGCCGATGTACGCCTCCTTCCAAGCGAAGCCCGATTTCACCCCCTACAAGCACCGTCCCGCGAACGTCGATCTGAACCAAAAGAACAAACGCTCCGATTGGGGCATCCTCGAAACGAAGAAACTCGATTTCAGCAAGCCCGACGCGGCCGACGATCTGTTGCTCAATGAAATCGTCTGGAAATCGGTGCGCGGCGCCGATTCCCCTATGCCCCCGCCCGTGAGGGCCTGCTTCGTAAGGCCGCATGAGGAAGATGAAGAGGAATGAAGTGCAGGACAGGGAAGTCGGCAATCGAGAGATTCCGCGCCGATCCGCTTCCGGAAATAATCCGCGAACCGAGGGATTTATCCGGTTGGAAGCGTGAAATCACTTGGTGGTGTCTTAGAAGCGTGTTGTCGGCATGAATCGCCCATAAGCGTGGATTTTGATTGGCGAGGACTCTTCTACTACGGTGGCGGAACTTTGGGGCGGTAATTTTTGGGATCAATACAGGAATCATACATCGCACGATCGATCTTAATCCAGTCTGTATTATTGATTCCACGCTTGTTATTACTTGTAGGGCTCGCTGGAAACGCCGAAACAATTTTAATCCAACGATTTTGCTCTTGGGCGAGAGCGCGTATCTCATCTGCAAGTTCCGAAAAATCTTGATCTTGGCTAAATATAATGGCAACATCGAATTCATTTTTTCGTGCTGTGCGAATAACATCGAGTGCAATTCTAACGTCGATGCCTTTTTCCTCCGCCACAAGCACGGAATATTTTGTGCCGTTTGGCAACTTGACTTCTTGATTTCGATATCGCAAAAATCTCGAATAGACCGTTACTCCACGATGTCCAAGCGTACCCAATTTCGATGTCCAGAATTTATTCCAAAACGCGCTATGGCCTGGGTCTGGTATGCCGGTATAGAAACGAATCCCCCGAAGCGACCAATTATGATCAATGCAAATCCGAGTCGCTAAACGTAATGGGCAATAGTTCGGAAAAGAGTGCCCGAATGCTTCACGTGCAGCATGAAAAAGATTCTGTCCATCAAAAAAAGCAATCACTCGCTTTGTCGTCGGTTCGATTAACAAGATATGGCGTCAAAAAATAACCCCGCCCGAAAGCCTTGCGGCACGACGAGCGGGGAGTAAATGTACTTCATCAATAGAGCTTTATAGCACCAGTATTATTATCGATCACAGTCGGGGATTGTCAACATACAGAGAGGTCTAGTCAAGAGATATTTCCTATATTTTACGATCAAATGCCTCGCAATGGCGGTAATTATGGGAAAACACAACCATTCATGCCACCAATTAGGTGGGGGGGGTGGATTATGCAGGCACTTCATCAATCATTCCTTCCACACAATAAAAAAATGCGTATCTATTTAGCGGAATGAAGTAAGTGTAAGGGGAGGGAAAAGAGGAAAAATGGAAAAAGGGAAAAATAGTTTTTTAATACTAAAAAAGGCAAGAAACAAGCTGAAAACAATTTCCATTTTTCCTC
>JADLEL010000176.1 GCA_020846145.1 Pirellulales bacterium | reverse complement strand
GGCTGGGCGAACGGCTGGGCCTTCGGCCCGAATCGAGGAAATCCATTCCAGGAGAATCATTTATCCGATTCTATTCTCATTAACGTGAAGCCTCGACTTCTCAGGTACGCTCTTTCCGGATGAGCCTTTTTTATTTTCCGTTTATCGATGATTTCCTTCCCTTCGGTTTTAAGCCTGGGAAACATCTGGAAATGTTTGTCCGTGGAAAGTTGCAGAGGCCCAACTCCGTAGGCTTTCAAGCTTATCGGGAATTCGTCCTTGGTTATCTCATTGATAACTTTGATATCTTCTTCATGCGACTTTGCACGATACAAATCCTTGCCGACGTGGATAGATCGAAAGTCGTACATATACTGGTTGATGAATTCCGCAATGGCTATTTCAGCCAAATCGCCATGCGTTTTGTTTCCAATCAATCGCATGGTGAAAATATTACTCAACGTCGTTGTAATAAGGCTGGGATGCTTGCTAATCAACAGTTTGAGACGATCTGTAAAATCTTTATAGGCAGTATTTTTATCCATTTTCTTCACTAAATTCTCCTCGATAATTGTCCGATCCATATTGACGATATTTCATGCTATCCGATTGCCTTGTCCGAAATATCCTTTCGGCACCAGGCGCCGGGCCAGCGGATGCACTTCACGGCGCGGTAGGCGTTGAATTTGGCCTGGGAGATGGTGTCGCCCAAGGCGGTTACGTTCAACACGCGGCCGCCGGCGGTAACCACTTTGCCGTCTTTCAAGGCCGTGCCCGCGTGAAAAACCTTCACGTCGGGCAGCGCCTCGGCGTCGGGCAGGCCGCGGAGGGGAAATCCCTTCTCGTACTCGCCCGGATAACCGGCGCTGGCCATCACCACCGAAACCGCGGGCCGCGGGTCCCATTCCAACTGCTTGATTTCCTCGAGCCGTCCTTCGACGGTCGCCTCCAGAATATCAAGCAGATCGGTCTTCAACCGCATGAGGAGCGGCTGGCATTCGGGATCGCCGAACCGCACGTTGTATTCGAGCACCTTCGGGCCTTGCTTGGTCATCATCAGTCCGGCGTAAAGCACGCCGCGGAACGGCCGCCGCGAACGCTTCATGGCATGGACCGTCGGCACGAGAATGTGCTCTTCGACCCAGCGCTGCATTTCTTCGTTCAAAATCGGGGCCGGGCAGTACGCGCCCATCCCGCCGGTGTTCGGGCCGGTATCGCCGTCGTGGGCCGGCTTGTGGTCTTGCGCCGGCGGCAGGGTGATGAGCGTGCGGCCGTCGGTGATGCAAAGCACGCTGACTTCCTGGCCGTCGAGCCGCTCCTCGATCACCAGTCGATTGCCCGCCGCGCCGAAAATTTTTTGCCGCGCGATTTTTTCGACGGCCTCGAGCGCGTCCTGCCGATGGGCACAGACCACGACCCCCTTGCCCGCCGCCAGGCCGTCGGCCTTCACCACCACCGGCGCGTCTTCGCGTTCCGTGATGAACTTCACCGCTTGGTCGGGCGAATAAAAAACCTGGTAGTCGGCCGTGGGCACGTCGGCGCTGCGCAACAGTTCCTTGCAAAAGACCTTGCTCCCCTCGAGTTCGGCGGCGTTTTTCTTGGGGCCGAAAACCTTCAGTCCGGCCTCCTCGAAGGCATCGACGATGCCCGCCGTCAACGGGGCTTCCGGTCCGACGACGGTCAGCCCGACCGCATTCTGCTTGGCGAATTGGATGAGTTTGGGAAAGTCGGTGGGTGAAAGAGGGACATTCTCGCCGTCGAGGTCCGTGCCCGCATTGCCGGGCGCGACAAAGACCCGCTCCGCGCGCGGGCTTTGCGTGATTTTCCAAGCCAGGGCGTGTTCCCGCCCCCCGTTGCCGATGATCAATATGTTCATGGAGTGGATGATGGTAAACGAAAGAAACGAATCACTATTCCAAAACGTATTCTATTTCACGCAGCCCGCCCGCGAAAGGGGGGCGAGTGAAAGTATGAAGGATGAATGATGAAGTATGAATGAAGTGATTGAACGCTGTTGTATTCATCATTCAGCATTCATCATTCATCATTCATACTTCCCCTGTCCCCTGTCCCCTGTATCCTGTATCCTATATTCATCCACAGACTTTCCCCAACTCCCATGCCCTTCCCGCAACAGAAAAAATTCGCCTTCGACAACGAGCTTCCCCGGCGAAGTTTTTTCCGTCTGGCCGGACTGGCCTGGGCGATGGGCGTAGCGGCCTTGACCGGCGCGTTCGGCCTTTGGACGGCGGCGATCGCGCGATTTTTCGTGCCCAATGCGGCCAACGAACCCAACCAGACCTTCAAGGCTGGCTTCCCCGAGGAATACGCGGCCGGCAGGGTGGAGACGAAATTCAAAAACCGCTACCAAACCTGGATCGTTTCGTTCGCCCACAACGGCCGCCGCCGGATCGTCGCCCTGCGGGCCGTCTGCACGCACCTGGGCTGCATCACCAATTGGAACGAAAGCGAAAACCGCTTCAAGTGCCCTTGCCACGGCAGCGGATTTTCCGCCATCGGCATCAACCTCGAAGGCCCCGCCCCGCGCCCCTTGGACCGTTACGCCATCCGTTTTGCCGAGGACGGCCAGTTGGAAATCGATCGCGCGAAAGTGTTTTGTTATCGGCCGGGATGGGAAGAAGAGCAGGGAAGCTTCGTGGAAGTGTGATTGTTAGGGGACAGGATACAGGGGACAGGATACAGGGGACAGGGAGCGAACGATAGCTGAAACGTTTAACTTGATCTCATATCCTGTCCCCTGTATCCTGTCCCCTGTCCCCTCCGAAAAATGCTCGACCGCCTCCGCAACACGCAGTTTTGGAAAAGCGTCTTCCGGCACGATCCGCCGGTGGACCGGCGAAACCGCGTGCTGGCGGTCTTGAGCAATGTGGTTTTACACTTGCACCCGGTATCGATCCCCAAGCACGCCCTGCGGCTGCGCTTCACCTGGTGCATGGGCGGAATCACCGCGTTTTTGTTCCTCGTGGAGGTCGTAACCGGCGCGATGCTCATGTTCTACTACCGGCCGACCATCGAATTCGCCTATCGCGACATGCTCGACCTGCGCGACGTGGTTTCGCTGGGCGTGGTCCGCGAAATCCACCGCTGGGCCGCCCATGCGATGGTCATCGCCGTCATGCTGCATACCCTCCGCGTGTTCCTCACCGGCAGCTACAAGCCGCCCCGCGAGTTCAATTGGGCGATCGGCGTGATGCTTTTGGTCCTCACGCTCTTTCTCTCCTTCACCGGATACCTTTTGCCTTGGGATCAACTCTCGCTGTGGGCCGTAACCGTGGGCGCGAACATGGCCGGCAACGCCCCGTTGGTCGGCGCGGATATTCGTTATATTCTCATCGGCGCAAGCAGCGTCGGCGAAGAAACGCTCAATCGCTTCTACGTGCTGCATTGCATCGCCCTGCCGCTGGTGGCGATTTTTCTCATGTCGCTCCATTTTTGGCGGATACGAAAAGACGGCGGAATCAGCGGACCGCTGTAAAGAATGATGAATGATGAAGGCGGAAGGCGGAAGGCTGCCCGGCAATGCATTGAAAAAAAGATGCACGATCCAACTTCCAAGACCTGAGACCCAGCATAGGAAATCCAAGACCAAAAACCTAAGACCTAAGACCTAAGACCCAAGACCTAAACCAAAATGCCTCCCGCGCCCGCCGAATTCGCCGCCAGCCTCGCCCATCCGCTGGGATGCTATTATTCCCTTGCGGCGGCGGCGAATTTCGCGGCGGCGGGCATGGCCTGGAGGCGGAAAAACCGCGTGAAAAGTCTTATTTGGACACTCTTTGCCATCGGTTTTTGTCTGTTGGGCGGGATGGCCTTTCGCGGTTATCCGCTTCAACTTTCGCAGGGATTGAAATCCGCCGTTGACTCCGCCTGCACGCCGGCGGCGCTCAATTTTTCTTTTTTCGCTTTCTTGCTGCTGGTTTATTTCGCCCGCGAGTTTTTCGCCAAGCCGGCGGTGGCGTGGATTGGTTTCAGCGGCGCGATCTTGTTCTTCGGGGCGTCGCTCGCCGATGCGAATTTTTTTACCGCCGCGATGCGGCCCGACGACGTGCCGATCGTCGCCATGATCTTTCTCTTGGGCTGGTTCCTCTGGCTGGCCTTGTATCAAGCCGTGGAAAACGACCGCCGCCTATTCTCCTCTCTCCCGACCAACCTTCGATCGGTGCCTGGAGAGGGGCCAAGGGCGAGGGCCGAATCCGTCGAAAAAGAATACTCCGAAAAAGTGTTGGTTTGGCCCGACCTCGTCTATTCCGAACTGATATGCATGATCGTTTTTTCGGCTTTGCTGATCGTTTGGTCGTTGCTGCTTCCCGCGCCCTTGGAGCAACCCGCGAACCCGGCGATTACGCCGAATCCCTCGAAAGCCCCGTGGTATTTCGTCGGCTTGCAAGAATTGCTCACGTTCTCCGACGCCTGGAACGTGGGCGTCGTCGTACCGGCGCTCATCATTCTCGGCCTGTGCGCCATCCCATACCTCGACCGCAATCGGGCCGGCAGCGGCTATTATTCGCTTCGCGGACGCCGCTTCGCGATCCTCGTATTCCTCTTCGGCTTCCTGCAACTGTGGATTCTGCCGATCTTGATCGGCACGTTTTTGCGCGGACCGAACTGGAGCAGTTTCGGCCTCTATGAAGTCCGCGATCCGAGCAAACTGCTAACGCTCGAACATTTCTCCATATCGCAGGCGTTCTGGACCGGTCTTCTCGGCCGCCCGCTGCCGCAAGCACCGGCCGACGCCGGCGGATTCACCCAATTCCTCTATTTCCTGTACCGCGACTTTCCCGGCGTGAGCCTGCTCCTTCTCTACTTCCTCGCCTTGCCGCCGCTCTTGGGTCGTACGCCGTTGAAGCGGTATCGCAAATCGCTCGGCTACTTCCGATTCCACTCGATGATGTTCCTGCTCCTCTACATGCTCACGCTGCCGATCAAAATGACTTTGTATTGGCTTTTCGGACTGGATTCTCTTTTCGGATGACCGTAGGGTTGGCTTGACCAGCCCTTTCAAGGTGAAAAAACAACACTTTAGACAAGTTGGATAAAGGAAATCCCGTAAAAAAAAGAATTTTTCTGACCGTCACGGTTTTTGTGGGCCACCAATGAGGGGTTTATTAAATTGAATATAACATTGTTTATTGCAAAAGTGCTTTTCCGAATTTCCTCAAATACCTATTTTTTCTTGAAATAAACCG
>JADLEL010000175.1 GCA_020846145.1 Pirellulales bacterium | reverse complement strand
TAGGCCGAAAACATGGACCTGTCCCCTTCCCGCGGCGCGAGGGGGACAGTCCCATTTTCGCGGCGATTGAGCTTTTTTACGGCACCATCATCTTTTGCGCCGCGAAAATCGGGACAGTCCCCTGTGAACGGTTACTCACGACGTAGCCTTTCCATGCAGGACTATTCCCCAATCCCCCCGGCCGTCTCGCGCTGCGGAAACTCGGCGTTTCTCCAGCGAGAAGCCGAACTTATTCGCGTTCGAATTCCGCTTTAATCCGGTCCGCAAGCACCGGCAGCAGGCAGGGAAATTTTCTTCGCGGTCCCCGAACGCAAGTCCTTGCAAGAATTCGGCGCACTCCTTAAACTAGCCGATGTTCGGATTTCCCCGATTTTCTCTCCTTGCACTTCCTTGAAAGGCGATCATGAAAACTCCTAAAACCATCGAGGTGTTCGGTCAACCCTCCTGGACCTTGGAATCGGGCACGGTTACGGCGTTCATCACGCAAACGGGCGGGCAGCTCGCGCCGGTGGGCTTTCGACTCGGCCGCAAGACCGTGCAGCCGTTCTCCATCGCCCCCTGGTGGAACGAGAAAGTCGAGAAGGGACTCCCGCCCATCGTTCGCGTTTTGCGCGGCGATTTCTTTTGCCTGCCGTTCGGCGGCAACGATGTACCCTACCGCGGCGTGAAGCACGAAGTCCACGGCGATACGGCCAATTTGCGCTGGAAACCGGTCGGTTTTACGAAAACGGCTGCGGAGACGACGCTGCGGCTGGGCATGGAATTGAAGGCTTATTCGGGCCACGTCGAGAAGCGCGTTACGCTCGTGCCGGGCCAGACCGCGGTTTACCAGAAGCATATCGTTACGGGCGTGAACGCGCCGACCAGCCTCGGCCATCATGCGATCCTGAAGTTTCCCGAAAAAGCCGGCTCCGGGCGGCTCTCCACCTCGAAGCGGATGCTCGGCCAGGTGTTCGTCGAGCCGACCGAAAATCCCGAAAACCGCGGCTACTCGATCTTGAAACCGGGCGCGACTTTCGACGATCTCGCCGCCGTGCCCACCGTAACCGGAGCGACGACCGATCTCGGCCGCTATCCCGCGCGGCGCGGCTTCGAGGATATCGCCATCCTGGTCGCCGATCCGACGCTTGCGGTGGCCTGGACGGCCGTTGCGTTCCCCGAAGAGGGCTACGCCTGGTTCGCGCTCCGCGATCCCAAGGTGCTGGCCTCCACCCTGCTTTGGATCTCGAACGGCGGGCGGCACTATCCGCCCTGGAGCGGCCGGCACGTGAACGCCCTGGGAGTGGAAGACATTACGGGCTGCTTCCATTACGGCGCGGCCCAATCGGCGAAGAGCAACGTACTCGCTAAACAAGGCGTTAGGACCAGCGTTACGCCAACCGCCAAGCGGCCCCTGCACGTCAATTACATCATGGGCTTGACGGCGATACCGAAAACTTTCGATTGCGTGAAAGATATTGTGGTGGAGTCCGGCAAGGTAATCCTCATAAGCGAGCGCGGGGCGTCGGTCGGCACGCCCGTCAATGTTGAGTTTTTGCAGTCCGCCGATTGACGGAAAGCGCGGGTCTAGTGGTTCGACAACCGTACCATGACAGGTTGTTGGGATGGCAGTTGTACTGCCACCCCTGGGGTGGCAGTCAGGAGGTCTGCAAAGTCTTGCAAATCAGGAGGCTACGTCTTCCTGTCACCCGTGAACCGCGACCACTGGTCGCGGCTTTCCAACGATTCCTCTCGTGAAAAAATGACTTTGCAGACCAGCGGGGGCGACAGTACAACTATCGCCCCAGCATGAACCTCAAATTGTATTTGTCGTACCAATCGATAAACTGTATGCCAAAATGGCAGGCTCCCAGAAGGCGAAAACCTGAGAAATCGCCGATATTGGCGGACGATTTCCGAACTTTCTCGGTCAAAAAAAAACGGCGTATCGCAAGTCTATGATTATCATACACTTACGATATGCCGACCCTTCGTTGGCACTCGAATTGCTAAGTTGTTTGCCACTATTATTTGCGCGCCGTATTGGCAGACGCAACGGTAACCGCATCAACCATCCATATCCCACTTATGAGGTAGTGAAGCAACGGAACGGCTATTGGAATAGAGTGGGTTTCATCAGTTACCTGCTTCGCCGATGATCTTTCGGCTCGGTTCAGCCGCTTTCCCCTTTCACCGCCTCGTCGCAGACCCTTTGGAGGCCAGAGAAGCATGGCGAAAAAAGAAGAAAAGAAATCCACCCTCAAGCTACAACCCCTTGGCGACCGCGTCGTGATCGAGCGCGAAGAGTCGGAATCGGTTACGGCGGGCGGCATCGTGTTGCCCGACAGCGCCAAGGACAAGCCCGCCCGCGGAAAGATCGTTTCGGTCGGCGACGGCCGGCTGTTGAAGAACGGCACGCGCATTCCGCTGCAAGTGAAAGTGGGCAATCGAGTTCTCTTCAGCTCGTATGCCGGCGAAACCTTCAAGCTCGGCGACGAGGAACTGGTGCTCATGCGCGAGGAGGATATTTTGGCGGTCATCGGGTAATAGATTTAGGGGACAGGGGACAGGGGACAGGATACAGGATACAGGGGACAGGATACAGGGGACAGGATACAGGGGACAGGATACAGGGGACAGGATACAGGGAATATACAACCACAAACTGCATCGCCCTATCCCCTGCCCCCTGTTCCCTCACCAACAACAAAAACCAATTTTCAAGGACTAAACTCTCATGGCAAAAATGATTGCATTCGACCAGGAAGCCCGCGATGCCTTGCGCCGCGGCGTCGCGAAACTCGCCCAGGCGGTCAAGGTTACTCTCGGACCGCGCGGCCGCAACGTGATTCTGCAAAAGAGCTTCGGCTCGCCGACCGTCACCAAGGACGGCGTCACGGTGGCCAAGGAAATCGACCTCGAGGACGTTTATGAAAACATGGGCGCACGGATGGTCCGCGAAGTGGCCTCGAAAACGTCCGACGTCGCCGGCGACGGCACCACCACCGCCACGATCCTCGCGGAAGCGATTTTCAACGAGGGCCTGCGGGCGGTGGTTTCCGGCGTCAATCCGGTTCAACTCAAGAACGGCATGGAGAAGGCCGTCGCCGACGTGATCGAAAAGCTCAAGAACATGTCGATCTCGGTGAAGAACAAGAAGGAAGAGATCGCGCAGGTCGGCGCCGTCGCCGCCAATAACGATCCCGAGATCGGCAAGCTGCTGGCCGACGCGATGGAGAAGGTCGGCAAGGACGGCGTGATCACCGTCGATGAAGGCAAGAGCCTGGCGACCGAAGTCGAGTGGGTCGAAGGCATGCAGTTCGACCGCGGCTACCTCTCGCCGTATTTCGTCACCGATCCGCAAAAAATGGAATGCGTGTTGGAAGACGCCTACGTTCTGATCCACGAGAAGAAGCTGTCGAGCATCAAGGAACTCGTGCCGATCCTCGAGAAGGTCGTCAACGCCGGCAAGCCGCTGTTGATCATCGCCGAGGATATCGACGGCGAGGCGTTGGCCACGCTGGTCATCAACCGGCTTCGCGGCACGTTCAAGGTTTGCGCCTTGAAGGCCCCCGGCTACGGCGACCGCCGCAAGGCGATGTTGGAAGACGTCGCGATCCTCACCGGCGGCACCGCGCTCTTCGAGAGCCTCGGCCGGAAACTCGAAAACATCGCGCTGGCCGATCTCGGCCGGGCGAAGAAGATCGTCGTCGATAAGGACAACACCACGATCATCGAAGGCGCCGGCAAGAGTTCCGACATTAAGGGCCGCATCGAGCAACTGCGCCGCGAGATCGAGAACACCAAGAGCGATTACGACCGCGAGAAGCTCGAGGAGCGGCTGGCCAAGCTGGCCGGCGGCGTGGCGAAGATCAACGTCGGCGCTTCGACCGAAAGCGAAATGAAAGAGAAGAAGGCCCGGGTGGAAGACGCCCTGCATGCGACCCGCGCGGCCGTCGAGGAGGGCATTTTGCCGGGCGGCGGCGTGGCGCTTTTGCGGGCCGCGGCCACGGTCAAGTCCAACGGATTGGCCCAGGACGAAGAGGTCGGCTACAAGATCGTGCTCCGCGCGTGCCGCGCGCCGCTCACGCAAATCGCCGACAACGCCGGCCAGGACGGCGGCATCGTTTGCGAGAAGGTCTCCGAAATGAAGGGCGCGATGGGCTACAACGCCGCCACCGGAGTCTATGAAGACCTCGTCAAATCGGGCGTGATCGATCCCACCAAAGTTACCCGCTCCGCGCTCTTGAACGCTTCGAGCGTCGCCACCTTGCTGTTGACGAGCGACGCCCTGGTGGCCGACAAGCCGAAGAAGGATAAAGCTCCCGCCGGTCCCGCTGGCGGCGATGAAGATATGTACTAATCGACTTGCAGTTCGATCGATGTACTTGCCCGCCGACAGCAATTTGCTTGTCGGCGGGTTTTTTATTTGTGCTATGGCTCCCTTCAAAATCTATGAAAAGTGCAAGAGTGATCTGACAGGAAAAATCATAAAGATACACATCCTAATCACATTGACAACACTTTTTGTCAGGCAATATCGCTATTTCTTGCGGACTCTGTCTGGAGACAAACGCTCTAACGCTTTTATTTACAGGGACTTACGCAAATAATTCAACATAGTTGCAAATATGTTCCATAAAGGCATCATTTTCGCATGTCGATAGATGGAAGGGACATCCATAATCCAATGATACTCTATTGAAAGGAACCATTCCATGAACCGCCTTCGCCATTTTGTGATCGGTCTCATGCACGACAGTTTGCGGATTGGAATGATGATAATTTCGCTTTTTCTAATCTCCTTTCAATTCTCCGCTGCCAAGGGACCGGACGACCGAGACAACAAATTCAACCGATTCCCCTCCGCCACGGCGATGCCGCGAACGTTCGACCCCGGCAACCGATCGGAACCTCCAAGATATACTCCGCCGCCTCGGCAAACGCCCTCTTTTTCGCCCCCGCAAGTGGATCGGACGCCTCGGCAAATGCCTTCTTTTACGCCCCCGCAAGTAGATCGGACGCCTCGGCAAATGCCTTCTTTTACGCCCCCGCAAGTAGATCGGACGCCTCGTTTCCAGAATCCCACTGCCCCGCGGTTCACGCCATCTCCCAGCGCCAACTCAACGCCTAGGCCGATTATTTCCGCTCCCGCTCCTTCCATCAATCGGAATTCGGCGGATGCCAATCGCACGTGGCGCGGTGGGAGCCTTGGAGGATCGGCCGCTCCGGCGCAAAAAAACTTTACTCCACCGCCGACTATTACCGTGCCATCCCCATCGGTAAATAGAATACCGGTGGATGCCAATCGCACCTGGCGCGGAGGCGGTGTTGGGGGTAACGCAGCCGTAGCGGTTCCCCAAAACAATACTTCCCCTCAACCTGGCGCGGGTCCATCCCGACCGCTGAATACAATTCCCGTGGATGCCAATCGCACGTGGCGCGGTGGGAATCCTGGAGGCAGCGCGGTCTCTCCGGCGCAAAAAAACGGTTCCCCCCCGCAGCCTTTCGTCGGACCGCAGCCGTCCGCCGATCAAGGCGCGGCGGATGCCAACCGCGCATGGCGCGGCTCGAATTCCGCGGGGACGGCATCCACACCGGCTGCGAGAAACATTACCCCGCCGCCAACCGTCACCCCTCCTGCCGCCTCGGTCAACAAGAATCCCCTCGACACCAAGAGCAACATCGGCCCCCGCAATTTCTCGCCGGCGACGATGCCGCAACCGAAGGCGTTCACGCCCAACGGCGATTTGAACCGCACGAACGGTTTGCAGGCGCAGCGCGACAATCGACCGTCGCTCTCCGACACTCGCAAACGGCTGGATCAAAGGAAAAGCGATCCTCCCACTGTTCCTTCCGGCAACCAATCCGGAAGTAAAACATTCGACAAGCCCGCCGGAAAACCCGGCGGCAAGACTTTCGATATTCCCAACAAATCGGGAGTCCCTCAGCCGCTTCCCGGCAAGAAGATCGATCTTCCCAATAAACTCGGCCCTCCGCCGCTTCCCGGCAAGAAGGTCGATCTTCCCAATAAAATCGGCCCTCAACCGCTTCCCGGCAAGACTTTCGATATTCCCAACAAATCAGGAGGCCCTCAATCCCTGCCCGGCAAGAAGGTAGATCTCCCCAACAAACTCGGCCCTCAACCGCTTCCCGGCAAGAAGACCGACCTTCCCAACAAACTCGGCCCTCAGCCGCTGCCCGGCAAGAAGGTCGATCTCCCCAACAAACTCGGGCCACAGCCGCTTCCCGGCAACAAGACCGACCTTCCCAATAAACTCGGCCCCCAGCCGCTCCCCGGCAAGATGACCGATCTCCCCAATAAACTCGGGCCTCAACCGCTTCCCGCCGGCCGATTGCCGCAAAATATCGCTAAGGAAGACTTGCAAAAACAGCGCGGGAGCTTGAACCACAAGCGCTTCGACGAGCGTTTGAAATCCGGCGAATTGGACGCCGTCGCCAAGGGCGATGTCGCCCGGAAGTTGAATCTGGCCGATCAATACAAACACATGCAGAAAGGCGACGTCGCCCGCAGAATGGACTTGCAGAAACATACGGCGAAAATCGCGAATGTCGCGGCCGTGAACAACGTTACCGTCAACAACCTGAAAGGCCTTCACCCGCATCACGGCTTCCATTGCGGCACGATCAGCCCGGTGTACGTGAACAACTGCTTCAAGTTCCACTACTACGGGCATTCGTTTTTCGCGGGGGCGTGCTGGTATCCGCACTGGAATCCGTGGGTGAACTGGTCGTGGGGCTACCATTGCAACCCGATCTGGGATCCCCGCCCGATTTGGTGCCGGCCGGTGATTTACCAGCCCTACATCGTTTGGAATTGGTGGGCGCCGCCGGTCTGGCAGCCCTTGCCAGAAGCGGTTTGCGGCACCTGGGTCGATGTCAAGCCGATTGTCGTCGAGCCGGAGCAATTCGATCTGCAACTCCTGGCGGTGCGGATGGTCGATCCCGGCCATCCCGAGGAAAAGCTCGGCCCGCGCTACCGCGTTTGGTTCCGCAACAACGGCAACCGGCCGATCGCCGCGCCGTTTACGGTGATGCTATTCGCCTCGAACGATCGGCGGTTCGGCCCCGATTTGCCCCGCGGCGGCGTGCGCGTAACTTCGATCGAGGCGGGCGACACGCAAAGCGTCGATATTCGCCTGCCGATCGAAGTCGCTACGATGAACCGCGACGCGGCGGGCCAGCCCGCGCCGTTCGAGTTCCTGCACTTCTTCGTCGATGCGAACCGCGAGATCAACGACGTGAACCTCGACAACAACGGCGCGGCGGTGCCGCGCGCGGAAATGCTGCCCGTCGATCCCGCGGCCTTCGAGGTCGATCCGGCGCAAGGCCAAGCGGGCGGCGAGATCATCGTCGCGGGCGAAGGTTTCGGGCCGCAGCCCGGCCAGGTGCTGCTGCACGTGGGCGATCGGGAAATTCAGGCGGAAATCGTCGGCTGGTACGATCTGGGCGTCAAGTTCAACGTGCCGAAACTGGATATCGCGCTCCCCGTCGAAGCCGAAGCGATCGTCGTCCGCGGCGACGGCGCGGCCGCCAATCCGCTAAGAATAAAGGTCCTCCCCGGTTTTGCCGTCCCCGAGCCGGAATTTCCGGCGGAAAAGTAAATGCGTTTGCGCCTCGAGGACGAACCCGGAGCGAGGTCGCGACTACCTCGCTCCGTATCGTTATCGCGATTCCGCGACAAAGGTGTTGGGAAATACCCCCCCCTGTAAAAACCGCGGCGAATCTCATTTTTTTAGAATTGCCATAAGTGTATGAATGATAAGAATATATGACTTGATTAGTCGTTAGAAAATTGTCCGAAATGAATTAAAATGTAGGGCCACCAGGATTCGAACCTGGAACCAACAGATTATGAGTCCCAACGGTACGAGCGTACACTATGCTCACCCGATGCGAATATGCGTTTTTCCCGAAGAAAACAGGGGTGCGAACAAACGGCGAAAGTTTTTCCACCCCCTGCGAAACCGAGTTTTTACAACATTTTTTACAACACTCCCGCATGACGCTATAATCCGGGAACTTACCGGGCGGCCGATTCGCACTAGCTATGCGGCGGCTTAATCATTCCCGGCCGTAACGAGTTATTACCTTTCTCCGTTGCGGCTGGGGATGACCTGGTTTTTATGAAAGGTTACTCTCATGACTATTCGTGGCAAAACGACCCAATGGGATGAGCTTCTCTCTGCAATTGACGAATGGGAAGCGGAAGTAAAGCCCTCCCTCGAAACCCTTCATTTCGTGCATGAGGAAGATACGGCCGGTTATTCTGTGCCCTCTTCACGGTTCATGCTGAGGTATCACAAGATACGCAAGGGATGCGACTTCATGGCCCCGGAAATCGACATTCACCCCCTGACCGATTTATCGGCGGAATTGTGCCACCCAGAGAATCCACCCCGCCCTCATTATCGAGAGTGGATTCGAGACTTGTGGGCAAAATGCGAACGGATTTTAGAACGGCTGAGAGCCGAGGGCGGCATAGTTGAAAAAATCGAATCCGCCCAAAAAACAAAGAGGAGCGAACCAAAGGTATTTACCCAAGCCCTTATGGTTGACTTGATTGCTAAAAAGGCAGAATGCCATACATGGTCAGCACGAAAGTTTGCTGAGGTGCTAAAACGTGGAGAGGGAACTATCAAGGAAACGGATGCTTGGAGAAGCCTAGTAATTGCCAGAGAGTCAGCCCGGCTTAAAAGGGCTGAAAAGAAACAAGAGCAGTGGCAGCGGAAGGGAAAAAAACCGACCGATTAGCGATAATTTCCGACCGAATATAAAAATTCATAAAATTATTTTGGGCCGTTTTCCTCGGGAAATAGGCCCTTTTCTATTTGCCTATCTGGCTAAACGGCATAAAAAAACCGACCGACCGTTGTAAAGGGAAACGGAGGATTTTTTATGACTCAGCAAACACAAGCCACAACCGAAAGCCCGGCATCCTTGGTTGCGATTGCCAAGGCAGCCCATTCGACGGGCGATAGGGAATTAGAGCGGGCAGCCCGGCGGGAGTTGGAAGAGAAGCATGGCATCCGGCTGACTTGGAAAAGAATCAGGGAGGGCACCCGATGAAAAAGCCCCTCGATAAAAATTCCGTTATCGGCCGCGGTTCGGTCCGAGCCGATGAAATCTTAACCCTGCGCGAATTTGGCCGAAGACTTGGACTCGCAAGTCGGGCACTCTGCGATTGCCAGCGGTCGGGATTGCGGACCGTTTTATGCGGCAGAGTGAAGATGGTTATGGGGTCCGATGCCCTCGACTTTTTTCGCAAGCTGGCCGACGCCCAGGGGGAGGTACGATGACCACGGCGGCATCCTCGAAAAACGGCGAAACGAAACGATTCCCCCGGTCCGATGCCGAGTTACTCGACAGACTCCCTCCCGTTGACTTCGATGCCGAGCGAATGCTACTTGGTTCGCTCTTATTGGCACCGGAGCGACTATCGGAAATCGGCGGCACCGTCGGCAAAAATTCATTTTACGATGAGCGACACAAGGCACTATTCGAGCATATCCAAAACGCTCCCGCCGAGGCCCTCGACAACCCTAAAGCCTTGTCAATATGGTTGACAGCGGAGGGCGTGGGCGAATCGTGCGGAGGGGCTGAATATCTAATTTACAAAGTTGCTCAATCGGTAGCTCATTCCGGCGGCTTGCGGTTTTACGCTGAGGCCGTGGCGAAATATGCAGTCAAGCGGGCGATTCTTGACAAAACGCGAACGCTCATTCAATCGTGCTATGCGGAGGAATTCACGGCGGAAGATTGCACTCGCCAAGCGGCGGAGTTGGCGGCGGGGAGCGAAATTCCCGCCGTGGGCGAGCCGCCCGCATTCGCAAAACTTATCGACTCGGCAACTTTGGCGGCATGGGATATTCAACCGGAGTTTTTGGTCAACGGCATTTTGGTCAAAGGGCAACCGGCGGCTTTCGGCGGTCGGTCAAAGACTTTGAAAACCGGGCTGGCTATCGACCTTGCAATCAGCCTTGGCAGCGGCACCCCGTTTCTCGGTTCTTTCACCGCAAAAAAATGCAACGTGGCAATATGGTCGGGCGAAAGCGGCATCTCTTCGATACGCAACACGGCTATGCGGGTGGCGGCGGCCCGGGGCGTTTCATTGTCCGAGTGCTCGATTTCATGGGCATTCGATCTTCCAAGGTTAAGCCGAGACATTGATCTTGACGAAATCAAGCGAATTATCGAAGCCCGCGAAATCGACGTTGTGATATTCGACCCGTTGTATATTTGCTTGCTGGACGGCAACGAAGCCCAGGGTGCGAGCAACGTCTTTTTTATGGGGTCGAAACTTATCGGACTTTCACAACTCGCCCAGGCAACCGGCGTTACTCCCATCGTCTTGCACCATTTCAAGAAAACGCAATCCGATGAAAACGAGCCTTGCACCTTGGAAGATTTATCGCAAGCGGGCGTCGCGGAGTGGACTCGACAATGGTTGCTACTCGCCCGAGCCGAGCCGTACCAGCACGATGGGATACACCGGCTATTCATGCGGTCGGGCGGTTCGGCCGGTTTCGGCGGGCTGTATCGAGTTGACGTTGCCGAGGGCGTTATCGACGGCGTGAACTTCTCCAGCGGTCGGAAGTGGGAAACGTCGGTTGCCCAGGCCGGGGACTTTCGGGGCGAAAAGAAGCGACAACAAGAACAACGAAAGGCCGAGCGGCAAGAAGCCTTGGAGGGCGAGCATCGACAACGATTGCTTGCGGTACTGAAAAATCATCCCGTTGGTGAAACTGCCCGAGTGTTGCGGGAGGAAAGCGGGTTGAACACGGCGAATTTCGGCAAGGCGATTACCACCATTCTAAAAGAAGGGCGGGCGGAATCCTGTGAAGTGATAAAGAGAGGTTCAAAATATGAAGGTTACATTTCCAAGAATTAGGAAGGTGGGACAGGTGGGACAAGGTGGGACAAGTGATGGGCTGTCCCGGTTGTCCCGGAGTGGTGGGACAAGGGACTATATAGTAGTCCCGTCCCATCCAGTCCCGGCACCATCCCATCCCGGCACCACCCCAAGCCGTGGTTGTCCCACCAAACGAAAGAGTAAGGCGGCGGGCAAGTGGCTGGATGCCATACCCGAATCCATGAAGCTACCCGACGTTGCCACCCTCGAAGCCCTGAGCCGTGGCGTGGCGGTCGGCAAGCCAACACAAGGGCGGCTATTCCAAGTGGAAAGCGAACTCGAAACTATCCGGCGGCGGAAGCGGGAAGCCGACGCCCTAGCCCGGCAACCCCAGGCAGAGGGGCAACCACTGACAGTAAGGTAGGGGGGTAACATCATAGGTATTTTAATTTTTCAAGACCGGCCCGTTCCCATTCGCAGTTTTTTCCAGAATTTTGAGAATACCCTAGAGTGGGTATTACGCCGGGGGGATAACGATTGAACATTTTGCCGAAACGGGCGCGGCTTTTCGCCCGGTAACTTTAGCGTAGGAGTAGTGAATTATGGAAGTGAAAGAAAAATCCCAAACGATGCCAGCGGCGGCAACTCCGGCGAAACCGCAAACGATTTACAGCGACGCGCGAGTTGCGGAGGCGCGCGACCTCGTTGAAAAAATGAGGCAAGCCGTTGCCGATGCCGAAAAGAAATTTGCGACGGCGACCGAGCGCGGCCAACAAAATTCGGCTGAGCTACTACTGGCCGGCGGCGAGCCTGGACCATCGCCGGGCGCGGCATTTGAGACTTTGCGAATCGCGCGCGAATCTTTGATGCTCGCGCAAAAAAATCTCGACAGCGAAGCGGTCCGCGCGAGCGGCGTGCTTTACAAGAAAAACCTCCCTCGGCACGGCGGCATCGGGATGCGGATTTTTACGGCTCTAATGGATCTGCAATCCGCGCTCCAAAGCGAAGATGCGTTCATCGAGTCGATGCGCCGCGCGGGCGTGATTACGACGATCGCACCGATTACGATTCGCGGCATGAACGACGTTTTGCGGCGTCTGCGAATGGCAAACCTTACGAATTTTGGCAGCGCGCTCAAGGCGCGTTTCGGCGTCTAACCCTATTTCACGAAAGGAAAAATTGCCATGACAATCGAACGAGCAGTAAATGACCGTGGCTTGACGGTGCAAGTACTCTTGAGCCGATCCCGCGAACGTAACATTCAAGAAGCCAAGATGTGCGAAGCAATGGCGGGGATAATGCCTCCGGGGGCCGCAAAAAGAACGCGCGAAGCGCGGGCAGAAGTTGCCAAAAGTCAACTCAAAACTATCGACGAAATGCTGGCGCGTCTTCGCAAGGGAGGAAGCTGATATGATTGAAACTCGACTGTCCACCGCGCCGGCATCGGCCCCGGCAGTTGCCCCGACGACCGGCGGAAATTTGCGAACGATAACCGGATATGCGGCCGTTTTTTTTAATCCGACGATACCTGGCTCGGAACTTAAATTAGGTCCGAGCACCTATGAAAGAATCGCGCCGACCGCATTCACGCGCGCCCTGCGCGAACGTGATGACGTGCGGGCATTGTTCAATCACGACAGCAATATGGTGCTGGGCCGCACAAAGGCGGGAACGTTGAAACTCCGCGCCGATACCATCGGGCTGCGATACGAAATCACGGTCGATGTAAGCGATCCATTCGTTCTGCATTGCGTCAAAGCCCTCGAGCGCGGCGACGTCGATGGATCATCGTTTGCATTCATCATCGAATATGATCGATGGGAACGCGACCTCACGCGCAAAGCCGACATTCGATGGATAACCGGCGTCAAGCTGCTCGACATTTCACCGGTAACATTCCCGGCATACGATGCAACAAGTTCCCAAATTGCGCGGAGTTTTTACGATCCACCGTTGCCACCGGTTGAATCGTTTCCAAAGCGCGAAGCCGTGTTGCGCGAAATGAAGCTATATGAAAAATCGCTTCGCAAGTGAAACCCGCCCCGGTCGATTCTCCGCGACCGTGGCGGATCGGGCGGCGGCATGGATGCCCCGCCCTTTTTCAAACTTTCACAAGAGGAATTTTTCAATGCTGACTTGCATCGACCTAACTCAGCGGTTCGGAAAAATCTATCGGGTAAATTACGAGGAATCACACCGAGCCGCCTACGGTCCGAACGGAAAAACCGATGACCCTTGGCTGAAAATCATCCCTTGCCAACGCGGGCATATTTTCCCGTGGGGCGGAAATCGGCTTGCGGCATCGACGAAAACTATCGGCCCGACCGCGAAAGCCCTCCGCGTCATGCCGGGGGTGGAAGTGGTTCAAGATGGTTCCGACGGAGTAACGGTCATTTTCGACGTGGGACTATTCGACCGGGTGGCTAAAATGCTCAAGCCCTGGCGGAAACGGCACTTATCTGCGGAACACCGGCGACGGCTTACCGAAAGTGGCGTGGCGGCCCTGAAAAGGTATCGGGAAGCCAACGTAGAATCACCGCGTAACGTCGAATTTTGCGTTCCGATGGAAAACTTGACCTAAACCCCGTCCTGCCCTGCGAACGGCAAACGATGAAAAGTATTCCCGCCGAAATCCGACCGGAGCAAATAACGGCGGTTGTCGATAGCCGGGAGCAATGTCCCTTGGACCTCTCGCCCTTGCGGTCGGTTGTCGGCACCCTGGCAACCGGCGATTACAGCGTAAGCGGGTTGGAAAGCCATATCGCCCTCGAGCGCAAGAGTCTGCCCGACCTTCTCGGTTGCATCGGTCAAAGCCGAGAGCGGTTCGAGCGGGAAATCCAACGGTTGCTTGCCTACCCATGCCGGGCCGTGGTGGTCGAATGCACCTGGCTGGACCTCGAATCGGGCGAGTGGCGGTCGCAAGTTACCCCGGCGGCAGCGATCGGGAGCGTTTTGGGATGGATTGCCCAGGGGGTGCCGTTCATCATGGCGGGCGACCATGAGCGGGCGGGGCGGTACGTTTCCCGGTTGTTATTCACGGCGGCGCGGCGCAGGTGGCGGGAATGCCGGGGGCTAATCCTTCATGCCGAAGATACCCAGGTGGTGCCGATCGGCGCGGCAGCGGATTGCCCGGCTTGACTTTGGGCGGTAAGATGCCGATAATGAGAGTGTTCAAACTGTGAGGTTCTTTCCCATGCGAAAAAATCTAAACGCAAAAACTTCCCCGGCTGGTCTGCGGTTTTCCGTAAGGATTCCCTACGCCCTCACAGGCGTGAACAAGGCCCGCCGGGGATTTTTCTTGAATGGGAGGATGTTTCTATGTCCGATGAAATCAAGGTTTTCGTGAACGATTACGGCAACGGCCGCAATCTGGTTATGCTGTTTTTCGACCCGATAAGCGGGAAGCGAAAAACGAAATCCGCCGGCACAACCGACCCCCGCGAAGCCGAGCGGC
>JADLEL010000174.1 GCA_020846145.1 Pirellulales bacterium | reverse complement strand
AGGCCGGTCGAGCCGGTCGAGAGGTCCACCTTGGTCATCACCACCGAGCCGGTCGAGGGCCGTTCGTCATCGACGATCGTGGCCTGATCTTCGGCGGAGCGGCGGAGAAGCGTGCCCGAAGTAAGGTTCGGCTCGGGTTTCTCCGCGTGGAAAACAAAGGACAAATCGCAAATCCTGATCTCGTCGCCTTCTTTGAGCAGTTGCGGCTTGACGGCCAGCTTGCCGTTCAGATACGTTCCGTTGCGGCTGTTGAGGTCTTCGAGGAAGTATTTACCTTCGGAAAAGGCGATTTTCGCGTGCTGACGGCTGACCGACGCCGATTCCAGCACGATCTCACACTGCGGATGCCGTCCGAGCACGACCGAAGCCCTTTCCAAAGGGAAAAATGCTCCGGGATCCGAACCGTACAAGGCACGCAAGACAGCCATTGTTCACACCCCCCCCTGGTTTTTCATCGCAACCGCCACAAACGTATGATTCTAGCTCGATCCGAAAGACAACGTCAACTCCCCATCGAAGATGCCGAAAACAATAAAATGGCGAGCATAGATAAAATAACAAAAATATCCTCCCCTTTTTGCTCTATTTCTCATATCTTCCCATATTTCCAAGACGCCGTCTTCTGCCGTTTTGACACTTATGAACAAACATGAGGCTAAAAGGTCTGGAAAAATCTTAACATCGAGAAGATTATGGAACACTGATTAGCACTAATCTTCGCTGATTACCTAAATTAGCGTCAATCAGTGTCGATTAGTGTTCCGCAGTTCTCATTCTTTTCCGTTTAATATATGCGGAATTTCCTCGATTTGGTTCGAGGGCCGTTTTCTTTGAACTTGACCCGTTTTGGGGTGTCGGCTATCTTGCTCCATTATTGGCCGATGCTTTGGACCGCGACCCTATGGTTCTGGCGTCATACCCCGGGCACGATGCCCCGGCATTTCGCGAAACAAGGTGAAGCATGGAAGCTTACATCGACCTCTTCTATTATTTCGCGGCCGCGGCGGCCGTCGTGCAATCGTTCTTGTTGGGGATGCAGACTTGGGAGCATCGCCGGTACGTGCGAAGCTGCATGAAAAGCTTGGACTGCCACCAGCCGGCGGGCCGCGTGCTGGTCTGCGCCCCTTGCAAGGGAAACGACGTCAATCTGGAAGATAACCTCCGCGCGCTATTGGAGCAGGATTACGGCGATTACGAAGTGGCTTTCATCGTGGAAAGCGAATTCGATTCGGCCGTGCCCTTCATCCGCCGCGCGATGGCGGCCCACCCGTGGATGCCCGCCCGGCTGATCGTCGCGGGCCGGGCGGTCGATTGCGGCCAGAAGGTGCATAATTTGCGTGTGGCGACGGGCCGGCTCTCGCCGCGCATCGAGTATCTGGCCTTCATCGATTCCGACGCCCGGCCGCGCCCCGAATGGTTGCGAATGCTGGTCGCGCGGCTCCAGCGGCCGAAACTGGGGGCGATCACCGGCTACCGCTGGTTCGTTCCGCAATCCGACTCCCTGGCGAACCGGCTGCTCTACAGTCTGAATTGCGATCTGATGGCGCTCTTGGGACGCAGCAGCCACCATCTGGTTTGGGGCGGCTCCTGGGCTATCCGCCGCCAGGTGTTCGAGCTCGTCGGCCTGCATTCCGCTTGGAAAAACACGCTCTCCGACGACTTCACGGCCGGCCGCGTGCTCCGCGACGCGGGCTTGGAAGTCCGCTTCGAGCCGGCTTGCGTCGTCGCCTCCCCCATCGACAACAACCTCCGCGAAGCGACTTCGTTTCTCCGCCGGCAATACTTGCTCACCAAGCTTTACGCCCGCCAGTGGTGGCTCTTCGCCGTGCTCGGATTCTCGGCCGCCAATCTGCTCTGGTTGGGCAATCTGGCGGTTCTCGCTTGGAGCTTCTGCGGCGGCCCGGTTTCCGCTTGGATTCCCGCCGCGGTAACCATCGCGCTCTATCTGGCGCGGGTGTACCGCGGCGCGGTGCGGCAAGATCTGGTCGAAGTCTATTTCCCGCACTTGAAAAAAACGCTGGAGCGCTGCAAACGGTTCGATGTCTGGCTGAATCCCTTGGTGGGCCTGTTCCATTGGACGGTGATCCTCTCGACAACCGTGGGAAAGCACGTGAACTGGCGCGGCATCGGCTACAGCTTGTTCCCCAACGGAAAAGTCAAAACCATCTGGCGCGCCGACGAACCCACCACGCTCCCCTTGGCCAGCCTCACGAAGAAACATAGTGGAGAGTGGAGAGTGAAGAGTGGAGCGTGGGCGCTGAGCGGTAGGCGGTAGGAAGTGGACAGTGGGCAGTGGTTAGTGGTTAGTGGTTAGTGGTTAGTGGTTAGTGGTTAGTGGTTAGTGGTTAGTGGTTAGTGGTTAGCAACGCAACTTTTTTTCCGCCTTCCCCCTTCCGCCTTCCCCTTTCCCCCTTCCCCCTTCCGCCTTCCCCCTTCCCCCATGCACATCGTCCTCTTCGACACGCGCCGGCACGACGTTTCGAAGGATTTCGCCGGCGGATTCGGCGTCGGGCGTCATCCGGGGACGGGCGGCGTGCGGGGCTGGATCATTCGCCGCTTCTTCACCCGCGATCGGCGGCCCACGGCCTTGGTCTTCGCCTATTTGGCCGCCATATTCCGCCGGCTGGGACATACCGTCGAATACGCCGAAGATCGCTTGCCCGCGGGCGGCGACCTTTACGTCTTTTGCCCCGCGCTCCTCACGCTCGCGCTCGAGCGGCGGGCGATCGGCGAATTGCTCGAAAAAAATCCTTCCGCCCGGGTGTTCGTGGTCGGTTTGCTGGCTTCGGTCGTGCCGGAGGCGTTTGCCGATCTCAAGGCGACGGTCATCAAGGGCGAGCCGGAGCAATTGCTGTGGAAATTGGAGGAAGTTCTCGCGCATCCTCGTGCGACGGTGCAGTTGGGCGCGATCGACGACCTCGACCGGCTGCCCCCGCCCGACTGGTCGGCGTTCGATCCGGGAAGGTTTCGCGTGAGCTACGATTTTTGGCGGTTCCCCACGGCCTATATCGTTTCCAGCCGGGGCTGCACGTTCCAGTGCAATTACTGCCCCTACATTCTGCTCGACAATGCCGTGCGGTTGCACAGTCCCGAAGCCGTGGCCGACGAAATCGTGCTGGGCATTCGCCGCTGGGGCTTCCGCTCGTTCAAATTCCGCGATCCGCTGTTTGGGGCGAACCGTTCGCACGCCGAGCGGCTCATCGAGACGATCGGCGGCCTGCCGCGGAAGATTCAGTTTTCGATTGAAACCCGCATCGAACTGCTGCCGGCGGAGTTGCTGCGGGAGTTGCAGCGCGTGGGGCTGACGAGCGTTACCGTGGGCGTCGAAACGCCGCACGCGGGGATGCTGAAAAACTACCGCCGCGCCGCCGCCGGCGGCGACCGGCAGCGGGAGTTCGTCGAGACCTGCCGGGCGTTGGGCATTCGCACCGTGGCGAGCTTCATGATCGGCTTTCCCGACGACACCGAAGCGTCGATCGCCGCCGTCGAGAGTTACGCGCGGGAGTTGAACCCAACCTACGCGAATTTCAACGCGGTTACGCCCTATCCGGGCACGGCGTTTTACGAGAACGAGAAACGCCGCGGCCGGATCGCCGATTTCGATTTCAGCCGCTACTCCTCCTACGCCCCGGTAATGAAGTGCGAACATCTCACGGCGGCCGAACTGGAACGCCTGCACGCGCGATGCTTCAACCGCTTCTTCTTCCGCTGGGATTACCTCCGCGATAACGCCGCGCTGCTCTGGCCGCCGCTACAGCGGCTCGGCCTGGGCCGGAAGTCCGCGGCGGCATCGTTGCCCGCCACTTTGTCCGCCGACATGAACGATTCCGCTCCACTCGCCGACGCGAACGCCCCACATCATCCCGGCATCCCGCGACCGAAAAGCGGCCTCGAAGTTCTTAAAAGCAAGGGTTTCCGCGCCGACGGCCCGCACGTGCGGATAAAAACCACCGGGGAGCAATAGGAAAATCCGCAGGTTTTGGCGGCGGCAAAACAAAATGACGGGATGTGGATTCTACGGAACTATTTTGGGTTTGAATACGACAATCTGAAAAACCCGACCATCGAGTAACCAAAAAAGCACACCGCGACTCGAAAATTCAACCTTCTTTCGGTGAGGTGGACCCCATTGTCAAGACCACTTCACGCTTACACTCTCAGGGACTAGCAGCCCGCGAGACCTATCCCAAAGGTCTCGCGCGGCTGCAGGTGGATACGGCAACCAACTTTCGGGCACGCTCTGCGCCGTGATCGGCTCGAACGACCGCTTGGAGATCGCCATCGTCGGCGACAACGCCGCCCGGCGGCTGGGCATCGAAGTCGGCACCCCGGTTACGCTGGCGTGGGACTGAACTGCGGAAGGCGGAAGGCGGAAAGACGAATGCTGCGGCATTCATCCTTCATCATTCATACTTCATACTTCCTCCCGCTTTCCGCCTTCCCCCTTCCCCCTTCCGCCTTCGGCCATCGCGGCGGCACGAGGAAAACCGTGGCCAGGACGATCAGCCCGAATACGCAATAGAAGGGCGCCAACGCGCCTTGGGGGACTTCCAAGAACAGCAGATCGTGCAGCATCCGGCCGATGAAGGTTCCTTGCTGGACGGTCTCGCCGGCCTTCTCGCGGAGCGCGTCTTCCCAATCGGTCAGCGGGCAAATGACGCCGAAGAGCGACTCGCCCACGACCACCGCGATCATCAGGAAGTGTATCAGCCGAAACCAGAAGTTCCGCACCCAGCGCCATTTCCGCCATCCGCCCAGCAAAATCGCCAGCAATCCCGCGACCACGAAGCCCACGTAGGCAAAGTGGATCGCCACCACGAGATCGGCCAGGAGACGGTAGAGGTTCATGGAAACGAGGATTTAGAACTTATCTTAAAACCTCAATTCGTTGGGGT
>JADLEL010000173.1 GCA_020846145.1 Pirellulales bacterium | reverse complement strand
GCTTAATCGCCGCGAAAATGGGACTGTCCCCCTCGCGCCGCGGGAAGGGGACAGGTCCATGTTTTCGGCCTACCGTTTGTCCGCAAAATACGTCATTTCGCCGAAAAATGGACCAGTCCCCGACCGGAGCGTGAACGCCTACGGGTGAATATGCCTCAACGCCAACAACAGCTTGGAAACCTGTCCTACGAATAAGCGAGTTCAGCCATGAGCAAACGCGCCAAGTCAAAGACATCGCCTCGGAAAGGAACCATTCTCCGCATGAAAAAGCAGCCCGAACTCCACGACCACGCTCCCTTGACCGATAACCTCTCGGCCGGCGAAGAACTCGACCTCGAATCGGACCGCGACGAGTCGGACCGCGACGAGCCGGCCGAAGAGGAATTGTTCGGGGGTGAAACGACCGGCGATGACGACCGGATCGACGATCCCGTGCGGATCTATCTGATGCAGATGGGCGACATTCCGCTGCTTACGGTGAAGGAAGAACTGGTCTCGGCCAAGCGGATCGAGTTCGGCCGCCTCCGCTTTCGGCATTGCATGTTGGCCAACGATTTCGTATTGCAGGCCGCCGTGAGCCTCTTGGAAAACATCCGCGACAACAAAGTCCGGCTCGACCGCACGATCGAGGTTTCGGTGATCAACGTCCGCGAAAAGCGGCGGTTGCTCCGGGTGATCGAGCCGAACCTGCACACGCTGCGCCATCTGATGATCGGCAATCGCCGCGATTTCTGCGCGGCCGTCAAGCGGCGCCAACCGAAGAAAATCCGCCGCGCCGCCTGGCGGCGGCTCTTGAACCGCCGGGCGAAGTGCGTCCGCCTGGTCGAGGAACTCGGCCTGCGCACGCAGCGGTTGCAGCCGATGCTCGACAAACTCAAGCAGATCTCCCAGCGGATGGACGCCCTCAAGCTGCAACTCGCCGAGAACGGCCGCGCGGCGGAAAGCGCCGCGCGGAACGCCGAACTCCGCCGCGAAATGTGCTATCTGATGCGCGTGACGATGGAAAGCCCCGCCACGCTCCGCCGCCGGCTGAACCGCATCGCCGCGCTACACAAGGAATACGAGTCCGCGAAGCGGCATCTTTCGGCCGGGAACCTGCGTTTGGTCGTCTCGATCGCCAAGCGCTACCGCAACCGGGGCTTGAGCTTCTTGGATTTGATCCAGGAAGGCAACACCGGCCTGATGCGGGCGGTCGATAAATTCGAGTACGCCCGCGGCTACAAGTTTTCGACCTACGCCACCTGGTGGATTCGCCAGGCGATCACCCGCGCGATCGCCGACCACAGCCGCACCATCCGCATGCCCGTCCACATGATCGACACCATGAACCGGGTCCGCACCGCGACCCGAACGCTCATTCAGCGGCACGGCATCGAGCCGTCGGTCGAGGAGGCGGCGTTCGAGGCGGGCTTGTCGCTCGAAGAGGCCGCCGGCGTGATGCGCATGGCGCACCAGCCGCTCTCGCTCGATCAGCCGGTGGGCGACCACGACGACAGCTACTTCGGCGAGTTCCTCGAAGACCACCGCGAACACGATCCGCTGCTCGAAATGAACCAGGAATCGCTCCGCGGCCGCATCGCCGAGGTCCTCGGCGCGTTGGACTACCGCGAGCGGGAAATCATCCGCCTCCGTTTCGGATTGGCCGACGGCTATTCCTACACGCTCGAGGAAGTGGGAAAAATCTTCGCCGTCACCCGCGAGCGCGTGCGGCAGATCGAGACCAAGGCGGTCCGGGCGCTGCAGCATCCGGTGCGCGCGAAGAAGTTGCTGAGCTTCGTGGAACACCTGCCCCCCGCCCCCTTGGAGTTCGCAGCCCGCGCGCAGCAATTGGCGGATACCTTTTAACCCCCCTCACCCTCTACACCACCCGCGCTTCCGCCTTTCATCGAAAGTGTACGGCCAGCCAGATCGTCTTTTCGCCGGGACTCGTGGAGACGACCCGGTGCTTTTGGTGGGCGGGACTGTTCAAATAGGAGCCGGGTAGAAGTTCGACCGGCTCCGGCGTCCCTTCGATTTCAAGGACGGCACTGCCCTCCAGCACGACGACCCATTCGTGTTCGTCCTGATCGCACCAAAAGCCCGGCGGCGACGCTTGCCCTTGCGAGACGATCCGCTCGATGCGGAGGCCTTCGGCTTCAAGCAGCGTGGTGAAGAACTCCTCCGTCAGATCGGAAGGAATGCCAGTGAAAAGGTTTTTCGATTTCAATCCCACGGCTCGATCTTTCCCCAAACCACTCCTTGGGGGCCGGATTGGGCGCGGCCGATGATCCAACTGGGGAGGTTGTGGCGTTTGAGTTGTTGGCGGATGCTCTCGGCGTAGAACGGGGCGACGACCATCACCAGACCGATGCCCATGTTGAAGACCTGGTCCATTTCGGCCTGCTCGACTTCGCCCAGCCGCTGCATCCAGGTGAAGACGGGCGGGACGGGCCAGCGGCCGCGCTCGATGAGTATCTGTACGCCCGGAGGCACGATGCGCGCCAGATTCTCGTGCAATCCGCCGCCGGTAATATGCGCGATGCCATGCACCACGTTCTTTACTCGATAGTGGTTCAGCACCTGTCTGATCGGTTTGGCGTAGAGGACGGTCGGCTCCAAAAGCGCCTCGCCGACCGTGCGGCCGAGTTCTTCGACGCGGTCGCAAACGGAATGCTTGGCGACGTCGAAGACGATTTTCCGCGCGAGGCTGTAGCCGTTGGAGTGCAAGCCCGACGAGGCGACGCCGATGACCGCGTCGCCCGGCTCGATGTCGCGGCCGTCGATGACGTTCCGCTTCTCGACCACGCCCACGCAGAAGCCGGCCAGATCGTAATCGCCGGCGGCGTAGAGGTCGGGGAGGATCGCGGTTTCGCCCCCCAGCAGCGCGCAATCGCTCTGGATGCAGCCGCTCGAAATGCCTTCGACAATCTGCTCCAGCAGTTGCGGATCGTCCTTGGGCATGGCCACGTAATCGAGGAAGAAAAGCGGCTCGGCTCCGCAGCACAGGGCATCGTTGACGCTCATCGCCACCAGATCGATGCCCACCGTGTCGTGCCTGCCCATCGCGATGGCCACTTTAAGTTTCGTGCCCACGCCGTCGGTGCAGGAGACTAGCACCGGTTCCTGGTAATTTCGGGCGAACAGCCGGCTGGCGAAATCGAGCTGGAAAAGGCCCGCGAATCCGTCTTTCAGTGGGATCACGCGCGGCGAGAAGGTCCGGGCGAGTTGCCGGGGAAGGCGCGACATCGACTCCCGATAGACCTCCAGGTCAACGCCGGCGTCTTTATAGGTTAGTTTGGCCATTTTTCATCTCGTTTAGCCCGGAGCCAACGGCGACGGCGTTGGGGTGCTTTTCCGCAAATCGCCATCGCCGTTGGTTCCGGGCTAAACGATAGGTTTGAATAACTCTCGTCTCGCTCACTTAGCTGTAGGTTATGCTTTAGCATAACGAAAAGCGTTGCCAGCCAACATGTTATGCTAAAGCATAACCTACGGACTGTGAAGTAATTTAAGGGATCAGACATTATTGTAATGTGGATCATAGCGATTGGAAGAGCTAAGGTCCCCCTCCGCCCGAATCTCCGCCGAATCGCGGTTTGATTGTAGCGAAAAAGCCGGAACGAATCGCGGAAATCGCACTCTGTTTTCTTGGGCTTTCCCGGAAAAAAAGCTATATCCTTATGGACCGCTCTCTTTTTGCTCAACCGCACGACACGCCCCCCCTTTGACAAATCCACCATGAATGGAATCCCTGTTTCGAACGAGATCACCAAGCGCATCGGCCTCGATATCGGCACGATCGGCGGCCTGATACTGGCCATATCGTGCATGGGCGGGGCGCTCGCGTACTTGGGAAACGAAGGACGAGGGATGGTGAATTTCGAGGCCTTCATCGATCCCCCGGCGATCATGATGGTCGTCGGCGGCGTGCTGGCCGTGGCCTTGGTCGGTTTTCCGATGTCCCGCGTGCTGTCGCTCTTCCCGATCGTGAAAATGCTCTTCGTTCGGAAGAACGAGCATCCGGCGGGCGTGATCCGCGAAGTGGTCGCCCTGGCCGAAGTCGCCCGGCGCGAGGGATTGCTGGCCCTGGAAACGAGAACCATGGATATCGGAGATCGGTTCCTGCGGTTGGGGATTCAACTCTCGGTCGATGGCATCAAGCCGGAGACCGTCGAAGAGGTGATGCGCACCGAAATGGAATCGATGCAAACGCGGCATCACGAGGGACGCAAAGTGCTCGAGACGGTCGGCCGCTGCGGCCCGGCGTTCGGCATGATCGCCACGCTCTTGGGCCTGGTGATGATGCTGGGCAACCTCTCGAACGCGGCCTCCATCGGCCCTTCGATGGCCGTGGCGCTCATCGGCACCCTCTACGGCGCGCTGATCGCCAATCTGGTCTGCATTCCCATGGCCGAGAAACTGGGCTGTCTCAACCACGAGGAAATGTTGTACAAGGAAATCGTGCTCCGCGGCATCCTCGCGATCCAAGCCGGCGACAATCCGCGCATCGTCCTGCAAAAAGTCATCACTTTCCTCCCCCCGAAGTACCGCGTCGGGCTTGAGGATTACGGCATGATGAAAGCGGAAGCCGGATTGCTGAATGATCAAGGATGAAGGCGGAAGGCGGAAGGCGGAAGGCGGAAGGCGGAAGGCGGAAGGCGGAAGGATGAACGATGAAGGAGGCTCAGCTACACATTCAAGAAAAACGACACCCAATCCAATTTTTTAGGACCTAAGACCCAATATCTCCACCCATTCATTTTTTATCTTTCCCCCTTCCGCCTTCCGCCTTCCCCCTTCCGCCTTCCCCTTCATCCTTCATACTTCTTACTTTATCAAAATGTCCCAACAACCGCAGATCAAAACCGAAGGCGGCGCGCCCGAATGGATGGTGTCCTACGCGGACATGATCACCATCGTGCTGGCGTTCTTCGTGGTGCTTTACGCCACCACCAGCGGCATCGGGCAAAACGATCGCGGCCACGACGCGGCCAACACCGGATTCAAGCACGGATCGAGCATCGGCAACGAAGACGTTCCCCAGGACGAAAACGACGCCAAACTGAGTCAAGTGATGACCTCGCTCAACGAACGCTTCGGTCCGAGTTGGACGCTCTCGAACTGCTGGGCCGGCGGACCGGTCGCCTCCAAGAGCCGCATCGACCGGAAGGACGACAAGTACCTCCGCGGCTTCCGCGGCGGACAAGCGGGCGGAAATAGCGCCGTCGCGTTGCCGCTGGCGAAATCGAGCGAATACACCGTTCCCGGCGGGCGAGTTTTCTTCGCGGAGTTTTCCGCCGCCCTCGATCAATCCCAACAAAACGAACTGCATCTCGTGGCCGAGGATTTGGCGGGCAAACTGCAGAAAATCGAGCTTCGCGGACACGCCTCGCGGCGGCCGTTGCCCAAGGACTCCCCCTGGAAGAATCCCTGGGAATTGGCGTTCGCCCGCTGCCAGGCCGTGGCCGATTATCTCGCGTCGCACGGCGTCGATCCCCGCCGCATGAGGATTGCCGCCGCCGCCGACAACGAACCGATCGACGCCGCCGGCGACCCGCCCTACGGCGAGAAAAACTCCCGCGTCGAAATCCGCCTCCTCAACGAATGGCTCGACGAAAGTCGAAATCCGCAAGGCCGGCCGGCGGGGAACCAGCCCGCGGGAAAAAAATCGGCGGCATAACTGCTCTTTGCACGGACGGGGAAAAAGGGTAACTCCGCGAACGTCCGATTCTCATCTTCGATTTCGATTCTCACTGATTTCTGGGGGCACGAACCGATTTTGGCAATCTGGGGAAGAAGTAAGTTCGGGCGGATACCATAATTCAGGTCATGCCTCCTGAAACACCAGACCTCTCCGATCAAATCATTTTCGTGCGCCGCAGCACCGCTTGAACTTTTGTCCGCTTCCGCACTGACAAGGGTCGTTGCGGCGCGCCGCCGGATGATTCGGCGGCGGCGGAGGCATGACGCCGATTTTGTTGAGAAATTTCTCTGCCGGGTGCAGCATGGTTTGGAGAGAACCGGCGCTGGTCGCGTGCCGGGATTGCGGGGAGCGCGAATGCAGCCCGGGAAACATCTCGACATGTCGCCGGATCATGGGCAAGATGACCTCTTGCCGAAACTCGGTGAAATCCTCGTCCGCCATTTCCAAGGAAGACTTGAATCCATCAATCGCCGCATTCCGTTGATCCTCCGGCAGAAGTGCAAGGTTCCAGCACATTTGGGCGATGGTCATCGCGCGCTGCATTTGGGATTCGGAACCGTCGCTTTGATCGAACAACGGCTGGGCATAAGATACGAACGATTCGGCAATGGCTCCCATGGGGCAACTCCTTTCGCGGCGCTCCCGATATCGAAACAATAAGGATCGGGAGAATTTGCTGCATTTTTCCTGTTCTATAACGTATCGGGGTAAGTTCGTCCGATTATCACTGGTAATCCCCGGGCAATCTCAACCTAACGCAGTGCAATCCTCCATAGCCGGCCATCGATTATCACTTGATTGCTGCCATTTGTCAAGAAAAAAGAAAAAACTCACGCCTTTTTTTCTTTTTCTCTCACACTTATTCCACCGGCAGACAGGTTTGGAAACCAGTCCTACATCAGAGAACTGCTCTTTGCATCAACATTAAAAATCGGTAAACTCCGCGAACGTCCGATTCTCATCTTGCCCATCTTGCCAGGGAAGGCGAATTACGATGTCGAAAAACTTCCACAAGCGAACCCGCTTGAGCGTGGCGATGATCGTCCGCGATGAGCAGGACGCGATCGGCCTGACGTTGGAAAGCATCCGCCAAATTGCCGACGAGATCGTCGTCGCGGACACCGGTTCCCAAGATTCCACGCCCCAAATCGCCCGGCAGTGGGGAGCGAAGGTGCATTCCACGGCTTGGACCGACAGTTTTGCCGACGCGCGCAACTCCTGCCTGGCTCGAGCGACCGGCGATTGGGTGCTTTGGCTCGATGCCGGCGAGCAGCTTTCCGCCGCCTCGGCGAAGCAATTGCGCGATTTCGTGGAGCGCGGTTATCCCCATCCGAATAACGCCTACGTGCTGATGGTCGAGACGCCGCCGATGGATGTTCTGGCGTCGGCCGAACAAATCGCGCAAATTCGTTTGATGCCCCGCCGCGCCGGCTTGGCCTTCGAAGGGCGCATCCGGGAGAATCTGCTGCGCTCCCTAACGGCGGCCGGGATGGAGATCGAAACCGCGCCCGGCCGAATCCTGCGGCATCCGCGCGCGCACGATTCCGCCCGAAAGATCGCGCGCGCCGAGCGAAATTTAGCGCTCATCGACTTGGAAAAACGGGCGGATCCGCGCGATAATCCGCGGCTGCTGTTGGCCGAAGGCGAAGCCTTGAGCGATTTGGACCTGAACGATCGAGCGCGCGACGCTTACACCCGGGCGATCGAAATTTCCAGTCCCGGCTCGACCGCCATGCTGGAAGGATATTACGGGCTGCTGTCCTGCTACCACAGTCATCCGCGGCTTCACGATTGCCAGTTGGAAATCGGCTTGAAGGCCTTGGAGACCTATCCCTTTGACGTGCAGCTTCTGCTGGCGATGGGCAGCTATCTGCAAGGCAAGGGGCGGATGGATTTAGCGAGCCGCGCGTTCGAAATCGCGGTCAAGTTCGGCCAGGTCGAACTGGCCGTCTGGCATCTGCGGGAATTGGCCGAAGTCGCCGCCGCGTGCCGGTGCATGATTCTGCAGCTTCAAGGTCGCACGAGCGAGGCTTGCGATGCCTTGGAAGAATCGCTCGCGCGCCATCCGCGATCGGCGCGGCTCCTGCGCCACGCCGTCGAACTTTCCATTAAAATGGATCGGCCCGACAAGGCCGTCGAATTCGCCGGAATGTCGGCGGCGGACGGCGAGAACCTGCCGGCGCTGGCCGACGCCGTCCGCGGCGCGTGCCGCGCCGCGAAAACCGAGTGGACGGCTGCTCTGGGATATTTGCAAGGGGCCTATCTGGCGGGGTGCCGCCACCCGCTCTGCTTGCGCTGGTTGACCATTGCGTTGTTGGGCGGCGGCGCGATCGAGGCGGCGCGGACCATGTTGGACGAGTGGCGGCGGGCCGAACCGAATCATCCCGAAATGTTGGCCTACCAAGAGGCGCTCACCGGAGCGCGCGGGCCGACCGCGGAGGAAATCGCTTCGCAAACGGACGGTGCGATTCTCAAGGAACGGCAATATCGGCTCGATACGGGCGTCGCCGCCGCGGATACCGCGCACTTGGGCCTTTCCAACCTCCCTCAGTTCAACTCCTTCGACGCCGCGTTGCCGGCGGAAAACGGCTGATTTTCCCGGCATGAATACGCCTCGTTCTCACGCTCCCGCGCTGACAATTTATCACAGAAACAAGCTGAAAACAATTTTCCATTTTTGTAACCGTTCACAGGGGACTGTCCCGATTTTCGCGGCGCAAAAGATTATGGTGCTCTAAAAGTGCTTAATCGCCGCGAAAATGGGACTGTCCCCCTCGCGCCGCGGGAAGGGGGACAGGTCCATGTT
>JADLEL010000172.1 GCA_020846145.1 Pirellulales bacterium | reverse complement strand
GCTTAATCGCCGCGAAAATGGGACTGTCCCCCTCGCGCCGCGGGAAGGGGACAGGTCCATGTTTTCGGCCTGCCGTTTGTCCACAAAATACGTTTTCACGCCGAAAAATGGACCAGTCCCCGACCGGCGCGTGAACGCTTACGGGGATCGAATCCGATCTTTTCATGTTCGCAGGGAATGGCGTTTTTCGCAAGGCGCGGAAAGTGCCGGTTTTTTTTGGCATTTCTCGCCGCGGAGCATTCCACCGGTGGGCGAAGCCCGCCCTACTTCGCCATTTTGGCGAAAACGGGACGTTTTCTGAGTTCGGCTTGGCACTGCCGGACACGGTTTTCGATGAGTTTTACCAACTCTCGTTCGTCAATATTTTCATACTCGTTCGGCAGAATGGGGGGGCCGTAATGGACGTTCACCATTCGCGGACGGGGAAATTTGGCTTGTTTGGGCCAAGCGCGATAGGCGCCTTCGATGGCAATCGGCAAGATCGCCGATTTCGAACGCACTGCCAAGGCGGTGAAACCAGGCTTAAAAGCATGCATTTCGCCATCGGGCGAGCGCGTCCCCTCGGGAAAAACCAGCAACATTTCCCCCTTTTTAAGCCGTCTCAACGATTCCTTGATTCCCGAAAGTCCTACTCCTTCCCGATCCAGGGGAATTGCTCCCACCGCATAGATCAATCGCCCGAACGGTGCAAAGCGGAATAATGTTTCCCGGGCGAGATAGTTCATCCGTCGCGGGCAGCCTGCCCCCACCAGCGGAGGATCGAGATGGCTCTGATGGTTCGAGACCGCCAAAACGCCGCCTTCGGCCGGGATATTTTCCAAGCCCGAATACCGAATCCGAAAATACGGCGCCGCAAAACAGCGGATCAGGTACTTGAAAAATTGATACTGCAATCGGTTGAGTAAAGAATAGTTCGACATGAATCTTTTTGCTGGAAGCCTTTCGAGTTTTTGCCGTTTATTTCCCATTAACATATTCCATATCCCGCCAGATCACTACACCCCCTCTAAATTACGGAAATTACCCTTGAGATCGGTCGTTTGAAATCGAGCTGAGAAAAAAATCCAAGAAAATGCTTGATTCGCCGATCCGGAATCGTATAATACCAATGTTGGAGCGTTTGGTGCGACTGCCTCGTCGCCGGCGTTCCAGCAGGGACACCACATCGAGGCGTCAGGTAGTGAACCCGTGGTGTAAGCCCGTTGCTTGCCGAAACCTGACTGGCAAACAGCGGGCTTTTTTTATGCGCTTTTCGGGCGGAATCATTTTCGGATTTACCCCGTGGTTATCGCGTGCGGGGCGGTTGCCATCCGACCGGAAAAGCGATAGGAAAGTAATAACCGCAAACCGATAACCGGGAGCCGACCATGACGATTCGCCTTGCCATTCACGGCGCCGCCGGGCGCATGGGACAGCGATTGATCGCGCTGGCGGCGGTCGATCGGGAACTGGAACTGGTCGCCGCGCTCGATGCGCCGAATCATCCACGGCTGAACGAGGACGCGGGGATCATCGCCGGCGTGGGCCGGCTCGACGTGCCTCTTTTGGCGACGCTCGACGCGCCGGCCGACGCGGCGATCGATTTCTCCGTGCCCGACGCGGCCGAAACGATCCTCGAGATCTGCCGGCAAAAGAAGATACCGCTCGTTACGGCCACCACCGGCTTGAGCGAATCGCAAACCGCGAAGCTCCGCGCCGCCGCGAAGGAAATTCCCCTGCTCTGGTCGCCGAATATGAGTCTGGCGGTCAATCTGACGATGAAACTGGCGGAAGTGGCCGCGCGGGCGCTCGTGGACAAAGACGCCGACGTGGAGATTCTCGAACGGCACCATCGCTTCAAGGAAGATTCGCCGAGCGGGACGGCCTTGAAGTTCGGGCGGATCGTCGCCGAGGTGATGAACCTGACCGAGCACCGCCACGGCCGCGAGGGCCGGCCCGGCAAACGCCCGCACAACGAGATCGGCTATCACGCCGTTCGCGTGGGCGACAATCCCGGCGAACATACGATTATCTTCGCGCTTTTGGGCGAGTCGATCGAAATGACGGTCCGCGCCACCAACCGCGATTGTTACGCATTGGGCGCGCTTTCCGCCGCGAAATTCCTCGCCGGCCGGCCCGCGGGGATGTACGGCATGGAGGACGTGCTGGGATTTTAATCGAGGTCTCGCATGGGGCGGATAGATCTTATTTCGCGGCGAAACGCATCAAAGTCGTACGCGAAATTGCTCCGGCTGCTCCGGGAACAGCGGCTGGTATTTCACGCCCTTGCGGGTTTCGGCCATCCACGGATTAACGGTCGCGGCCCAGCGGGCGTAATGCGCGGTCGCCTTGTGGGCGGCCAGCGCCGCGTCGTCCCGATAGACTTCGTAAATGACGAAGCGGTTCGGATCGTCGGCCTGCTGCAGCACGTCGAACCGCAAATTGCCAGGCTCTTGGACCGTGTTTCGGGCATTGTCCAGAATGGCTTCGATAAATCCTTCTCGATGCTCCGGCAGCACGTGTACGTGGACGTTGACGATGTACATGATAGGGTAAAGGTTGGAGGTGGGGCGGCGGAAATAACCGCGTTTATTTTTCGGCGATTTGCAAGCTTTCGACCGGGAGCAGGGCGTTCAAGCTGCCGCTGCGGAAGCCTTCGAGATCGAGCGAAACGAACTTGAAGCCCAGCGACTTGAAGTGGGCGGCGAGTTCGCCGCGAAAAGGCTCCTCGACGAAGCGCGCCAACTCGGTCGTCGGCGCCTCGATTCGCGCCGCGTCGCCGCGATGGTAGCGCACCCGCAGCGGTTGGAATCCCCGTTCGCGCAAAAACCGCTCGGCGGCGTCGATCATCGCCAATCGCTCCGGCGTAACTTCTTCGCCGTAGGCGATGCGGCTGCTCAGGCACGGCGCGGCGGGCTTGTTCCACGCGGGAAGCTCCCAGTGCGCGGCCAGTTCGCGGATTTCGGCCTTGGAGAATCCGCAATCGGCCAGCGGGCTTTTCACGCGGCGGTCGCGGGCGGCGGCCATGCCCGGTCGATGCTCGCCGCGGTCGTCGCGATTGCTGCCGTCGAGCAAGACGGCCACGCCCAGCCGCGCCGCCGCCTTTTCCACTTCCGCGAACAATTCGTTTTTGCAGTGATAGCAGCGGTCGGGCCGGTTCGCCCGATATTCCGGCAAATCGAGTTCGCCGGTGGGGATGACTTCGTGCCGGATGCCGATCCGCCGGGCGATTTGCTTGCACTCCTCCAACTCGCCGACCGCTAAACTCGCGCTGACTCCGGTGACGGCCACCGCCTTCTCTCCCAGCGCCAACCGCGCCGCTTTCGCCAATAGCGTGCTATCCAGCCCGCCCGAAAACGCCACGGCGCAACTGCCGTAGCCGCGAAGCAGTTCGAGAAGTCGGTCGCGTTTTCCGGAGATTTCGGCGGAAAGCGGCATAAGATTGAAGGACCCTAGGTTAGGCTTCAGTACGTAGGTTATGCTTTAGCATAACGGATAGCCCGTAAAAAGATACCCGCGAGTTATGCTGAAGCATAACCTACGGCGGACTTCAGCTCACCCGGCCAGCAACGCGCGGTGCCGCTTTCGCAATTCGGCGAAAATCCACAGCAAATAAACGTTTCCGCCAAGTGAAGCGAAAAGCAGGATCAGCGCGCCGATCAGCGGCCAAGGTTTGGCGAGTTCGGGAGCGCTCGGAGGCGCGGCGGCTTTCGATTCTTTGACGGTTTTCGACTCCTCCTTCGGCTCGTTGAAGCCCGCCTGCGTCGCCAGCGGCTTGCCTTGCGGACTTAGCATTAGTTGCGGCTTCGCGGCGAGATCGGCTTGTGCCGTGCCTGCGGATTTCGTTCTTTCCCGCTCGGACGCGGGAAATTCCAACTCCGATTTCGGCGGCGAACTCTTTCTCGGCAATTGGCCGGTGCCCAATCGAATCGAGATCGAGCGCACGTCGCCGACATCGGAGGGAACGTTGCTCTCGAGTTCGATGTCCGCCTGCCGTGCCTCCTCGAGCGCGGCGGGATCGAACTGCACGATGTATTTCATCCCCCCTTCGGGCAAAGGCTCCCAACCGTATTCGATCCCCAACGTCAACGCCGCAACCAAGAGAATACCGGGCAACATGGGCCGACCTTTCCGCTAATTGCCAACTTTCCGACAAACAACCTCATCATAACATCTTTTTCGCTTGCCGAGTTGTTGCCGCCGCAAAGCTTGTCGCAAAACCCTACTCCAGTCCGCATACGGAGGGGGGATTCGCCGATATTTTCCAATCGTAGCGGTATTCGCGTTCGGCGGATTAGCACGAAAAATTAAGTCAAGCCGCGTGTAATTATCATCGCACCCTCATAGCCTAGATGGGGGGCATTTTTCCGCGGGGAATTGAATTTCCGAAGGGATGTGGTATCGTGGTTGTTTCGATGACAAAAGAGAGAAGCGAGCGGATCGTGATCGCAGGCTACGTATTGAAATCCCTCCCCATCCTTCCCAGCCCTTTTGATCCGCGCTTTCCTTTCCAAGCATCAGTCCCATTTTTCGGGAGTTTTCAAATCCACGTTTTTTTCCAAGGAGCACGAGACATGATTCGACGTTCGCAAACTGAAAATCTCGTCGAGCGATCGCCTTCGCGGCGATCGGCGGGAAGCCCGATTCTCTTTTGGCTCTGCTTTGCCGTCCTTCTTCTCGGAATGCCGCTTGCCGCAGCCGCGCAGACGCTTATGGACGGCCTCGCCAAACCGCTGGAAGGCCGGAGCATGAGGGCCACCTCGACCTTCCGCCGCGGGGCCGACGGCAATCGCGATCCGAAAGCCGATCCGTTGTTCGATCCGAAATCGGAGCGGAGCAACAGCGATAATTTCCAAGTAAAGCCCGGCGAGACGCACGTCCTCATGGACGCCCAAGGCCCCGGCGTCGTCACGCATATTTGGGTAACGTTCCTCGGACCGGAACCGCAGAATTGGGCGCCCAAGGGCGCCGCCAATCACCAGGAAATGCTGCTGAGGATTTATTACGACGGCTCCGATCGTCCCGCGGTCGAAGCGCCCGTGGGCGATTTCTTCGCCAATTGCTTCGGCAAGCGGAGTTCGGTCGTCAGCCTGCCGGTGATCGTCGAGGACGCCGATTCGTACAACTGCTTCTGGCACATGCCCTTCCGCAAGTCGATCCGCGTCGAGATCGTCAACGAGAGTGAAAAAGAAATCCGCCTCTTGTATTACAACATCGATTGGATCAAGAAGGATTCGATCCCCGAGGACACGCCCTACTTTTACGCCCAATACAAGCAGGAATATCCGGTCGAGCAGGGCAAGGACTACGTCATTCTGGAAACCCAAGGCAAGGGGCATTACGTGGGCACGGTAATGGCCGTTCGCACGCGCAGCCCCTTCTGGTTCGGCGAAGGCGACGAGAAAATCTACATCGACGGCGAACAAAAGCCCTCGATCTGGGGCACCGGCACCGAGGATTATTTCCTCTCGGCCTGGGGTCTGCAAACGACGAGTACGCCCTATTTCGGCACGCCCTATTTCGATCAATGGGGCATCGTCGGCGGCCATACGTCGGCCTATCGCTGGCACATAGGCGATCCGATCGTCTTCAACAAGGGCATTAAGGTAACGATCGAGCATTGGGGCTGGATCTCGCCCGACGAAAATCCCGATTACAAGGCCATGAGTTGGAACGAGCGGCAGGACGACTATTCCAGCGTGGCCTTCTGGTATCAAACCGGTACGCCGACGTTCACCGCCCGCGCTCCCCATGGCCGCGAGCGCACGCTGCCCGGCATCGAGCGCGTCAAGGTGATGGCGAAGGATTTCACCGGCGAGAAATCCCACGGACCGGGCACGGCGCGGACTCAGCTCCTCGGCACGCTCTATCCCGAACCGCAACTCATCTATGAACCCGAGAAGGCCGAGAGCGGCTGGATCGAGATTCCCTTTGAAGTTACGAAGAAGGAACCGCTGCGCGTGGTGTTGAATTGCACTCGCGCGCCCGATTACGGCCGCTATCAGGCGTCGATCGACGGCGTGAAAATCGGCCAGCCGATGGACCTCTACCACGAGAAGATCGATAACTTCGAGTTCCAACCGCTCGATTTCTGGCCCGAACCCGGCAAATACACGCTGCGCTTGGAATGCGTGGGGAAAAACATGAAATCCGAGGGCTATAAGCTCGGTTTGGAGAGCGTCAACCTCCGCGAGCGCCGCCCCCGCGTCGTCGATTACGGACACGACAAAGACAAGGATTGGAAGAAAAATCCGACCGTTTACACGGATTAACGACAATCACGGAAAGTCATTCAGCCCCCGGTGAATACACCGGGGGCTAAGTGGTTTCTGTTGCGGAAAGCGTTTTACCCCGATATTGGTGGGTCTGCGCTGCGCTTGCCCCACCTACATGTCAATCCGCAAAAGAAACCAATTCTCGATTACTCTTCGACCGGCGGCAATCGCAAATCCGACTGCATGACGACCACCTGGTACGGATTCCAAGTGGACATAGTGTAGTAGATGCGGCAGCCGGCGGCATCTCCCGTGGTGTAGCGCGCCATGATATACGGCCCGTATTCCCCGCCGTTCTCGAGCGCGCGGTTCGGATCGGAGAGCGTATCGGGATTCTTTCGAAACAGGTTCGACGCGTGCATGAACTGCCCGTAAGCCTTGTCCCGCCACGGATTAAAAATGATTTCCGGTTCGGACCACGGCCCCCAAGGCCGTTCCGCCGAGCGCAGGACGATCCCCCGCGGCCGGCTCGAATTGTAGAGCATGACATAGCGTTCGACCGGCGGGCAGAACGCCGCCGAAAGTTCGCCCACCACGTCGTGGCGAAAGAGCGGCTCGGCGTCGCGCTCCTGCTTCGACCACTGCGGCTCGCCCTCGGCAGACGTGCCGCAAAAGTACCGAATCGCTTCGCGGTTTTCGACGCGTGCGAGTTCCACCCGCGCCAGGCAGACGCTGCTCCCGCGGTAGTCGCCGCTGCCGAAGACGTACAGCCACCGCTCCGACTTCCACAGCGCCACGTTGATGAACTTGGCGGCGGAGAGGCCGTAAACCTGCCGGAACGTCTTTCCGCCGTCGCGCGAAACGGCCAACACCGATCGCCCCATCGTCTTGCTCTTCGAGTGGTCGGTGGTGAAAACCACGTACATTTTGCCTTTGATGGAGACGCCGTAGCTGGGTACTTCGAAGGCTCCATGACGAATGCCCGGCACGGTGAGCGGCAACCACTTGCCGTCGGACCCGGCAAGAAACTTCAGATCGATCTTCTCCGGATCGCGGCTTTCCGTCCAGGCCATCGCGTCCCGATCGCCCGGTTTCCCCCACGTATCGCCGAACAGAAAGAACAGTTTTCCGTCATGCTCGAAGGAACTACCCAGGTCCGTGGCGAGCACGCCCGCCCGCGACATCGTGCGGCTCAGCGTGGGCTGGTTCGTTTGCCGGTCTTCCTCGCCGGTCAGTTGGCACACTTTTTTTGTGGATTCCGCCACGTACGCAAGACGGTTTCCCATTCCGGGTTCTTGAGACCAAATCGAACTCGAGAAAACGCAACCGCACGCCAAGGCGGCGATCGGGCGAAAAAAACCGACTCGGCAAGCGCCGGAGAATGAGCGGCCGATCTTCGGCATGGGAAATCCTCGGCCAAATGACGGAGGCGGCGTGGAGACTTAACGATACTCCCCGCTCCCGATAAGCCTACGATCGGCGTCCGGAGAGGGGAGAAATATGCAAATGTCCTGGCAGATCAAATGATGCTTTAGCTTACGGCGCTGGCGAGAGTGGCGGTGCGGATGGCGTTAAGGGCGGTTGATTCTCGGGTGGCTTCTTCTCTTCCGCTTTTTTCTCCTCGGCCGCCTTCTTCTCGGCAGCGGCCTTCTCTTCAGCAGCCTTCTTCTCCGCGGCGGCCTTTTCCGCAGCGGCTTTTTCTTCTGCCGCTTTCTTCTCGGCGGCGGCCTTCTCGGCGGCGGCCTTCTCGGCAGCGGCCTTCTCCTCGGCAGCTTTCTTTTCGGCAGCGGCCTTCTCGGCAGCAGCTTTTTCCGCAGCAGCCTTTTCCGTAGCAGCCTTTTCATCCGCCGCCTTCTTTTCGGCGGCGGCCTTCTCGGCGGCGGCCTTTTCCGCAGCGGCCTTCTCTTCCGCTGCTTTCTTTTCGGCAGCCGCCTTCTCGGCAGCAGCTTTTTCTTCTGCCGCTTTCTTCTCGGCGGCAGCCTTTTCCGCGGCGGCCTTCTCCGCGGCGGCCTTTTCTTCCGCCGCTTTCTTTTCCGCAGCGGCTTTTTCGGTGGCGGCCTTTTCCGCGGCGGCTTTTTTCTCGGCAGCCGCTTTTTCTTCCGCCGCCTTCTTCTCCGCGGCGGCTTTTTCGGCGGCGGCCTTCTTTTCCGCGAGGAATTTGGGATCGAATTGGCCGGACATGAGTTCGTACATCACGCCGAAGAGCACGTCGGTGGGAATGGCGTAGGTTTCGGTGCGGCCGGCGTGGGCGATGTTCACCCCTACGACCTTCCCGCTGAGATCGACCAAGGGGCCGCCGCAATCGCTCGGTTTGAGGACCGAGTCGTGCTGGGAAACCATGGGAAAATCGGCCGACCGCTTGCTGATGCCGATGCCGAAGCTGTTCATCAATTCCTGCTGCTTGGCGGCGGTGGCGACGATTTTGGCCAATTGCACTTGCACATCCAGCGCCTGTTCGCCGCGCTTGATGGCGAGTTTCACGGTCTCGCCGACGCGACGCTTCATCAATTCCTCCTGCAGCTCCTTGGCGCTCTGGACTTTGACGCCGTCGATTTGCGTGACGATGTCCTTGGCCTTGATGCCGGCCTTTTCGGCGGGCGTGAGCGGCATCACCTCCTCGATCGTGGCGGGACCTTCCGCCAGCGAGAGGCGAATCCCCATCGCGCCGCGGATCGGCGGGATCGGCCGCCGCGGTACGCCGACCACGCCCAGCGAAGCCGGGTCGTCGGTCATGCCGGGCGAGGCCACCCACTGTCCCACGGCCAGCGGTTGGCTATTCCAGGCGATGATCGGCAACCGTTCGGCCTCGACCTTGAGCATCGCCAGATCGTAAAGTTCGCTCAGTCCCTTGATTTTCGCCTCCAACTCGCGTCCGTCGCGAAAGCGGCAGGTGATCTTGCCCGTCATTTCGCTGGCCTTGGTGAGAATCCAGCCGTCGGGGCCGACGATCGTGCCCAAGACGGCGTCGCGTCCGTCGCACTTCACGCGGACCACGCAGGAATTCGCCGAAGACACGATTTCCTTGAAAACCGTTTTGACTTCCTTGTCCTCGCGCCGCGGAATCGCCGTTTCCCATTCGTCGCCTTTGGCGAGCCGGTCCCAATTTTTCGTGAACACGTCGATGGGCACGTGGAGATTGTGATCGGTCGGTCCGCCGATGCGGCTGTTGATGCCGATCACCCTGCCGTCGAGATCGAACACCGGTCCGCCCGAGTCGCCGTTGATCATCGGGCAATCGGTCTGCATTACATTATCGTGAATTTGCAGGACGCGGCCCACCCGCACCACGGGCGGCCGGTCTTTCTGATAGCCCAGCGGATGTCCCATGGCGAGGCACCATTGGCCGATTTGAACGTCGGTGGATCGGCCTTTCTCGGCGAAGGGGTATTTGCCGGCGTCGGTGATGCGCATCAGCCCGGAGTCGGTCGATTTGAACATTCCCAGCGTCGTGCCCTTGACGGTTTTGCCGTCCTGGAAAGTAAAAATCACCGGTTGGTAGGGCTTGCCCACCACGTGCCCGGCGGTCAGCACGTATCCGTTTTCGGTGATGACCACGCCGCTGCCCCGCGCCATGCCGACCTGCACGCCGACCACCGCCGGCCGCACCTTATCGATCACCGCTTTGAACTTGGCTTCCATGGCCTGCAAATCGGCGAGATTTTTCGGCGCGGCGGTGAGCGGATTATCCGCTGGCGGATTGGTTTTGGGATCGTCCGCGAACGTCTGGCCGCGAATCGATAAAAATACCAGAAATAAGACGCGCAATACCGTGAATTTCCACGCCGATTCAGACCTAGAATCTACCATCGCACGACTCCCTTTCATTGCCATCCAAGATAAGCAATTAGTCTTAGGATTTATCCGCCACCCCCTATTTTCCCATTATGTTCGATCTATGGGCAGGATGCAAGAAATGTTTCCATAATCGGCAAGGAAGGAACTACACTGCGGGGGGGTGCCAAGGCGCTTTCACGGTTCGTAACCGTTCACAGGGGACTGTCCCGATTTTCGCGGCGCAAAAGATGATGGTGCCGTAAAAGTGCTTAATCGCCGCGAAAATGGGACTGTCCCGATTTTCGCGGCGCAAAAGACGATGGTGCCGTAAAAATGCTTAATCGCCGCGAAAATGGGACTGTCCCCCTCGCGCCGCGGGAAGGGGACAGGTCCATGTTTTCGGCCTACCGTTTGTCCACAAAATACGTTTTCACGCCGAAAAATGGACCAGTCCCCGCCCGGGGCGTGAACGCTTACACGGATCGAATGGTTGCCGGCTAGGGCGAGCATAAGACTCCCATGGAAAACATGCCCACGGCAAGCGTGGGCATGGCGCCCAAAACCAATAATCGACTTTTCGCCGGGAGGCTCGGCTTCGAACTTCAAACGTCGCACAATTCGACCGCTTCCCGCAGCTTTTTCATCGGTTGGCCGGTGGGCACGAATTCGTGGCCGATGTAACCTTGAAATCCCGTTTCGGCGATCGCCCGCATGATGGCCGGGTAAAACAACTCCTGACTTTCGTCCAATTCGTGCCTGCCAGGTACGCCGGCGGTGTGGTAGTGGCCGATATATTCGCGGTATTGCTTGATGCGGGCGATGATGTCGCCTTGCATGATCTGCACGTGGTAGATGTCGAACAGGATTTTCAACCGCGGCGAGCCGACGCGCTTGCAGGCCTCGACCGCCCATTCCACCGTGTCGCACATGTAATCGCGGTGATCGCGGCGGCTGTTGAGCACTTCCAGGCAGATGGTAACGTTTTTTTGTTCCGCGATGCCGACCACCTTTTTAATGCCCTCGACGTAATTCGCCAGCCCGGCATCGTCGGCCATGCCGAAACGATTGCCGGTAAGATCGACGACGTTCGGAAAACCGGCGTCGCCCGTCGCTTCGATGCTTTTTTTGAGCGACTCGATGCACTCCGCGTGATTCGCTTTGTCGTTCAATCCTTTGGGGATGTCGTGGCTGGGCGTCATCGCGCAGATCAGGCCGTGCTCCTTCAAGACCGGCCAATCCTTGGGACCGACGAGCTCGATCGACTTGAGCCCCATCGCGGCGGCCTCCTGCGCGAGTTGCGGAAGCTTCATTCCGCCGAAACACCACCTCGAGACCGACTGCTTGAGCCGGCCTTTTTCCGCCGCCTTTTCCGCCGGTTTTTCCCCGGTTTTCGGCACTCCGCCCGATGCCTCCGCCGCGCCGAGCCTATCGGCAAATACCAGCGCCGCCATGCCGCCGGCGGTAGTCTGCAACAAATGCCGCCGATTCAAAGCATCCGACAAATCTCCCGAAGCAGCGCGAGCCATAATGAACCTCCAAAAAAATGTTTCCCTCGCCCCTCACCCCTACTCCTCCAGCCGATGCCGCACGATCAAATGCTCCTCCACGATCCTGCCGCCGATCAAATGCTCTTGGATAATCCGTTCCAACACCGGCGGATCGCACTGGGCGTACCACGCGCCCTCGGGATAGACTACCGCCACCGGCCCGCCCAGGCAAATCCGCAGGCAATTCGCCTTGGTCCGATAGATGCCCCCTTGGTCGCTCAAGCCCAATTCGTCCAAACGGTTCTTCAGATATTCCCACGCCGACAGCGACTGTTCCTTCGACGAGCATTTCGGAGTGGTTTGGTCGCAGCACAGGAAAATATGCCGCCGCATGACCGACACGCCCTTTCGTTCGGCCTTGTTCCGTTGGGCGGCAAGCAACGTTGGCGGGTTTGGCTCGGTATCCATGGCAAGGGAAATCATCACTGCTCGAAGGAATTCTTCATAACCCTGAGTGTTGGATTAGGATGCAGCAGTCAAGTCCCGAAGGGACTCCGCCCGTTAAACCGAGCCTCGTTGCAACCGCTTGTGAAATAGGCACTTGCAACCTGGGCTCGACTTGGCGATTGGCGAGCGTACTTGTTTTGTGCTTATTCCGGCACTACTTTCTAGGCATCATTTTAGTCCCCCTTGCCGGTTTCGACAACGTGGTTATCCGCGGCCAACCGGTGTCATGCTCCGCCGCGAAATTGGCGGCCGAATTTTATCGGAGAAGTTGAATTGGCTTGCAGGATCTATACTGCGTTAGGCTGAGATTGACCGGGAATTACCTGGTGATAATCGGACGATCTCACCCTGATACGTTATCACGGTAGAACTTCACCGGTTTACTCCCATCTATAGCGGGGGTTTGGAAATTCGGCATGGGAAAAAGTTCGCTTTTTATGTAGAGATCGTATCGGTTTGCGCTATGAATAGTAGTACGTATCGGGCATCGAGCGCAAAGGAGGAGAAATCTTCCTCGGCTCTCGAGACCGGAGAGGTTGTGAAAAAATGGGATTGGCTCCGAACCGAGTTGTTGATACTCACTCGAATAACGAGTATTGTGGGGTGCCTGTCCCATTTTTTTCACAACCTCTGAGTCATCCTCCTCGCAGTATATGACCGAATCCTACATTCAGAACATCATTGCGCTACAGACCAAACTTTACGTCTATATTCTGACTTTGCTGGCCGACACGGAGGCGGCCGACGACGTTTTGCAGGAAGCCAACTTGGTGCTCCTGCGAAAGGCTGGCGAATTCGCGGAGGGCACGAATTTCGAGGCCTGGGCGTTTCGCATCGCCCGCGTTCAATGTTTGGCGTATTGGAAGGTGCGCAGCCGCGATCGCCTGATTTTGGACGAAAAAATCCTGCATGGAATCGCCGGCCGCGTGGAACCGCGGTTGGGCGAAGTGGATGCCCGTACGCATGCGCTGCGCAAATGTCTGGGCAATTTGCCCGCGCGGCAGCGCGAGTTGTTGGAAAATCGCTACTCCACGGGCCGGTCGGTGAAGGACATCGCCCGGCAGTTCGATCGGCCCGAACCCTCCGTTTCGCAGATGCTGTATCGCATCCGCACGGCGCTGCTTCGCTGCATCCGCTCGCGGCTGGCAAACGAGGGGGAATATCCCCAATGAATGACCTGAATTCCGAACCGTCCGAAAATCGCCTCGACAAGCTCGCGGAGAACCTCTTCGACGCGCATCTGTCCGAGTCCGAACAGGCCGAGTTGCTGACTTGCCTGAACGGCGATCCCGCGGAGTGCGATCGGTTTGTCGAGCGGGTGATGCTGCATGCGATCTTGCGCCGGGAACTGGGTTCCTACCGTCCCCCCACGCTGATCGAATCGCTGTTTGAAGTTTCGGGCGAAGCGGCGCCCCCCCCTCCCGATCCGAAGCCCTCTTTTTGGGCCGGCACGCCGGGCTGGAGCATCGGGGCCATGCTCGGCACGGCGACGACGACGTTTCTCGCGCTCCTCGTTTTCGCGGGGATTTGGTGGTCGAAGCCGCCGCGTTCCTCCGCGCCGCAGCCTTCGGCGGAAGTCGCCCAATACGCAGGCGCGGCGGCGCCGCAAGCTCCCGCTCCCTTTCCCATGATTTCCTCCTTGCAGGTCAAATCGGGGACTTCGACCTTGTCGCTGGACAAGATCGGAACGGTGGTGCTCGAAGGCGAGGCGGATTTTTCGCTCATCGGACCCATGAAAGCCCGCTTGACGCGCGGCTCGATCAAGATGCGGGTAACGCAAATGAGCGGCCGCGGTTTCGAAATCGAAACGCCCTACGGGACGGTCAGAGACTTGGGAACCGAATTCGGCTTGAACGTCTCGCGCAGCGGGCAGACGGGCCTGGTGGTGTTCGACGGCAGCGTGGACCTCCGCCTCGACAAGCCCGATCGGACCGCGAAAATTTCGCCAGCCGAACGCTTGGAGATCGGGGATGGGGTTACCTTCGATAAACGGGGCCGCATGGATCGCATCATGTCGATCGTTACCGGCACGGTGGCCACTTTTCAGCCGGGCAGCGAGCCGCAATCCAAGGGCGCGCATCCGGTCATTCTCAACGTGTCCGACAATCTCCGCGCCTCCGACACGAAAAAATATTACGAAATCGTGCCGCGGGGGTTGAAGGAGGACGCGCTGGCCTACGTCGATCGGCGCGGCCACGAATGGAACGGTTGGACGAAATCGGGAATGCCTTCCTATTTGCGCGGCGCCGATTACGTCAAGACGTTCATGGTCGATAAACAGCACGATAACATGGAAATCCAGGTTACCCTGGGTTGTCCGGCAAAGCTCTATGTATTCTACGATCGCCGCCTTCCGCCGCCGGATTGGCTGCGGAAGGATTTTCGCCACACCCGCGACGTGATCGGCATGGATATCGGTCCATTCCCCAAGAGCAATCCCAAAGACATTCGACTGGCGCGGGGCAAAGGCCCCGGCAAGAACGTGGACGACCTGTTCATCGTGTGGGAGCGGATCGTCTCCGAACCCGGCGCCGTGAAGCTCGGTCCGAATCAATCGGTCACGGATGTTTCGTCCATGTACGGCATTGCCGCGAAGGCCTTGGAGGCGAATAGTTCCGCAGCGATAAAATGACGTAGTATTTGACTTTTTATCACGTTATAGCCAATTGAAGTAATACATTGTGTAAGGAGGAAAAATGGGAAAGGGGTAAAATGGCAAATAAAAAATCAACAAAAACTTGTTCTTTTCCCCTTTTCCCATTTTTCCTTATTTTCTCCCTCTTACACTTCCTTCGATCCGCTAAATTGTTGCGATAATTTTAACCTATCGATTTTCGAGATTATCCGCCCCGTCAACGCGAGCGGGCTTTTTCCCGGAAGGCATCGCTCGCGGCCAATGGCGCGAGAATAGATCGGTTGCGCTTTTTGAATCCTGTTGAAACTTGTTTTTTGGAGGTCCCATGAAAACACTGCTTACGAAACTACGAATCCGCCTCGGGTGCGGCGCGATCGTCCTGCTTGCGCTGTCGATCGCCGCCGCGCCGGTCGCCGCCGTGAACTACACTTGGACCGGCCTCGGCGCCGACGATAGCCTGTTTACGGCTGAAAATTGGAGTCCCGTGCCTAGTCCCATGTTCGACACGACGACCGCCACGACCCACTCGATCATCTTTACGGGAAGCACGAGAACCTCCCCGACGGTTCCCGACGGCGCGAATCCCAATTTCAACAACGCCACCTTCGACGCCAATGCCGCCGCCTTTACCATCGGTTTGGCGGGCGCGAGCGGATCGTTCCGCCTGGGTTCCACGGGCGCGAGCACCATGCGAAACCTGGTCAACAATAGTCCCAACGTGCAAACGTTCAACGCTCCGGTGTTGATTTCGGTCGCCACGATCAACGCGGCCACCGCCGGCTTCGTCTTCAACTCGACGTATTCCGCCGGCTCTTCGACTTCCAGCCGCCGGACGGACGTTACCGGCAACCACGACGTCTGGTTCAACGCCGGCATCTCCGGCGCGGGGAAAGACACGACGTCGGCCGATACCGCCGGCGCGGTCCAGATCAAAACCACCGCCACCGCCCACATTCCCGTCGCCAGCGCCTCGACCCATGGCGATCGTTTCGGGGGGCTTTGGAACGGCGTCTTCAATATCTACACCGGCGCCCTGCGGATCGGCCACAACGATGCCTTGGGCGCGGGAAGCGCAACCGTGCAAATTCCGGGGGAAACCGCGACGGTCCCCGGCCGCACCATCATCCAAGGCGGAACCTACAACGGCCGCCTGGAACTGGTCGGGGGCATCACCGTTTCGGAAAATTTCTCGCTGGCGGCGCGCTCGAGCTCGGTGGGGTTCTTGCCGCACATCGTCAGCGTCGGCGGCGGCAATACGCTGACCGGATCGATCGATATCGGCACCGGCGGCTCGTATTACAACATCCAATCGGACGGCACGGCGCCGGGCGACCTGCTCACGCTCGCCGGCAACTTCGCTCCCACCGTCGCGACCGGCAATCGTTATCTGCGCTTGCAGGGCGCGGGCAACGGCGCGGTCAGCGGCAATATCACGAACGGCACGGCCACCGTCCGCCTCTTTAAGGAGGACGGCGGCACGTGGACGATCACCAGTTCGGGGAACACCTATTCCAGCGGGACGTATATCGAAGGCGGCACGCTCGCCTTGACCGGATCGGGATCGATCGCCACGACATCCCAAATTCAAGTCAACTCCGGCTGCACCTTCGACGTCTCCGGCGTTACCGGCGGTTTGTGGACCTTGGCCCCTTCGGGCGCGCAAAACCTCGTCGGATGGGGCACCGTCAAAGGCAACGTGCAGGATACGGCCTTAGGCGCGACAATCTCCGGCGGAACGCTCGGCGCGGCCGGCACGCTCAACTTCACGAACGATCTCTCCCTCAACGGGAACGGCACGCTGCGATTCGATCTCGGACCCGCAACCACCATCGGCAGCGACGTCAACGACCTGCTCTCGATCGGCGGCAATTTGAGCCTCGCCGGCACGACCTCCGTGGTGGTGAACAATACCGACACTATTCAAGGATTCGCGACCGGCACGTACCGGCTTATCGATTACGTCGGCTCGCTGACCGGCAATGCCTCGAATTTCACGGTGAGCGCCTTGGGCGGAACGACCCGGCAGAATTTCGCCATCAGCACGGCCACTCCCAAGCAAGTCAACCTGATCGTTACCGGCGCGCCGCTGAGTTTGACCTGGAAAGGCGACGGGACCACCAACGCCTGGGATGTGGCGACCACGGCCAATTGGAACAACCTCACGCAAATGTTCTACAATTCCGATTCGGTTACTTTCGACGACACCGGCTCGAATAATCCGGCCGTGTACCTGACGGCCTCGGTGACGCCCGGCGCGATCGCCGTCAACAATTCCGCCAAGGATTACGTCTTCGGCGGTTTCGGCGCAATCGTGGGCAATACCGGGCTGACGAAGAGCGGCACGGGCAAGTTGACCATCGACAATTCCGGCCCCAACACCTTCACCGGCGCGATCGCGCTGAACGGCGGCGCGATCGAAGTGGGTTCGGGATCGAACGTCGGCAATTTGGGGACCGGCGCCATCGCCCTGGCCGCCGGCACGACGCTGGCCTTTAACCGCTCCGACGGCATCACGCTGGCGAACGTGTTGAGCGGCTCCGGCACGTTGGAGCAGAAAGGTTTATACGGATTATTGGACGTCACCGCCACGAACGCCAATTTCACCGGCCCCGTCACGATAAGTCAGGGAACGCTCAAGTGGAATTCCAACAACAATCTCGGTCCCGCAGCCGGCCTGCCCGACGTTACGAATAACGCCATTTTGCAACTGGATAGCACCGCGGGAAGTTGGACGCCCAATCGCACGATCGTCGGCACGGGGGCGGTGGAAAAGATCGGCGCCAATACGATCAGTTTCAATAAGGCTCACACTTTCAACGGCGGCCTGACGATTAGCGCCGGCACGCTGCAAGTGGGCGGGACGAACCAAACCGAAGGCGCCCTGGGCGCCGGCGCGGTCGTCAATAACGCCACCTTGACCTTCAACCGCTCGGCAACCTACACGGTAGCCAACGTCATCGGCGGCACGGGCGCCGTCAATTTCAACGCCGCCGCGGGCGTCGTCACCATGACCGGCGACAACACCTACGACGGCAATACGTCGATCAACGACGGCACGGTGATTTTGGGATCGGCCACCGGCCTGGGCAATACTACCGGCTACACCTATATCACCAGCAACACCGCCGCCCGTCTGGCGCTGACCGGCGGGATCACCGTCAACGAACCGATCGCCTTGGGAACGCGGGGATCTTCCGCTGCCCATTCGTACATGCCGCATATCCTCAACCTCGGCGGCGACAACACCCTCGCGGGGGCCATTACGGCCGGCACCGGCGGCAGCCGACTTACCATTCAATCGGACGGCACGGCTCCGGGCGATTTGCTCACCCTGAGCAACACCATCACCAACACCACGTCCGGCTCGGATAACTTGTATTTCCGCGGGGCCGGAAACGGCCTCGTCAGCGGCAATATCACGAACGGCACCGGCCAATGGCGCATTTTTAAGCTCGACGCCGGCACCTGGACCTTCACCTACGCCAATACCTACACCAACTCCACCGACATTGTGGCGGGCACTTTGGCGCTAAAGGATTCCGGCACCATCTCCGCCAGCATGGCGGTTGTTTTCCAAGAGCCCGCGGCGATCTTCGACGTTTCGCAAACCTTCTCGCAGACCTTCAGCATGGGTGCGTCCCAAGGCCTCATCGGCATCGGCAAGGTGGTCGGCAACGTGGCGACGACGTCGGGTTCGCAGATCGCGCCCAGCGGACCGGTGTCGATTACCAATTCGTTCACCGGCAGTCCATCGCGCTACAACTATCTCGGCGGCACGATGACCATCCAAGGCGCGTCGGCCACGACGGGCCTCGACCTGTCCGGCGGCGAGTCGCTCACCTTCAAGCTTACTCCCAACCCCGCCTCCACCGCCAACGACAAAATCCAAGTCGTCGGCCGGTTGAATATGTTGAATCTCTACGGAAACACCAACGTGTTGATCGTTCCCGAGACGGCCCTCGGCCCGGCGGGCAGCGAATACACGCTGCTCAGCGCTTCCTCGCAAAGCGGCACGAGCAGCTTCGCGCTCGATCCGAACCACAACACGCGCTATTCTCTGTCGCTCAATACCGCCTCGCCCGGCGTCGTGAAACTCAAGGTCGATTCCGGCTCCAACGCCAATCTAATCTGGGCGGGAACGGTAAATTCCGTTTGGGACCTGAAAACGACCGCCAACTGGACCGGCGCGGACGGACTGTTCTATCAGGCCGACGCCGTGAGCTTCACCGACGCCGCTCCCGACGATAAACTCAACGTGACGATCGGCGACGCGGCCAATCCCTATCTCTACCCGGCCTCGGTAACCGTCGATTCGTCGAAGAATTACATCTTCGGCGGCACGGGCAGCATCTCCAGCGGCGCCACCCTGACCAAGAGCGGCGCCGGCACGTTAACCGTCAACAACGGCAACGATTTCAACGGGACGGTTACCATCACCGGAGGCATGCTGATCGACGGCGCCGGCGGCGCTTTGGGAAGAACCAGCGGCGGCACCGTCATCAACGGCGGCACCTTGGATTCCAACGGCCTGAGCTCTTCCTACGAGCAGATCAGCGTGCAGGGAATGGGCGTCGGCGGCAACGGCGCGCTCGTCAATAATTCGACCGCCGCGCATTATTTCAATTACATCACTCTCGCCGGCGACGCCACGCTCGGCGGCACGGGGAACTGGAATATCGTCGGACCCGTTCAGGTCAACTCCGGCATCGCGACGGGCTATCTGCACGGCAACGGTTACGCCCTGACCAAGGTCGGCACGAACGAGATCGATCTGATGGACCTGGGCGAAACCAACTTGGGCGACATCCACGTCAACGCCGGGCGGCTCTACGTCCAAGCCGGCACGACCCTGGGCAACAACGCCAATCAGATTACCCTCGCCAACGGCGCCTGGTTGGGCTTCTGGCTGACTACCGTCGCCCATGCGAAGCCGATTTCCATCGATGCCACCGGCGGTCGCATCGACACCTGGGGCGGCGCGAGCACGTTGACCTCGACCATCGCCGCCGCCGGCGCGTTGACCGTCTCTGCGGCCGACGGCGCCGCCATGACCCTGAACGGCGTCATTTCGGGCGTCGGCGGCCTGACCAAGATCAACTCCAACACCGCCGGCGGCAAAGTCATCCTCGGCGGCAACAACACCTACCAGGGGCCGACCCTGATTAGCGCCGGCACGCTGGAATTGTCCGCGACGGGCCAAATCGCCCCGGTCTCGGCGATCACCAACGACGCCGTTTTCCAGGTGAACGGCGGGACTCATACGCTGGGTACGATCGGCGGCGGCGGCACGATGAACGTGTTCGCCGCGTCCGAGGTTACCGCGACCTCGATCGCGCAAAATGCGTTGATTATCGGCGGTGTCGCTCCGGCGTCCGCCGCGGCCGTGCCCGAACCCGGAACGTGGTTGCTGCTGTTCGCGGGATTGCCGGCCGCGATGGGCCTGCGTCGATTGTGGAAACGCTAACTTTCCGCCGCGGAAAGGAAGCCATTGCGCCTCCCGCCGCGGCGAACGCGCGTCGTCCCTTGGACGCGAGTTCGCCCGGCGGTTTTTTTTGGTTATTGCCCCCATAACAAGATTTGCACCCTTGGAGGTTTTGGAGTAGAATTACGTTTTTCGGTCATTTAGTACCTGTCCAACATCAACTCCGCGATTTTCTCGTTCCCAGGCTCCCGCCTGGGAACGCAATGTCCGCGAGGCTCCCGCCTCGCAGAATCGCCAATCAAACCGTGCCCGCATTGAACAAAACGCGGTCTTGATATTGGACTGGTTCTTAGGTTGGCCGCCCCATGCTTGTTGCTCAATTCCATCCCCCTTTGCTTGGAGTCGTTCTCATGCCAATGACGCTGAGATGGTTGCTTGTGGCTCTGTTTTTTGTCCCCATGCGGTCGGCCGACGCCGGCGACGTTAAGGATAGCGACGTCTATGCACGCATCAAGGCTCGCCTCGACGCGGTCCCGGCCATCGACACCCACAGCCATCTGAGAGGTCCCCGGCAACTTCAGAACGTTCTGGAGCACGAGTTTCGCGGCGACAAGCCGTCGGACTGCGCGCTGCATCGCGTATGGAGCGTGAGTTACTTCACCTGGGCGCATCCGCTGGCGGCATGGCCCGCGGATCGCCGCTTCGACGCGTGGTGGACGGCCGCGCAGGCCGACTTCGACAATTCGCGGGCGCGATCGGCCTACCGCGCCATGCTCCCCATCTTCCGCGATCTCTACGGCGTCGATTTCGAGTCGCTCACGCTCGATCAGGCCGAAGAACTCAATGCCCGCATGGAGAAGAACTACGAGAATCCCGATTGGGCCGACGAGGTCCTCCGCAAGCGCGCGAACACCGAACTGATGGTGGTCGATTCCTTCGTAATGCCGCGGGAGGTTCGCGACCACTATCCGTTCACCGTTTCCGCGTGCAACGTGCGCTGGCTCATCAACGGATTCCATCCGTCGGAATTTTCCAAGTTGCCGGCGGCGGACCCGTATGCGTTCGCGGCCCAACATCGGTTGCCCGCGGCTTCGCTCGACGACTACGTCGCCGTGCTCGATCGGATTCTCGCCGAAGCGAAGAAGGCCGGCGCGGTCTGCCTGAAGAGCCAGACGGCCTACGATCGCACGCTGCTGTTCGAGCGGATTTCCAAGCAGCAGGTCGAGCCGGTTTTCGGCAAGCCCCGCGACGAACTCAATCCTGCCCAGATTAAAGCCTTTCAGGACTATATCTTCTGGCGACTCGCCGAACTGTCGGCCAAGCACGAACTCCCGTTTCAAATCCACACGGGCCACGCCTACATCCAAGGCTCCAATCCAATGAATTTGGTCGATCTCATCCAAGCCAATCCCCAAACGAAGTTCATCCTCTTCCACGGCGGCTTCCCCTGGGTCGGCGAGACCGGCATGATCGCCCTGAAGTGCCCCAACGTATGGATCGACTCGGTCTGGATGCCGGTCCTGAGCCATACCGTGGGCAAACGCGCTTATCGGGAATGGCTCGACCTGTTCTCGTCCAACCGGATCATGTGGGGCAGCGACATGTCCACCATCGAGGGCAGTTATGGCGCAACCGTCTATACGCGGCAATGCATCTATGAAGCGCTGGCCGAGAAGGTGATGGACAAGGAGTTGCGGGAAAAGGACGCCGTGCGAATCGGCCGTCAAATCCTCCGCGAAAACGCCCTGGAGATGTTTCCGCCCCTTCGTAAGCAAGTCGCGGCTTCGGAGGCCCGATAGGCGCGAATAAATCCGAAGAAGGCCGGCGCCAACGACGGATTAGCCGGCGCGACGAGGAAAAAATGCGAGGATGTTCGCGGGAGGCGGCGGTTCAAGAGTCGTCGCCACCCGCCTGCGCGAGGAGCGAAAAGATTCGGCTCACGTCAGACTCTCGAAATGCGGGATCGGCTCGAAAATGCCGCCGCCCGTGGCGTAGAACTCGTCGCCGAGTTCATAAACGCCTTGCTTGACGTTCACCCAAGGCGCGTTTTTGCGGGGGTGGGAATCGAGCATCGCATTCCAGTTCTTATAGTTCTGGTGGCCGTTGCTTTCCAGCAGTCCGAGGTTTCCGATGCCGGGGAAAGGAGCCAGACGGGCCGCCACGTTTTTATTCCATTCGACCAGGACGGGATGCACCGTCAAATCGGCGCAGAAACAGGGGATCTGGCGCTCGTGCGCGGCCTGGGCGATCTTGAAGGTCATGCTCAGGGTTTTGGCGATCGCCTTCAGGGCGACGGCCTTGTAGCCCATCTCGATCCGCGCGATCGCGTCGGCGGCCGTATGCGCGCTTTCGTCGGCGGCCAACCGGACCGGAATATCGCTTACGTCGATCTCCAACTCTTCGGGGAACGGCTCTTCGATAATTGCAATCTGCTCGAAAGCGCCGATTTTTCGGGCGTGGTCGAGCAGTATGAGCAGCGTTTCCTGCTTTTCGTAGCGGCCGTTGGCGTCGAAATAATAAGGGAGTTTTCCATTTTGCGTATGCGCGGTTTTCACAGCGCCGATGGCCCGGTGGATTTCGGTAAGCCGAGCCTTGTCCTTTTCGAGCATTTCCTCTTGCGTGCCCGGCTGGCCGATCTTGATTTTCATGAAGAAGTAGCCCTGCCCGACGGCGGCCTCGATCTCGTCGATGGGAATGGCGTAGGCCATCAGCGGAATGCCGGCCGCTTTGTCGTGCTTATGAGCAAGGGCGGGCCGATAGGCGGCAGGGATCAAGCCGTCGAAAGTAAAAATGCCGTTTTCCTTGGCGTAGAGCAGCCAGGCGGCATTATCGACGCCCACCAGGGCGTTGAGGGCGAAAGTTTTCCGCAGATCGGGATTCGCGGTGATCCTCCGGCCGAACTCGTGGACTTCCGTGTACAGGGCGTCGAGCAGTTCCACCGGCGAAGCGAAACTCTGCCCTTTGACGATCTGCAAAGCCCTTTCCGTCAAGGCGTACATGAGCGCGTTGCCGCCGCTTTCGGAATGGGCGGCGAAAACTTGCGCGTCGGACCAGAGTACGCCTTGAGTGCAAAGCCCCACGCCGGAAAGGCCGGAGGAGCTTTCCATCCTGGAAAACGTCTGCCAAATTTCCGTCATGTATCCCCCTTTGAAACCGAAGGGGCGGATCAGCGGCTCGCGCTCGAAGTTGGAATTGACTTTCGTGATTTTTATGGATTTCGGCATGGCGTTCGTGGTTCCCGATATCGCAGAATCCCAGAACCGATTAAACGTGCCAGGGCTGCCGCAGGGGGCGGTCGAGCATGGCGTTGGCCTCTTCGTCGCCGACGATTTGCTCCTTGTCGGGATCGAAGCGGATTTTGCGGTTCAACTTCATGGCGATATTGCCCAGATGGCAGAGCGCGGCCGTGCGATGGCCGATTTCGACCGGTTCGATGCAGTCCTCGCGGCTTTTCACGGCTTCGACGAAATTGCGGACGTGATCGGGAACGTAGTATTTCCTGTCGTCCCGATTGCGCTGCGGATTGCTGACCGGAAGGCGGATTTCGTTCGGACCGATGACGGAATCCACGAGCGATTCGGGATGGCAGTGAATCCCCTTGGAATCGTACTGAATCCAACCTTCGGCGCCTTCGAAACGACAGCCGAAATACGGCTCGGCGGTGAGGCAGTGGATTTCCAGGCCGTTCGCGTATCGCGCGCGAAAATCGACTTTCGTGGCGGTGGTGAAGAGGGAGCCTGGCTCGGGCCATTCCGCGCCGAGGTTCTCGTACTCCACCGGGAGCGTCGCATCGTTGCCGCTCCCCCATTGGGCGATGTCGTTGCTGTGCGCGCCGAAGTTGGTGGTCTGCCCGCCGGAGTAGTCGAGGAGGAAGCGGAAGCGGTACAGGCAGCGATCGACGTGGTAAGGCGCGTCGGGCGCGGGTCCCAGCCACATTTGATAATCGAAGCCTTCGGGCACCGGCATGGGTTTCCAGCCGGGAGGCGGACTGACCGCGTTATTCTTGGCGACGTACGTCGTAATTTTCCGCAGTTCGCCGAGGCGGCCGTTGCGCACCAATTCGCAAGTCCGCCGAACGGCGGGACTGGAGCGATAATGGCTTCCGGTTTGCAGTATCCGCTGATGTTTGCGCACGGCGTCGATCATCGCCCGTCCCTGCCGAACGGTGAGCGAGAGCGGCTTTTCGCAATAGATGTCCTTGCCCGCCGCGGCGGCCATGCAGGTGATCACTCCGTGCCAATGGTCGGGCGCCACCAGCGCCACGGTGTCGATATCCTTGCGGGCCAGAACCTCGCGGAAATCGACGTAGGCGTCGCATCCCCGATAGGCGGGCGCGTCGGTTTTTTTCGCGTAAAAATCGTTCACTTGTTTCCGGGCAGGCTCGCGGCCGAGGAATTGACCGGGATCGCGATATCCCCGGCTCCCCTTGTTCACGTCGCAAACGGCGAGAACCTGAACGTCGGAGAGGGCCAGGAAGGCCGGCAGATCGTTCTTCGCCTGGTTGCCGGTGCCGATGAAAGCAACGTTCACTCGGTTGCTGGGAGCGTAGGCTCCGAAGACGGAGGAAGGCGCGAGCCAAGGAACGCACAAGGCGGCGGCCGAAGTCTTGAGAAAATCGCGGCGCGTGAACGATTTGTGCCGCTTGTTGGTGCGATTTTTGGAGGACATGGGAACCTTCCTCGGTGTTGGTGGATTAGTTTTTTCCGTCGATGGTCAAGTCTTCCACGTCCTCAAAGAGCGTGGCGGGACGCGCATCGGGCTGTTTCAAGGTGAATTGGACGTTCGACAACCGCAGCCCTTTTACATTGCGGCCGAACAGGCCGTAGGCCGGCATCACGGCTTTGAACATCGTGCTCTTGGGATAGGTGGCCACCAACTGGGGAAGTTTCCGCCCGGCGTCCGCCGCGGTCCCACCGCCTTCGTATTCGACGCGGATGTTGCTCAGCGTAACGTTTTCGATGGGATAGCCGGGGATGCCGAGGATCGCGGAGCCGTGGTTGGAGATATTCGTCGCCACAATGTTGCTGATGACGACGTTGCGCAGCGCGCCGACAGGCGGCTTGGGCGCGCCTGCGACGGGCGCGCGGCCCGCGTCGCCCAGCCGCATGAAGATCGGCGAGTGAATGCCGTCCATGGCGATGTTGGAGATGATAACGTTTTCCAGCGTTCCGCCATCGACCATCAAGAGATCGATGCCCGTGCGGCCGCGCTGTTCCGTTGCGCTCATGATATGTTGGGAAAATCGCGGCGACATGATGGTGCAATTCGTAACGGTGATATTGTTGAATCCACCCATCGATTCCGTCCCCATTTTCAGCGCGTTGGCGTGGCTGCTCAGCACGCAATTATTGATGTTCACGTATCGGCACGGCCGCGCGGCGCAGGCCTTCAGGCAGAGCGCGTCGTCTTCGGTGTCGAGGTTGCAGTCGGAAATGAAAACGTCGCTGCAACTGTCGATATCGATGCCGTCGTTGTTGCGGTTGACGTGGTTGAACACCCGCACGCCGCGGAGCGTAAGGCGGTCGCAAGCCAGATAGTGCTGCATCCACATGGCCGAGTCGCGGAGAAAAAGGTCTTCCACGAGGATATCCCGGCAAGAGATGAAGCGGATCAGGTACGGGCGTTCGAAATAGGGTTTTCCCGGGAATTTCCCGCCCTGGCCGTCGATGGTTCCGCGGCCGCGCAATCCGATGTCGTGAAGGCCCTCGCCGACGATCAGGCTGCGCTTCACGTAGTTGTCGGTGTAGGATCGGAGTTTGCAAATATATTCGGGGTAGTCCTTCAGGTCGCCGCTGCCCAGCAGGGTCGCGCCGGTCTCCAAATGAAGGGCAACGCTGTTTTTCAGGAAAATCGTGCCCGACAGCCACTTGCCGGGCGGAAAATAAACCGAGCCGCCGCCGGCATCATGGCATTGGTCGATCGCCTTTTGAATGGCTTGCGTGCAAAGCGTTTTTCCGTCGGGGACGGCGCCGGTGTCGCGAATGTCGAAGACTTGTTCCGCGGCATCGAGCGGCGCGGCGGCCAGCAGCCAGCCCGAAAGCGCGATCGGCAAGATTCGCAGAGACATTTTTCTTCTCCGGGAAGCGGTGCGTTAAAGAGCCATATTAACATGCTTCTTCCGGCAATGTCAATGGTCGCCAAGGATCGGCTTGCTCCCGGAGAAAAGAGTAGGACAGGTTTCCAACCTGTCGTTGGAAGCAAGCGAATCAGGTCGGACGACAGATTGGAAACCTGGTCCTGCGAATTTGAGAGGACGCGGCCAATTCGTCTTGGAACGGCGCGATCAATTGGCTCCCGGCGGCAGCGGAGCGGCGGGGGCAAACTCGGACGAGTCGGAGGCATCCAAGGAATGCGCGGAGCCGAGCGGTTGCCGAATGGCGACCGGCGGCAGCCTCTTGGGAGAAGCGGGATCGGTCGTCGCCGGCGGTTCGCCGGGAATCGTTCGGTTCGGCGCGGGGCCTTGCCGCGGCGCGTAGAACGGATTCTGCCGCGGCGCGGACGGCGGTTCCTGAGGAGGCGAGGGCGGCGGCAAGATGCGCGTCGCCACGTGCTCCGGTTGCCGCGCGCTCTCGACGGTCGGCGACGGCCGGACGATCTTGAAGTTCCGATCGGCGGGCGGCGGCAGCGGTTTGTTCTGCAAGTAGCACAGCCAGCGCTGCGCCGGCTCCAGCGTCGGATCGATCCGCAAGGCTTGCTTGAAATGATGTTCGGCGGACGATTTGTCCCCCTTCTTGCTCAACAAATAGCCGAGATTGTAGTACGCTTTCGCATCGCCGTGGACGCTGCGAAGATTTTCGAAGGCTTCGGTCGGGCGATTCTGCTCGACCAATAGCGCCGCGACGTTGTTGCGATACAGCGGATTGCGGGGATCGAGCTGCACCGCCTGGCCGATGGCGGCGGTCGCCTCTTTGAGTTTCTTTCCCCGCGCATGGCACAAACCCAGGTTGTTGTGCGCCGAGGCATTCTGCGGATGCGTTTTGATCGTGCGCTGATATAAATTGACGGCATCCTCGTACCGCCCGTGATTTTCCATGAAATGCGCATAGCCCAGCATGGCGGCAAGGTGATTGGGGCTTTGCCGCAGCGCCTTTTGGTATTGCTCCTCGGCCTGGGCGGGTTTGTTCGTCTCTTCGAAATGCTTGGCGAGGGTAAGATATAGATCGACGCTTGGTTTGCCTTCCGATTTAAGCAGCGTCGGGTCGTCGTCGGGCAAGGAATTGGTTTTCGGTTTGGATGAAAAGGCTTCGCCCACCTTGCTGAAACTTTGTTTTACTGAATCGGTGAAGGAAGGCTTGGAGGGGGCGCCGCCAAAGGTATCCTGAGCGGCGCACCTTGGCGATAGGAAACCGCTTAGCGCGAGCCAAGCCGCTACCGCCGGCAGACACAACCATCTCGTCCCGTTGATGAGAATCACCACTTGGCTCCTCGTGAAAAAGTTGCCCCGTTTGCGCACCCTCGTTTATCAGATCGGCCAAAAATACAGTTCGGGTAAAGCCGAATTAAGGGAATAAATGAGATTTAACGCTCTTAACGAAGTGAACTTTGAATAGAAGTGCCACATTTCAATCGAATGAAGCAATACATAGTGTAATGAGGAAAAATGGAGAAGGGGAAAAAAGGAAAACTATTGATTTTACGCCTTCCGCTGAAATCACTCGATAAAGTAAACTGATTTTCCCTTTACCCATTTTCCCATTTCTCCTTCCCTTACACTGGATTCATTCCGCTAACCCGCATTATTCATAAAAGCGATTTGTAGAAGCGGCATCTTGCCGCTTTTGCCTAAAATGCGGCAGGATGCCGCATCTACGATGTTTATGAATAATCCCGGCTAAATAGTTTGAAAAAAGCAAATTGGGCAAGATCGGACATTCTGGATCAGCGGTAATATCTACCCCAAGAAACGGCATCGGGGGGATTCCTCCCCCCGATGGTCGCCGATCATTCCCACAGAATTACTGAGTTCCGCTGCTGCCGCTTCCTCCGCCGGAATCTTTGGGCGGCAAGCGAGGGGGAGGCGTGGTCGCTTGAAATTTTCGGCTGATCGCCTCGACCTGATCGGCAGGCGAACCGTCGTCGGAAATTCGGCTTTCGAAAATCGAGGGCAATACGCCTTGCGGCATGAGTTGGGCCGCGTAAGATTGAACCGCATTCATGCGGGCGGCGGTTTCTTCAGCCGTCGCCGCGACATGCACGTAAATCACCCGATGCTGGGAAGGCGCCTCGAACGTTATCCAGCGGACTTTCAGCCGCCCGGCCTCGGTCAGCTCGCCGGTGTTCGCGTCGAAGTAATGATCGCCCAAGAGGTTTTGCAGTCGCCAGCCGTTGGCCACTTCGATGGCGAACGGCGCGCGGACGGCCTGCCGATCGGGGCAGACGAACGGCTGCGGCCAGCAATTCCGCCGTTTGATGTCCTGGGGGATGCTATGCAGGAAATCGCACAGCCAATCGGCTTGGACGGGTTGGGTTCCCATCGCCAAGACGGCAAAAAGTACGCACCGGAGTAATCGAGCCGACATATTCCTTCCCTCCATGACGGGTTCTGCCGTTAAACTTTATGCAATCGGACCAATCTTACACCGGCAATTCAGTGCAAAAAGTGGCTAATTGCCTACAATACGGGTCTATCCGAATTTATCGGCTATTTCGTTGCCGAACCGAAAGGAGAATTACGCTCATTTCCGAACCGCATAGTATTCACATCCTCGAACACAATGCGCTCTCCGACCAACATCCGGGCGTGGCCCGCTCGCATCGAACCATTCATCATTCATCATTCATCATTTATCATTCATCATTTATTTACCCGGTCATCTTGGGGAACATCTCGCGGACCATCGTGATCGCCGCAGGACCGACCAGCACGACGAAGATGCCGGGGAAGATGAAGATCACGAGCGGGAAGATCAGCTTCACGGCGGTTTTGGCGGCTTTTTCCTCGGCCAGTTGACGCCGCCGGGTGCGCAGCGAGTCGCTCTGGGTGCGCAGCGCTTGCGCCACGCTGGAGCCGAACTTATCGGCCTGGATCAGCACGGCCGCCAGGGCGCGGAGGTCGGGCACGCCGGTGCGCGCGCCGAGTTCGTGCAGCACCTCGGTGCGCGGCCGGCCCATCTGCAGTTGGAAATTGCAGATCGCGAATTCGTCGGTGAGGATGCGATACGCCGTTTTCATTTCCTCGGCCACCTTGCGCATGGCTTGATCCAGCCCCAAGCCGGCTTCCACACAAACGACCATGAGGTCCAAGGCGTCCGGCAGGGCGAGGAAAATCGACTGCTTGCGATTCTTTCCCATGTACCAGACGACGAGATCGGGCAGATAGAAAAACAGGCCGGCAATGCCGATCGACCACATCATCGATTTCTGGTTCATGCCCTTCAGCGCGACCAGCGAACCGCCGCCGATGATCAATCCGGCGACCAACCCGGCGAATTTCAAGCCCAGAAAGATGCTTCCCGATGCCTCTCCGCGAAAACCCGCGTAGGACAATTTGGACTTGAGCTTGCCGAGTTCCAATTCGTTTTTGGGTTGCAGCGGCTTGGCGAGGGCGGGCGTGGCGCGCTCGAGCATTTTGGTGACCGGATCGGACCTCTTCAAGGCGCTTTCGGTCGGATGGCGTTTTCGCGGCGTTTTCAATTCGTCCAGACGCTCGACCGCCCGCGATTTCCCCACGGCGACGTGCTCCAGCACCCACCAGGCGATCGCGGCGAACATGCCGAAAATCGCCAGTGGAACCAACATTTCGTAATCGATCAAATCGGATGCGAATAACACGGCGGCACCTTTTTAGTAGGCGGTAGGCGGTAGGCAGTAGGCAGTGGAGAGTGGTTAGTGGTCGGTGAATTCATCACTCATCACTCATCACTCATCATTCAGCATTCAGCATTCCCACGCCCCTACACTTTAATATTCACGATTTTTCGGATCACCAAGGCGCCGAGCAACTGCATGACGATGGCGATGCCGAGCATTTTCGTGCCCATCGGATCGGTGAACAGCACCATCAGGTATTTCGGATTGAGTTGATACACGGTGAAAAACAGCAGGAACGGCAGTCCCAAGAGCACGACGCCGGAGAGCCGTCCTTCGCCGGTCAGCGCTTGGACCTGCCCCCAGATGCGGAAGCGGTCGCGGATCAGTTCGCCGATCTTGTCGAGGATTTCGGCCAGGTCGCCGCCCGTCTGGCGCTGCAAAATCACGGCGGTGACAAAAAATTTCAAATCCAGGTTGGGAATGCGTTCGGTCATATTTCGCAGACTCTCTTCCAAGGGGATGCCCAAGTTTTGCTCTTCGAAAACGCGATTGAACTCCTTGCCGATGGGCATGCCCATTTCGCCGGCCACCATGTTGAAGCCGAAGCCCATGCTCTGGCCGGAGCGCAGCGCCCGCGCGAGCATTTCCATGGCTTCGGGCAGTTGCGCCGCGAAATGTTTCAGGCGTCGTTTCCGCCGGAACATGAGCCACACGATCGGAAGAAATCCCATCGCCAGGGCGACCAGGGGAATAAACGCGAAATGCAGGCGCACGATCGCGCCCACCAAGACTCCCATCACGGCCATGACCGCGCAGATAATCAGCAGTTTCGTGATCGTCAACGAGGTGTCGGCCTGCTCGAACAGGAGATTGATGCGGCCGAAACGTTCGAAAAACCGCTCGAATAAGGCCGGCGTGTCGAACAGCGGCTGCGTGAGCACGCTCTGCTTGGAGAGCGCTTCCTTGAGCGCGGCGGGCGTGTTGGCCCCGGTGATCAAATCCAGCCGTTCCTCGATCTTGCTGGTCGGTTTATTGCGCAGCAGCAGCACCGCGCCCATCACCAGGGCGGCGACGCCCACGAAGGCGGCGATACCTATCATCAGGGGGCTCATGGCTCGTTAATCCTCCATCATCACGCGTTCGCGAAAGGCGCTGGCGGGCAAGCGGACGCCCGCGGCTTCCAGCCGTTGCATGAACGTCGGCCGGATGCCGGTGGCGATGAATTTGCCGTAGGCCCGGCCGCTTTCATCGACGCCTTGCTTCTCGAATTTGTAAATATCCTGCATCACGACGGTGTCTTGTTCCATGCCCACGACTTCGGTGATGTACGTGATTTTGCGCGGTCCGCCCTGCAGGCGGCTGGCCTGCACGATCAAATCGACCGCGCTGGCGACCTGCGTCCGCATGGCTTTCAGCGGCAATTCGAAGCCGGCCATCATGATCATCGTTTCCATGCGGGCCAGCGCGTCGCGCGGCGAGTTGGCGTGCAGCGTGGTCATCGAGCCTTCGTGCCCGGTGTTCATCGCTTGCAGCATGTCGAGCGTTTCCGGTCCGCGGCATTCGCCGATGATGATTCGTTCGGGCCGCATGCGGAGCGCGTTGCGGACCAGGTCGGTGGCCGAGATTTGCCCCTTGCCCTCGATGTTCGGCGGGCGGGTTTCCAGCCGCACCACGTGATCCTGCTGCAACTGCAATTCGGCCGCGTCTTCGATGGTGACGATGCGGTCGTGGTTGGGGATGAAGCTCGAAAGCGTGTTCAACAGCGTCGTTTTCCCGGAGCCGGTGCCCCCGGAAATGATGATGTTCAAGCGGGCCTTGATCGCCCCTTCCAAGAGCATCACCATCTCCGGCGTGAACGCCTTGTAGTTCAACAGGTCTTCCAACTTGAGCGGATTGGCGCCGAAGCGGCGGATCGAGACCGACGCGCCGTCCAACGACAGCGGCGGAATGATGGCGTTGAACCGCGAGCCGTCGGCCATGCGGGCATCGACCATCGGGCAGGTTTCATCCACGCGCCGGCCGACCTTCGAAATGATCCGGTCGATGATCTGCATCAGGTGGTTGTTGTCGCGGAAGACCACGCTCGTCTTTTCCATCTTCCCGCGGCGCTCGATGTACACGTTTTTCGGCCCGTTGATGAGGATATCGCTCACCGTCGGGTCCTTGAGCAGCATTTCCAGCGGACCCAGGCCGAACGTTTCGTCGAGCACCTCGTTGACCAGCCGCTCGCGCTCGTTGCGGTTCAAGAGCGTGTCTTCGCTGTCGCAGAGATGTTCGACCACCAGGCGGATTTCGCGGCGCAGCGTTTCGCCTTCCAATTCGCCGACGCGCGACAGATCGAGCTTATCGACGAGCTTGTTGTGAATCCGCTGCTTAAGCTCCTCGAAACTGTTTTCCTTGGACTCGGCGGTGCGCGATTGCGTAACTAATTTTGACATGATAATTCGAATTCGCGATCATTCACTGGATTTTCGCCCGGTAGTTCCCCGCACGGCGAATTCACCGGACTAATACGCAGGCAACCGCGGCGGCGCAATGCGGCGCCCCGGGCTTTTCCTATGCAACCATAGCTTACGAATTCCCCGCGAAGCAAAAGGCGCGGGGCGGTGCCGAATTCAGCGAAGGGGAGGATTATTCGGCTTGTAGCAGGCGGATTGCTTGCCGGCGCGAGATGTGTTAAAATCAAATGTAACCGTTCACAGGGGACTGTCCCGATTTTCGCGGCGCAAAAGATTATGGTGCTCTAAAAGTGCTTAATCGCCGCGAAAATGGGACTGTCCCCCTCGCGCCGCGGGAAGGGGACGGGGCCATGTTTTCGGCCTACCGTTTGTCCGCAATATACGTTATCCCGCCGAAAAATGGACCAGTCCCCGACCGGGGCGTGAACGCTTACAATCAAATTATGATCGAAAATCGATTAACGTCCGAGTCGGCAGCAGCGGATTCGCCGTCGAATATCCCCCGCGAATGGCTCGAGGAATTCGAAGCCGCCGCGCGGCGGCCGCTGCCGCAGCGCTTTCGCTACTCGTTCATCCGCACTTATAAGCCGGTACTCGACGACGCGCCCTTTCGCGCATTCGACACGATGGAAGAATACCGGCGTTGGTGCGAAGAAAACATACCGGATTGGCTGGGTTATGGGCGCGTTTGAATACCGTCAAGCGGAAGAGATCCGCGATCGTTTCGCCGGGCATGGAGTGAAGTATCTTTTTCTCGGCAAATCGGGAGCGATTCTGCTTGGATTTCCCGATACCACTCAAGACGCCGATCTCTTCGTCGAGCGTTCGGAATTGAATTGCCAAGCTCTCGTTGCGGCCTTGCGCGAGTTGGGTTTCGATCTCGATGCGGAGCAAACGGCGGAGATTGTCAAAGGCAAGGATTTCGTGCAGTTGAAAAACGGCCCTTTCGATTTGGATTTGATTTTTGCGCCGGATGGCATCGAACGATTCGACGACGCTTGGAAGAGACATATCGATGTCGAGGGATTTCCCGTATGCCACTTGGACGATATTATCGCCAGTAAAAAGGCCGCCAACCGGCAAAAAGACCGCGAATCTTTACCGCGACTCGAATCCTTCCGGGAATACTTGATAAAAAAACGCCGATCGAAATAATCCACGGGAAATCCGCCGTCGCTTATTCCATGTGCGCGGGATTATTTCCCGCTCTTCGCCGGCCAGATATTGAAAAGTCCGCCGAGACCGGACTTTTTGCCGCTTTTTTCCGGGATTTTGGCCTTGCCGCCGCCGGAGAGAGCGGCGGCGAGTTGGGCGATCGCCTGCGCGATCGCCGCCTTGGGCGCCTGCTCGCGGAGCGGCACGCCGTTGTTGCGGGCTTCGATCATCGTGCGGTAATCGTTGGGCAATTGCCAGAAGATTTCCTTGCCGATGGTTTCCTCGGCCTTTTTCTGCGTGATGTGCCCGTTGTCCAAGCCCACCCGATTGACGACGATCTTCACCTTTTCGGCGAAGCCTTCCATTTCGTTGAAGGACATCATCAGCCGCACGACGTTCCGCAGGCAGGGCAAGTCGAGCTGCGCCACCAGGAGGATGTGGTGCGCCATTTCCAACGCGATCATGTCGATGGCCGAAAAGCCTTTGGAGAGGTCCAGCACGAGGTGCGTGAAGGTGGCCTTCATCAGCCCGATGACGCGCTGCAAATCGTCGGAGGTTATCAGATGCACGTCTTCCAACCGCACCGGCCGCGGCAATAAGTACAGGCCGGAGGAGTGTTTCGTGAGCGAGCGTTTCAGCAGCGTGAAATCGAGCCGGGTAACGTTCTGCGCGACATCGACCAGGGTGTAATCGGGAATCGAATCGAGAAACACGTCGGCGTCGCCCAGGCACATGTCGAGATCGACCAGGGCCACGGAGTTTTTGGCGTCCTGCGCCAGCGCGCAGCCCAGATTGACGGCCAAGCTGGTGGTGCCCACGCCGCCGATCGCGCCCGCCACGGCGATGACCTGGCATCCGCGGGGCCTGTTTTCGCCGCCGCCGAAGCGGCGTTCGCTGATGCGGCCCAAGGCGCCGAGCAAATCTTCGATCCGCACCGGTTGCGTCAGGAATTCCTTCGCCCCGGCGCGGAGCGCCTGCAAAATCTGGCCGCCGTCGCTCGAGGAACTCACCACCAACATCGCGCAGTCGGGCGAAGCGGCCGTGATCTTGCGCACCAAATCCAAACCCTTTTTCGGATCGGCGTCGATGCACACCAACCCGATGTCGGGATGGGTTTGGGCCACGACGTCGGAAAAAAACTCATAGCGGGAGCATTCGGCTTCCAGCCAGATCATGTCCATGCCCAATAGCATCCCCTTCAGCGATTCGCGCTGGGAGTCGTTGGGATCGACGATGGCTAGACGGAGTACGTTGCTCATGGATGTCGGGCAGTGGGCAGGGGACAGGGGACAGAGTAGGTTATGCTTTAGCATAACACCGATGTTATGCTAAAGCATAACCTACTTTTTCTGTCCCCTGCCTCCCTCATTACTTAATTACGTCATAACCGACGGGGCCGACGAACGGCGAGGGTGGATTTGCGCCGTTGGCGCGGGAATCCGCGGCAACGGGATTCGGTTTGGACGAATTGTAACGAGTTTGAGAGGTTGGTCCGTTCGCGCGCTGCACGGTTTGCACCGTTCCCGCGCCGGAATTTGCCCGGAAATTCGCCCGGTTCACCGGCGTCATCGCCCCGGATGCCGAGGGAGCCGACATTTCTTCGGGTCCGATCATGCCGTCCGGCGGAGCGTTCGGATCGCCGTTCGGGCAGCAATTCGGCACTTCGAGATGCCCTTTCATGTAGAGTTCCCAATCGGTCGGGCTGGTGGTGCTCATTCCCGGCCCGCACGGCGGCACTTCGGAGGCGTCCATCGGGCCGACCAGCTCCGGCGTAACGAGAATCAACAATTCGACTTCGTTGGTCGTGCTCTTGACCCGCCGGAAAGGCACTCCCAAATACGGCACCTCGCTGATCCACGGCAATCCTTTGTTTTCGCCCTCTTCGCGGCTGGACACCAATCCGGCGATCGCCAGCGTTTGGCCGGCGGTCAATTCCACCGCGGTGTCGGCGTCGCGCGAGCGGATGCCCGGTATCAGCGTGCCCTGAATGGTGATGCTTCGCGCCGTGTCCAACTCGCTCACGCGGGGGCGGACTTCGAGGCGGATTTTACCGTTCCCCAGCACGATCGGCACGAAATCGACTTGCGCGCCGTATTTTTTCCATTCGATGGTCACCGTGCCCAAGCTTTGCGGGACGGGCACGGGAATTTCGCCGCCCGAATTGAACGACGCCGCGCGGCCGCTCTGCGTCACCAATTTCGGCTCGGCCAGGATTTTCAGCAGGTTGTCCTGCCGCAAGCAGTCCAAGACGGCGGCAAAGGTGTCGCCGCCGCTAATGAGACTGAAGGTGAACGTCGCCGGCTCGCTCACGCTGGAGGCGATGTCCCCCACCGTGGAGGTGATGGTCCCGCCGCCGCTCACGTTGCTCCAATCCATGCCGCAACGGCGGAGCTTGGTCCGCGAGACTTCCATCAGTTTGACGTGCAACAGCACCGTTTGCACGCCCCCCAAGGTCATGTTGTTGATGACTTTGGGGTAGAATTCCTGGGCGATCTGGATGATCTTATCGACGTGCTCGGCCTTATCGACGTAGCCGGAAATCAGCACCGAACTGGCCACCGGCACGATTTTCAGGCTGCAATTCGGAAATTGACTCTTCAAGAGCAGGGTCAACTCTTGGGCGTCGCCATAGACGATCACATCGATCGTATAGAGCTTCTTTTCTTCGTCCCAAAGGTTGATTTGCGTAACGCCCGCCTTCTTCGCCGAAACCTGGATTTGCGTCGGCGAGAGCGGCGTGAGGTCCAGCAGGTCGGGATTGTTGACCTGCGCCTGCGGGATTTTTTGCGCCATTGTGAGGATGCGGCTCGTCGAGGCCGTCATCTCCATCCGCTCGTGGGGCAATTTGACCTCGAAATTGAGCGAGGCGTTGTTGTTCAACGGTAAGGAAATGGCATTCGTCTGCGCCCGCAAGGACGCCGCTAGAATGCACGCGACCGCCAACGGCGCGAAGACGCGCCTCAGAACCTGATGCTCGATCATCCTTGAATTCCTTGCATCTAAAACCGGGGCAATCGTTGCCCGGTAAGTTTATCGGATATCGTGAGTTATCCGGTTTATAGCATTGCGATTCAACGCGAATATTCTCTGCGCGGGAGCGATAAATTATCGGTCCTACCCTACCCTCCCGAGACTGGATTAGCCGCGTCGGCGGGATTGGCATAGGGATCGGCAAACGGATCTTTGGGAAGCGGTTTGCTATCCGGCGGATTCGCGGCCGGAACCGTGTTCGGTTCGGCGGACGGCTCGGTGGGAGGGGGGCCGGGTAAACTCGTCGCGGGTTCTTTCGCTGCCGGGGCGGTAGGCGGCGGCGAAGTTGTCTTGTTAGTGCTGCCGAGGTTGCTGCCCGCGCCGCCGTTTGCGCTGATCAAGTTGGCGCTCGAGAGATGCCATGCGCCTTGCGGCATTTTCGCCGCGTGCGGACCGGTGTCGGCTTCCAGGATCAATTCATTGATGCCGTTGGGCTGCAACAACCGCATCGTCCAGGTTTCGCTGGGAACGACGGAGAGCGTTACTTTCGGCCTCGCCGCCATGTTTTTCCGGATGTCGTCCAAGAGGTTCGTCAGCCCGGTGTTTTTTGGCGCGGCGGGCGGCGTATCGGGCGCGAACAGTTTTTCCTTGTCGCGGAGCGCATTGCTCGATCCCCCGAAGAGTTCGCTCGGACTCGAATTTCCGTCGAGGGAATTGCTGTTATCGTCGGGCGAACGCATGATCAAGCGAACTTTGCCCATCTCGCTGGCCAGCGTGAGTTTGGCGGCCTGCGCCGGCGTCACTAAAAGTGAAATCGTTTTGGCGGCCAATTTTTCCTTGTCTTTGCTCTCCTTCTGCTCTCCGATATCGACGATGTCGTTCACGGCGAAGACTTTAATGTCTTGAAGAATCGTGCGCGTGCTCGTATCGTAAATCTCTTGATGGGGATTCCGCGTGAGGTGGACGAGCACATCGACGCGGTCGCCGGGCGTGATCAGGCCCGGTCCCCCGCTCACGTTATCGACTTTCACGGGCACCACGCGATAACCGGCGGGAATGAGTGCGCTGTCGCCCTGCAAACTTGCCCCTTTGCCGAGGAGTTTTTTCGCCAATATCGGCTCGCCGGCATACAGTTTGGCCCGCGTGCGGCAGCCTTCGATATCCTCGATTTTGGAACAAGCTCCCGGGGGTATTTTATCCTTGGGCCAGGCTTCGAGTTTCAAGGCCTCGGTGGTGAGGCGCTCGCCGAGTGGAATGTCTTTCACGGCGATGAAGATCGACTCCGTTTCGCCCGAATTCGTCGGCGCGGCGTCCCGCTTCGCCATCACCTGCGTAATGCCGATCGACGCGACCAGGCCGCAGCCCAGCGCCAACATAAGCAATGCCAAGGATTTAGCTCGCATGGGAACTCCAAACTTGGGGCTAGGTGATGGAGGATAGAGAATAGCGGCCCTTCCGAACCTAATCCCTAATCCCTATCCCCTAATCCCTCACTATTGTTGCACCGTTTCGCGGCGCATGACCGTCGCGGCGGTTAAGGTTATATCCGTCTGTCCGCTCGGCAAAAAACTCAGCAGCATCGGCGCGGGCAGCCAACTCACCTGGCTGAAGGGGATGGTAACCGTCACGGTGATCGGATCGCCATAATTCGCCGTCGCCGGATTTGCCGGATTAATGGTAACGTTGCTCGTGCTGGCGGTGATCTTAGCGTCGCTCAAGTTCGTGAGGACCGTATTCACGACGTCCGTGGTCGTGGAACCGTCCAATACCGCTTTCCTTGCCCCTTCTCGCGAGGCATTGGTCAGGATTTGTTGCACCATGACCATCCGCCCGAATTCGATCATCCCGAACACCAGGAGGAAAAACAACGGCGCAATAATCGCAAATTCGACAGCCGCCGCTCCTCGTCTTTTTCGGCAGGAACGACAACCGATCTGCGGTTTATCTTCCCCGGTCGGCGGAATTCGCGCGTCGGGGGGAGATTGCTTCAAAAAAAACCGTTTCTGATTGCTTAGCATGGGTAGTATAGGAGTTTTCATGGCAGCATCCCCGTCCAGATAAAATAGGCAATTGTGCCGATCGCGATTGGTATTCCATAAGGTAGCAGCAGCATCGAGCTTTTTCGCTCCGCGGCGATGGCCGCGAGTTGATTCGGATCGCGAATCACCAGGATCTCATTGACGATATTCTTGAACTGGCTGGAATGGTGCCGCCACTTCTTCCCCACGACCACCATTCCCAAGGCAATCGCTCCGCCGACGATCGCCGAAAGACAAAAGGCGTAAAAAGTGTGGGTGCCGCAAACCCAAGCCCCCACGCCCGCAAGTAATTTAACGTCGCCCGCCCCCATTCCGCCAATGGCGTAAGCGGGCAGAAGAAGCGCTAATCCCACCAGCGTTCCCACGAGGCTCCAGCCCAGGCCTTCCATGCCGTGGGAAGCGGTCCAGTAAATCCAACCGCTGATGACAAAAGGGAAAGTGATCCAATTGGGAACTTTCAGTTTCCAACCGTCGATCGCGGCCGCCACGACGAGTACCGCCGTAACCAGCCAAATATCCCAATGCTCCGTAAACGCACCGCTGAGAGATTGCCAACTTGGCATGACTTGTTGCTCCACGCTCCGAAAGGTTTGGTTGAAGGAAATAGTAGGCAGTAAGCAGTAGGCAGAAATCAGTATGCAGAAGCCAGAAGCCTAATTAAATGTTTTTCCAATTCATCATTCATCATTCATCATTCATCATTCTGCCTACTGCCTACCGCCTACCGCCTACTTCAATCATAGGTCAAAAAATTCCCCCTCGGGATCAAATTTTGACGCCGAGGGGGTTATCCGGTTTTTTTCGCTTGGGCGCGATTTAGGCCCAAACTCCGTGGCGGTAGGCCGAAACGCCTACTAGCCCAATTTGGCCGCGACGTTCGTGAACGTCGTATTGGCGTTCGTGCCGATGGTGCCGATCGCCGCCAAGCAGACGATGATAATCAGAGCCAGCATCACCGCGTATTCGACGGCGGTGGGGCCATCCTCCGAAACGAGGAAACGACGCAACTTCAGAGCGAGCGAGTTCATGGGAAATCCTCCATTCCAGTTATGGTCCCGAAGTGGGAAAATCAACCGGAAAATTGAAACCAACGGGCTCCCTTGGATCGTACGCCCAAGCGGGCGCGGCCTGCAATCTATCCGCGGGATCCCAATTTAGTAAAGCGCCTCCGTCCTCGTCGCTTGCCGAATGCTTTGGTATTTCACCCTGTCGGCAACCAGGCTGCCGGCCAAAAAAGCCGGCCCTAGGCTTTGCGTCCCGGCCTTGCGACCGGTTTGCCTTTATCGAGGATGTCGAGGCTGCAGGCCCGATAGCGGGCGTAATTAGCCTTCGTGGAAAACGCGGCTCGCGCGTTTCCGGCTGACAAGCACGCCACGCTTGGAAGACCGCCGGGGCCTTCCCTTTGCTCAGGCTGACGCATTCGCGTCTTGCCTCTACCATTAAACCTAGGTCGGATTTCCCGATTGTCAAATGGCGAAACGTGAGAAAATCTTGGGGATTCCAAAGAATTTTCGGGCGACCGCCGCCGTTCACGAGGGAGATTTAACGATCGTAGCGGTTATGCCTCACGGCGGCCAACCTTGTTCGCCGATCAGCGGCACGAACCGACAGCCGGCGATCGAAGTGGAATGCTTGCGGCCCTCGACTTTGCGGATCGCTTCGAGTGTCTGCGACTCGCGCTCGCCCAGGGGGATGACGAGGATGCCCCCCTCGGCGAGCTGCGCGAACAGCGCCGGAGGGCATTCGGCCGCCATTGCCGTAACGATGATCCGCGCGAAGGGCGCGCGCTCCGGCCACCCCAGCGTGCCGTCGCCGACGCGAATCGTTACGTTATGATAATCCAGTTCGTCGAGCGTCTTCCGCGATTGCTCGGCCAACGGAGCCAAGCGTTCGATGCTGAAAACTTCGCGGGCGAGTTCGGCGAGAATCGCCGTCTGATAACCGCTGCCGGTGCCGATTTCGAGCACCGTTTCGCCGCCGTCGAGTTCCAAGGCCTCGGTCATCAACGCCACGATATACGGCTGGCTGATGGTCTGCTCGCAGCCGATGCACAAGGCGCGGTCGGCGTAGGCTTGATCCATCGAATCGGGCGGAACGAATCGCTCGCGGGGAATTTTTTCCATCGCGTTCAGCACCCGCGGATCGACAATCCCCCTCGCCCGCAACTGACGGCGGACCATCTCGTGTCTCGTAATCGGTAGATGACATTCCTCCATGAACTGAGCCTTTATCGGTTTCAATGGCAGAAAATAACCCTAAAGAGGGGGTGAATGCGGAAGAAATTCGCCAATCTCTCGCCTTGCAATCCTCTAATTATATAATTTGTGACGGAGAAAAGATAGGAAATAGGAATTCTGCCGAATTTGCCGCTTTAACCTATTGCAATTCTATAAAATTTGATTAGGATGAGGATTAGGTAATCTCCAAAATCCTTTCAACCCCAACGATGGAGGCAGCGGCGTGAACTCGAAACTCTTCCGGCCATTTTCGGCATGCGTTCGGCATGCGCGAATCAGGTGTCTGCTCGGCTGTTCTTTCCGGCCACTGGGGATGGCGATTGTGCTTTCGCTTGCCTTCCCGGTCTTTTCACAAGGAGCCATTATCTCGGGAACTGTCTTTGTGGACCTTGACGGTGATGGCGTGGTCGATCAAGGTTCTGATGGCGATTGGGGTGTGCGCAGCGATCCGATCCAACTCTTCGATCAGAACAATCAACTCCTCAAGGAAGTTTGGACCGACATTTATGGGTATTATTCTTTTACGGACTTGCCTGTCGGAACTTATACCGTTAAGAACACCGTTCCATGCTTTCTCGGAAATGTGGCGTACGTTGGCAAAACGTTGAGGGCAAATAATATCTTAAAGGATAACGGGCAAGCTGACAGTGCGGCGGTTATTATCTCAAATATCAATTTGCAAGCTAATGATATTGCCTACAGTTACAACTTCGCCAACGATGAATACCCGATGCAACTCTATTCCAAAATCATGTTGATTGCCGATAGCGATTACCAAGTACAGACCGTTCCCGAACCGGCTTCGATCGCGAGCCTTTTGGCAATGGTAATGACTGCCGGCGGCTGGGCCTTTTGCCGCCGTCGAAGACAGTAACATCCTGCGGAACATTCCGCGGTTTGGGAAAATATAGTACCGCGGCGTCGGCTTTCTCCGTTTTATAAGATGCCTACGAATCATATCCCCGATTCGTAGGCTCTTGCATTTCTTGGAATCTCCCAGTACTTCTCGTTCGCGGTAGTGCGATGGCCCGGATGGCGCGGCGAAGCTGTGCCCGGATATCTCACCACGGAGACACGGAGGACACGGAGTTTTTTTTGAGTGATTGAAAAATCGTAACCGTTCACAGGGGACTGTCCCGATTTTCGCGGCGCAAAAGATTATGGTGCTCTAATAGTGCTTAATCGCCGCGAAAATGGGACTGTCCCCCTCGCGCCGCGGGAAGGGGACAGGTCCATGTTT
>JADLEL010000171.1 GCA_020846145.1 Pirellulales bacterium | reverse complement strand
CGGCGCAAAAGATGATGGCGCCGTAAAAGTGCTTAATCGCCGCGAAAATGGGACTGTCCCCCTTGCGCCGCGGGAAGGGGACAGGTCCATGTTTTCGGCCTACCGTTTGTCCACAAAATACGTTTTCCCGCCGAAAAATGGACCAGTCCCCGACCGGGGTGTGAACGCTTACAAATCTACAAATATCCGCAACCCCCCTCCGATAGCTATCAAGCCTCGATTTTCTCATCGTTTTTTCACAATCGTCGCATCTTTTTCCCCGGATGCATTTGTGCGTTCAGGGAACTCCCGCTAGAATGAGAATCTTGAAAAGGTTTCCACGACGAACAAAATGTTTCCGGGTGGAGTATGGCATATCCCATGATTTGAAGCGTCGAGTTTGTAGGGTATTTTTACCCAAACTAACTCGTCGTGGCGCCATATAATCATCCCCGTTTAGCTTATAATTGTTTCACCGTTTGTGGCGCCAGCGAAGAAAGGAATTCACTTGGTCCCGATCAACATTTCGACACGACACGGACACATCAGCGACGAAACCCAAGCCAAAATCGTGGAGAAGTTGGAAAAGCTTCCGCGTTATTACGACCGCATCGTGGGGATGGAACTGACCATCGATCTCGAGCATCGCGATTCTCCCCAGCTCGATTTGCGCGTCTCGGCCACGGACAAGCACGATTTTTTCGCCGCGGAAACCGGCGAACTGCTGGCCGCGATCGATCTTCTGGTCGAAAAGCTCGAAAGCCAGGTGCGCAAGCACAAGGAGAAGCTGCTCGACCGGCACCGTTCGACCACGCATCGGCGCGAGGAGACCACCGCGTTGCCGAAAACGGCCGCCGACGAAGCCTAATGGCCCTCCGCCTCCCGAGGGCCGATGAAACGGCGAGAAAAGGAGCGTCAAGCAGGTTTTGCCTCGGCATCGCGAAGCCGCGATGCCGCAACATGGCCCGCGGTTATTGAAATCAACTAAGGCGCTGTCCGACAATAAACTACCGAATTCCAATGTAGTAGGCACACTCCGTGTGCCGTAATTCGTGGACGGCACACGGAGTGTGCCTACTACGATTCCGGCAACTTATTGTCGGGCAACAACTAAAAATAGATATCGGAGAGTACTTGCATGAAGTTCGCCGACTTTATTTGTCCCGAAGCGATCCGCGCCGATTTGGCCGCGGTGGATAAGGAGGGCGCGATCCGCGAGATCGTGAAGTCGCTCCAAGACGCCGGCAAGATCGATCCCGGCGAGAACGAAAGCATCGTCAAGGCGATCCTCAAGCGGGAGGAATTGGGAAGCACGGGCATCGGCCGCGGGGTGGCCGTCCCGCACACCAAACATCCCAGCGTGGATCGCTTGCTGGCGACGGTCGCGGTCAGCCGCCAAGGCGTCGATTTCACCAGCCTCGACGGCGAAACGGTACACCTGTTTTTTCTGCTGATCTCCCCGCTCGACCGCCCCGGCGATCACTTGCGGGCGTTGGAAAACATCTCCCGCCAATTGCGCGACGATACGTTTTGCCGGTTCCTGAAGCAGGCCAAGAGCCAGGCCGACATCCGCACCCTGTTGGCGGAAGCCGACAACAACCAATTCGGCTCCTGAGTTCATAATGTCCGAACAGAAAGTCTCCCGATCGCTGGTCGTAACCGATCCTTCGGGAGTGCATGTCCGCACGGCGACCGCCATCCAAGCCGTCGCCCGCCGGTCGCGAAGCGAGATTCAGGTAATTAGCGCGTGCCACAAAGCAAAGGGGACGGATATTTGGGACCTGCTGGCGCTGGCCGCGCCGTGCGGCTCGACGATCACCCTCGAAGCCGCCGGTCCGGACGCCGGGGAAGTCCTCGACGCCCTGGCGCCGATATTCACCGGCGATGAAACCGTGCTCCTCGCCGCGCTGCGGAAAAAATAATTTCCCGCCTGAAAAAATACACCACATATCGCATGCAAAAACTCCAAGGGATTGCCGTTTCGCCCGGCGTCGCCATCGGCGAAGCGCTGGTGATGGACAACGAGGGATTTCGCATCCCCCGCCGGTTCGTCGCGCGCGACGCGGTGGTCGATGAATTGGAGCGGTTGGATAAGGCGGTCGAAGCCGCCGCCTGGGAGATCGCCCGCAATCGGGACGCCGTCGCCCGCGAACTCGGCGCGCAATACGGAGCAATCTTCGAGGCCCACTTGCAGATGCTGCAGGACTCCCGGCTGCACGATGAGTTGGAGGAGATGATCCGCCAGCGGCACTATTCCCCGGAATACGCCGTCAGCCGCACGTTGCGCCGCTACGCCCAGGTCTTCCAGCGCATCGAAAGCTCGTATCTGGCCGAGCGCGCGAACGACATTTTCGACATCGAAAAACGCCTGCTGCGGCATTTGCTGGGCCACCGCCGGGAAGGGATCGCGCACCTCACCTCGCCGGTGTTGATTCTCGCCCACAATCTCACGCCCAGCGAAACCGCCAATTTGGACCCCAAATTCGCGCGCGGTTTCGTTACCGAGGTCGGCGGGCCGGGGAGCCATACCGCCATCGTCGCCGAAGCGCTGGGCATTCCCGCCGTGGTCGGAACCGGCTCGTTCCTCTCGGAGGTTTCCGGCGGCGATCTGGTGATCATCGACGGCGACAAGGGCCTAGTGATCCTCCAGCCCGACGAAGAGACGCTCGCCCTCTACCGCCACGAGGCCGAGGAAAACCGCACCTTGGCGGCCAGGCTCGAGCCGCTCCGCGATTTGCCGGCCGAAACGCTCGACGGCGTGCATGTGGATATCCTCGGAAACATCGAATTTCCTTATGAAGTCGATCACTGCGTCGATCGCGGCGCCGACGGCGTGGGCCTGTACCGCACCGAGTTCCTCTACTTGGGCAGCGATACGGAACCCACCGAGGAGATCCATTTCGACGCCTACTCGCGGGTGCTCAATACCATGAACGGCAAGCCGGTCACCATCCGCACCTTCGACATGGGCGCCGACAAAATGCCCAACATGCCCGCCATGGAGGACGAACGCAATCCGTGCCTGGGCCTGCGCAGCATTCGCTTGGCGCTCAGGAATCTGCCGCTCTTTCGTACGCAGCTCCGCGCGGCGCTCAGGGCCAGCGCGCTCGGCAATTTGCAGATCATGTTCCCGCTGATCACCACGCTCTTGGAGCTGCGGCAGGCGAAAATGGTGCTCGCCGACGTGATGGAAGACCTCGACGAGCACGGCATCGCCTTCAACCGCGACCTGCCCATCGGCATGATGGTCGAAGTGCCCGCCGCGGTGATGATGCTCGACCGTTTCGTGAAGGAGGTCGATTTCCTGAGCATCGGCACGAACGATCTGGTGCAATACACGCTGGCCGTCGATCGCAGCAACAAGGACGTGGTGCAGCTTTACAATCCGGCCGATCCGGCCGTGCTGCGGTTGATCAAAACGTCGCTCGACGTCGCCCTCGGCGCGAACGTGCCGATCAATATGTGCGGCCAGATGAGCGGCGCCCCCATTTACACCATGCTGCTGTTGGGCTTGGGCCTGCGGCGGTTCAGCGCCACGCCGGCGGCGATCCCCGAAATCAAAAACCTCGTCCGCAAGGTTTCGATCGACCAAAGCAAAGTGGTGGCCGCGCACGCCATGAACATGGAAAACGCCCGCGAAATCAAAAGCTATTTGACCGAGGAAATGAATAAAGCGCTGGGAAAGACGAGAACGTGAACGTAGGACAGGTTTCCAACCTGTCGTGAAATAGAACCGGTTTCGAAACTTTCGAAACGTAGAAATTTTCGCCCCAAAGGGGCAGCCGTTCTCCCAGCCCAGGGCAACGCCCTGGGAAGGCGGAACGCCGACCATTTATTTTTTTGTTGCTGCTGAATCACCATTTTTTTAACCTTCCCGGCCGCAACGGCAGCGGCGGGAAAAACTCGAACGCATGGTTCGATTACGAGTACGCATTCGCTTTAGCAAAACGGACGATTTGCGTTGGATCGGGCATCGCGACTTGATGCGCTGTTTCGAGCGGATTTTCCGCCGCGCGGCCCTGCCCCTGGGCAGGAGCGAAGGCTTTCATCCCAAACCGCGGATGACCTTCCCCTTGCCGCTCGCGGTGGGCATCGCCGGCGCCGACGAAGTGATGGAGTTCGAATTGGCCGAGAACCTTTCCGCCGATGAAATCGCAAAGCGGCTTGCGCCGCAACTCCCCGGTGGACTGCGACTGCATGCGGTCGAAACGCTCCCCGAAGGCGCCAAAAAAGCGCAAGTCCGCGGCGCGGCCTACGAAGCGCCGATCCCCGTCCCGATGCAAACCGGACTCGCCGAACGGATCGATCGCCTGCTGGCCCAGCCGGCCTGCCCGATCGCCCGTTCGCACGGCCGTTCGACCGTCGATATCCGCCCGCTCCTGGAAACGCTCGCGTTTTCCGGCGGCGTCTTGCGGATGAGGCTGAAGATCGACCAGGCCGGCAGCGCCGGACCGCGCGAAGTGCTGCGCGCGCTCGAACTCGGCGATTTGGAATCGCAAGGAGTCGCGCTCGCCCGCACCGCCGTGGAAATCGCCCCGTGATGCGCCAAGTAGGTTATGCTTCAGCATAACAGCAATCATTGTGCTTTCGCATAACAGCGATTGTTATGCTAAAGCATAACCTACGGGCTGAGGACGCAAGCGATTGTCATGTGCGTACTCGCCGACATTGCCGAACAAGAAAGAATTTTTCGATTATGAAGCAGGAAATGCTGATCAACGTCTCCCAACCGGAGGAGAGCCGCATCGCCATCGTCGAAGACGGGGTGCTCGAAGAGCTGTACGTCGAGCGCAGCGGCCAGGACAACTACGTGGGCAACATTTACAAGGGGGTGATCGTCAACATCGAACCCAGCATCCAGGCGGCGTTCGTCGATTTCGGCGTGGGCCGCAACGGGTTCTTGCACATTAGCGACGTCGAGCCGCAATACTTCCGCCAGGGCGGCTACGATCCCGACCGCCCCCCGCCGCCCCCGCGCGGACGGGGCAATTTCCGCCGCCCGCCGCGCGGCGAGCCGCGCGAGAGCGCGTTCGTCGAGGACGACGACGGCCCGGCGAAACGCGGCTTCTATAGCGGCAACCGGCCGCGCTTCAAGCCGCCCATCCAGGACATCCTCCGCCGCGGCGACGAAGTGCTGGTGCAAGTCATCAAGGAAGGCATCGGAAGCAAAGGGCCGACGCTCTCGACCTACATCAGCATCCCCGGCCGCTACCTGGTGCTCATGCCCGCTCTGGGCCGCATCGGCGTCTCGCGGAAGATCGAGGACGAAGGCGTCCGCCGCCGGCTGCGCGACATCATGTACGAGCTCAATCCGCCCAAGGGCCTGGGCTTCATCGTCCGCACGGCGGGCAGCGACCGCACCAAGCGCGAACTCTCCCGCGACCTGGCCTACTTGCTCCGCTTGTGGAAGGTCATCGCGCGGCGGGTGCGCAAATTGCCCGGCCCGGTCGATATCTACGAAGAGAGCGACATGATCATCCGCACCATCCGCGACATCTTCACCAACGAGGTCGATACGATCTACATCGACGAGGAAAAGGCGTTCCACCGCGCGAAGGAGTTCCTGCAACTCGTGATGCCCCGCTACGTGAACCGCCTGCAACTCTTCGCCGGCAAGGAGCCGCTATTCTACAAGTACAACTTGGACGAGGAAATTGCCAAGATTCACCGCCGCCAGGTGCCGTTGAAGGCCGGCGGGTCGATCGTCATCGACCAGACCGAAGCCCTGGTGGCGATCGACGTCAATAGCGGCAGCTTCCGCACCGACGATTCGGCCGAGGAAACCGCCTTTCAGATGAACGTCAACGCCGCCAAGGAAATCGCCCGGCAAATCCGCCTCCGCGACCTGGGCGGGGTGATCGTGAACGACTTCATCGACATGCGGAAGGAAAAAAACCGCCGCGGCGTGGAACATGCGCTGCGCGACGCGACCCGGCGCGATCGGGCGCGGACCAAAATCCTCCGCACCAGCCCGTTCGGACTCATCGAAATGACCCGCCAGCGAATCCGCACGAACCTGAAAAACAGCGCGTATTCGCAATGTCCCAGTTGCACGGGCACGGGGGTAGTCAAGACACCCGAAAGCATGTCCTTGGAGGTCATTCGGCTATTAATTTTGGCTGCCCAACGGCAGTCGGTCGCCAAAGTCGCGGTTACGGTGGCCGAAAACGTGGCCGATTATTTGAATAATCGCAAGCGGCACGAACTGGCGCGGCTCGAATCGGAAGGCTCGATGTCGATCCAAATCTTTGCCGCCAAAGGAGTTCCGCCGGAACACCTGGCGTTGGAATGCCGCGATGCCGAAGACCGGGAAGTTAAATTAGGGAAAGTATAGTAAGAGTGGTCAGTGGCTAGTGGTCAGTGGTCAGAAATTTACTCGTTCCCACGCTCCGCGTGGGAACGCCATTCCCCGACGCTCCCGCGTCGGAGACCTGCGGAAATGCTCTCACTCGGAACCAATAAATACCGCCTACCGCCTATTAAAATCTTCGCCCCCACTTGTAAAACCGGCGATTCTCCGCTACTTTGAACTGTTTTCGCCAATTTCCCAATCACCATTATCGTTCAACCGAACTTAGAACCATGCTCTACGCAATTATTTCCGACGGCGGCCGTCAACTGAAAGTGGAAGAGGGGCAAACGCTGGATATCGATTTCCGCGGCCTATCGGCCGGCGAACAAATCAAGTTCGACCGCGTGCTGGCCCTCCGCAACGATGAAGGCCTGCAAATCGGCCGGCCCACGCTCGACACCGTCAGCGTAACGGCCGAGGTGGTGGGCGCGACGAAGGGTCCGAAGCTGGTGGTGCAGAAATTCCGCCGCCGCAAGAACTACCGCCGCCGCACCGGCCACCGGCAAATCTACACCCGCGTCAAAATCGCCAAGATCGAAATGTCTTAGTTTGCGACGAGCGAGCCGAGGGGGTCTTTCCCTCGGCTAAACTTGCCGAATCGTAGAGTACTTCCAGCCGAGGGGATCAACCCCTCGGCGCGCGTGATACGGCAAATTCGACTCGCTTCGAATTCCGGCATCCACCCCTGCTAGACACCACCCGGAAAGTTGGTAAGATAGGGCGATTATGGTTCGATGCCGGGAATTTTCGCCGGGGACGGGAATCCTCCAGTTCGCGTTGTATTCTGGAACGATCTATGCCTAAAAAAGAAGAAGCCATCGAAGTCGAGGGGACCGTAACCGAGGCCCTGGCGAACACGCGATTCCGCGTGCAATTGGAGAGCGGCCATTCGGTCATCGCCCACGTGGCCGGCCGCATGAGGAAAAATTTCATCCGCATCGTGCCGGGGGACCGGGTCCGGGTCGAACTCTCTCCCTACGACCTCACCAAGGGCCGCATCACCTTCCGCGAACGGTAAAAATCCTCCAATCTTCGCCCGGCAGCCATCTCGATTGGTTAAATCATTCGCCACTCGAGCGGATTTTTCGGCTTTTCTAAGCCGGGAAACTCTTTTTTCTCCCGTTGAGAAATTTTTTTCAATCACTTCCAAGATTTTCATTTCGCGGTCGAATTACGAAATGTCTAGCCTTGCGTTGGATTGCGCGAATTACCCCTCCGAAGGGCGAGTATTCATCCTGTCGGGACAACAACGAGGACACTCCCGACAGGTTGGAAACCTGTCCTACGGAAAAATGACTTCACCCCAGACCGGTGGGCACGGCCCACCCTATACCCCCCCTCCAGGAGATGCGTTATGAAGCGATTTCTACTCATGCTGTTGATTGCCGCCATGGCGATCGGAACTCAAGGAACGTGGGCAATGGCGGATGACTCATCCGCGACAACGCAAAAACCCGTCGCCGTGGTTTCGCTGGCGGGTTACGACGCCTTCATGGGCGATGTCCATTACGTAGCGAAATTGGCGGGCAATCCGGAACTCGGTGCGGGCTTGGAGGGCCTGCTCAAGCTCTTCACCAAAAACCAAGGACTGGTCGGACTCGACAAGGCTCGGCCGTGGGGCGCGGTGCTGAATTTCGAGGGCGAAAAACTCACCGGATACGCTTTTCTGCCCGTTACCGATCTGGCAAAGCTGGGCGACGCCCTCGAAGGGGTCATCGGCAAGACCGAGGACCTGGGCGGCGGGGTGCATAAAATCCGCGGGAAAAATCGTCAGCCGCCGATGTTCGTGAAGGAAGGCAAAAACTGGGCGTTTTTCGCCGATAGCCAGGATAAACTGACCAATCTGCCCGACGACCCCGCCGCGCTCCTGGGCGGATTGGAAAAGCAGTACCAAGTAGCGGTCCGGTTTAACGCCGGCAACGTGCCGGAGAACCTGCGGCAAAAACTCGTCGCCGAAATGGAAAACGGCGCACAGCGCGACGCCGCGAAGCGTCGGGGCGAATCGGACGAGGAACACGCCCTGCGTTTGAAACTGACCGCCGAGGTCGTCAAGTACCTGAAAAAAGTCGTCGGCGAATTGCAGGACGTTACCCTGGGCTGGAACCTCGACACGACCGCCGAGAAGTGCTATTTCGAGGCGAACGTGGTCGCCAAGCCCGGCACCGAGTTGGCCAAAGCGAGCGAATCGCTCCGCAACGCGCACAGCCGCTTCGCCGGATTCGGCGGGAGCGACGCGGCGATCGTCGGCAACGTCAACGGGCAATTGCCGGCCTTCAAGACCGACCTGTTGAAAGAGATTTTCGACGCCGTGCGAAAACGCGCGATCGAAGACATCGAGAAGAAGGAGCACGACGCGGCTAAGGCCGAGGCCGGCAAGCAGTTCGTCGATAAACTCCTGCCGCTCGTGCAAGACTCGATCGCCAACGGCCGCGTGGATAAGGGAATGGCGGTCGTGCTCGAGCCGCGCGCCCTCACGGTCGTCGCCGGCGGCGCGCTGGTCAACAACGGGCGGATCGAGGAAATGGCCAAGCTCGTTTTGGATGCCGTGAAAAAAGACCATCCCGAAATGGCCGACAACCTCGACCAATGGGTGAAACTGAACGCCGAGAAATTCGCGGGAATCACGCTGCACACGGTCTCGATTCCCATTCCCACCGACGCCAAGGATCGCGCGAAGATCGTCTCCCTGATCGGCGAAACCTTGGAGGTCGTGATCGGCACCGGCGATGACAGCGCGTACGTCGCCGCGGGCCGCGATCCGCTGGCCGCGCTCAAGAAAGCCATCGAGCAGTCGGCCGCCGACGCCGCGAAAACCGTGCCGCCGCTGGAATTCACCGTCTCGCTCTCGAAAGTTGCCGAATTCGTCGCTGCCGTGGGCCAGCCGCGCGAACGGCCGCGGGCCGAAAAACTCGCCGCCGCGCTCAAGCAGTCGTCCGGCGGCGACCGCATGATCCTCCGCGCGCAAGCCATCGACAACGGCGTGCAATACCGCTTGGAGATCGAGCCGGGCGTGCTCCAGGCATTCGCCAAAATGCGATAATTTATTCCCGTTGCGGATTTACCTGTAAGGGTGGATCAAGCGCTCGGGTGCCACTGGCATCTTGCCAGTGCAGTGCTAACACTGGCAAGATGCCAGTAGCACCCGATGCGTTTTCGACGAGCCGTTACGGGCAACTCTACGGTTTCCGCGCGCCGACCACGGCGTTCATTCCTTCGTGGGGGACGAGCAGTTGCGGCTCGGCGAAGCCGGCGGCTTGAAGATCTTCGGCGTATTCGTCGAGGGTGAAAGTTCCGCCGGTCGCGGTGTTCGCGAGCATGTTGATGGCGAACAGCGCACCGTCGCGGGGCCACGTGCGGTCCGATTCCATGACGATGTCGCGGACGGCGATTCGCCCGCCCGGCGCGAGTGCGCGAAAGACCTTGGCGAATAGCGCCCGGTTATGTTCGCGCGCGTGCTGATGGCAGATCGCGCTCACCCAGGCGTAATCGGCGCCGGCGGGGAGTTCGTCGGCGTAGAAATCGCCCTTCACGAGCGAGACCCGCGCGGCGAATTCCGATTTTGCCAGCCGTTCTCGGGCCTGTTCGACGGCGTCGGGCAGGTCGAAGATCGTGGCCTTGGCGTCGGGCGCGGCCCGCAGAAAGGCCATCGTCCACGTGCCCGACGCCCCGCCGACGTCCAACAGATGGCGGAATTGCGGCGGACCGAGTTTGGCGACCAGCTCGTCGGCCCAAGGCGTGGAGGCGGTGTGCATGGCGGCGATGAAGGCCGCGCGGTCGGCCTCGAAGCCGCGAATGCTCGCCGTGTTCGGTCCGGGGAAGCCCGCCTTCGTTATCCACGCCAACTGCGACCAGTTGCGGAGGATGTTCATCGAATGCAGCACCATCGGCAGTACGGTCCCCGGCGCGCCGTGGGTGAGTAGCGGCCGCAACTCGGCGGGCACGCGATACCGCCCTTCTTCTTTGACGAGCAGACCCAAGGCGGCGACGGCGTCCAACAGCATCGTCGCGGCGCGAAGGTCGGCATCGAGTTTCCGCGCCGCTTCTTCGGCCGAGAGCGATTGCTCGCCGAGCATCCCCCACACGTCCAATTCCGCCGCCGCGCCGATGACGCACGCCGGCTGAAAACCGCGCATCAGTTCCAAAATCTGCTGACCGCTTGGTAGTGCTTCGGGCATGATGAACCTCGTGAAAGTTTGAGAAATGATCCCCTTCGATGAAATCATAACGTGATTTCGAAATACATCCCACCCAAAAGATGTATCGCATCCCGGATTTTCGCATTTTTTCCCTCCATAAGATAGCAGGGCATCTTAAAATAGAGAATGGAGTCAAACTATGAGGGCAAAAATCCTGCGGGTACTCGAACCATGATTTTTCGTTCATTCGCGAATGCGTCATTATTATTCCTTCTGGCTGTCGCTTCGGCGTTCGCTCAATTCAAGGATGCCGATCCGGAAGGGGTGAAGATGGGCCAGGACAAGGTGCAGAAATGGCAGGCCGGCATCAGCATTACGGCTTCCGGCGGGGCGTGCAAGAATATCACCGGCTACGCGCCGATCCCCATCGAATGGCCCGAGCAGCAAGTGAGCATCGTTAAGGAGGACGTTTCGCCGGGCGTGAAGATCGGCTACGAGAACCGCGAGGGATCGGCCAAGGTGATGACGATCCGCATTCCGCAACTCGCCGCCGGGCAGGAGGTCAAGGCGGTGGTAACGCTGGAAATTCGCCGGAACGCGATTTTGCCCCCGGACAAAACCGACAACTTCGTGCTGCCGAACGTGAAAAAACTTCCCGTTGACGTGCGCCGTTATCTCGCGCCCAGCCCGCTGATCGAAAGCACCGATCCGAAGATCAAAAAGCTCTCGAAGGAAATCGGGGCCGACGAGGAAAAGGCGTGGGAAAAAGTCGAGGCCTATTACGATTGGGTCCGCGAGCACGTGAAATATCAGCCCGGCGCGATCAAAGGCGCGTTGGCGGGCCTGAAAGACGGCTTCGGCGATTGCGAGGAATTGACCTCGCTGTTCATCGCGCTGTGCCGCGCGGCCGAGATTCCCGCCCGCACCGTTTGGGTGCAAGGGCACTGCTACCCCGAGTTCTATTTAGACGACGAGAACGGGACCGGGCATTGGTTCCCCTGCCAGATCGCCGGCTCGCGGGAATTCGGCGGGATCGTCGAAACCCGGCCGATCTTGCAGAAAGGCGATAACTTCAAGCCCCATCCCGGCCAGCGAAAACACCAGCGCTATCTGGCCGAATTCCTCACCGGCACGCCCGTCGGCAACGCCGATAAGCCGACCATCCGCTCGGTACGGGCGCTGCTGCCGTGAAACGCCCGAGGGGCGAAGTTCAACTATTGGGCTTCAGCACTTGCAACTCTTTCTTGGCGGCGTCGTACCAGTATTCGTGGCCGGGGGGGAGCGTGGGCAATTGAATGCCGTTCTTCTTGATGATTTTCTCCATGAACTCCTCGTTCGATTTCGGGCTTTTGAAATCGTGCTCGAATTCGTAAGCGCGGATGCAGTCGGGAATGGTGATCGAGAACATGATCCGTTCGCGGGCGGCGAAGTAGGTCGCCACGGGCGTGGCGACGATCCCCTGGCCGTAGCCGCGGCCTTTCGCGCCCGAGCCGACGTCGGCCTTCTCCGCGGACATGCCCGGCGGCGGCGTTTCGACCGCTTTTGACCCCGCCGCGACGGTCGGCGCGCTGGGCTTCGCGGTTTCCGCCGGCGGCGGTGGAGGTGGCGGAGGCGGGGGAGGCGGAGCCGGTTTTTGCACGGCCGCGTTCGCCGGCGGAGCCGCGGGCGCGGCCGGCGGTTTATTCGACGACGAATCTTCGCAGCCCGCGAGAATGCCCAACGATAATGCAAAAGAAAGCAATGAGATTTTCATTGGCATATTCTCCCGTGATTTCGTGGGATTGGGTCTTGGATTGAACCGTATTGCTAAGCCGCAAGCGGCTTAATTCATCCTTCATCCTTCATCCTTCATACTTTTCATTCCCGCCGTTGCTCAAACAAAACTCCCATCGCTGCATTTCGGAGAGCACTGCTTGCCTCGTCAGGTCGTAATCCAAGGGAGTGAGGGCGACTTTGCCTTGGGCCAGGGCGGAGAGATCGGTCTCGTGGTCCGGCGTGGCGGTGGGCGGACCGCCGTTGAGCCAATAATAATCGCGCCCCCAAGGGTCCCTCCGTTTCTCGAACCGGTCGCCGTAGCGGGCAACGTTCATGGGCGCGACGCAGACCTGCGGGCGGCCTTCGAGCGCGGCCAGCGGGATGTTCATGTTGTAAAGCTGCGGATCGGGCCGCTTCTTGGCCAAAATCTGCTCGATGATGCTCCGCGCCAGTTCGGCGGCCCGATCGAAAGGCGCGTGCTCGTCGAATTCCAACGAAACGGCCACGCTGGTGATGCCGAAGAACGCGCCTTCGATGGCCGCCGCCACCGTCCCCGAATACAGCACGTTGATGCCCGCGTTCAAGCCGCAGTTGATGCCGCTGACGACCAGGTCGGGCCGGCGGGGGCAAAACTGATGCACGCCGATCTTCACGCAATCGGCCGGGCTGCCCTCGACCGCCCAACCGCGCCGCTTGTCGCCGCGGCGGCTGTCGGGATGGAAGACCTCCTTCACCGTCAGCGGCGTGAGGTAGGTGATCGAATGGCCCACGCCGCTCTGTTCGGTGGCGGGCGCGACCACCACGACCTCGCCCACCAGCCGCAACTGCCGCTCGATGGCCGCCAGGCCCGGCGCGTAAATGCCGTCGTCGTTCGTCAGAAGAATCAACACGCGAGATGATGTCCTTTGCGTTTTCGGAGGGAAAAACCGACGGAATATTTCCGCCGAACCGAATGTATTTTACACGAAAAGCCGCGGCGGCGTAATTCCAGGGGAACTTCAACGTTGTAAAAATCGGGAGGCCGGACATTCCTGTCCGGCAGAAACGACAGGCAGGAATGCCTATCCTCCTGAATTTGCAGACCACTTGGCGAAATCCGGGAGATGGCCGGTTTTCCCCGAAAAATCGAAATATCGCCCTTTACGGTCTAGCCCGGATATCTCACCACGGAGACACGGAGGACACGGAGTTTTCTACTCGATTGGTTGAAAAATCGAATTATTCGGACGTTGAAAATAGAAATATTATTTCACATTCTGTCGGTGTTTCCATCGCGAAAAAACACCCATCGATCCTGTTTTTCCGTGTCCTCCGTGTCTCCGTGGTGAATTATTGTGAGAAATGCGGGGCAGATTTTTCGGCGGGGTCGAAAACCTGAATCGCGTTGCCGGTGTGGGAGATGAGCAGATTGCCGGCGGGCGTGAGATTTCCCAGCGGGTTCTTGTTGGGAAATCGCTCGGCGATGCGACCGGCGTCGAGATCGAACTTCACGAGTTCGTTCCACGTGCTGGGGAGATAATAGTATTGCCCGGCGATAAAGCCCCGCCCGATGATTTGCGATTTTCCGGGCAGTTCGACGCATTCCTCGGGCCAGGCCGCCTTGCCGGTGCGCAGATTTCGCGCGAATAGTCCGCGCTCGCCCGCCAAAACGACTTTATCCGCCGTAACTCCGGCAATGAACCGCATTTCCTCGCGGGGGCAGGACCAGAGCAATTCGCCGCTGGAAGAGTCGAGGCAGTAGAGGGAATCCGCCTCGACGGGCAGCAGCAGCGTGCGGCCCGCCGCGAGCACCACGGCCGCGTCGCGGACGGTTCGATTGATCCCGGCGCGCCGTAACGGCTGAATCCGGCCGCCCGGCAGGATAATGCCCATCGGGCCGCGGTCCACCAGATTCTCGGCCACCGGATATTGAAATCCCCAGAGCAATCGCCGCGTTACCGGATCGACGGCCGCCGCCGCGCCGGCCGAGGTCGGGCAAATCAAAATGCCTTCGCTCATCGAGGGCGATGCGCCGGCCAGTCGCCGCACGGGATCGACGAGAATTTCCGCGTCGGCCTGCGCCAGCGCGAGCGACCATTCCAGGTTCCCACGCGCGGCATTTAGCGCGCACAGCCGGATGATGCCCTCCTTTTCCGCCAGCACGTATAACCGATCGCCGTGCGGCAGCGGCGGTCCGAGAAAGAAGCAGCCGGCCAGTTGCGGCTCCCCCTCGCCGTCGGCTCCGCCGATCGACCACATCATTTTACCTTGCTGCCGCAGGCCGAGGGCCACGAGGCGGTTGTAAGGCTGGACGGGCTTGGCCGCGATGATCTGCAACCGCCCGCCAACCAAAATCGCCCGCGGCGCCGAATTGCCGGCCTGCGCGACGCCCAGGCCGTCGAGTAGAAAAACTTCGCTCCCGTTGCTGCTGATCTGTCCGAAGGGCGCGTCCTCCCAGAACCGTTGCCAGAGTTCCGGGTCCCGCTCCGTCCCGCCGTTTTTCGCGTCTTTGATCTTGTTCGGCGGCGGGTTCTCCCAGATTCGCCGCCCGCTGCGGAGATCGAACGCCGTGAGCCGCCGGGGCGACCGCGCCAGAAGCAAGTCGCCGACGATCAGCGGATGCAGACAGCAAAAGAGCACGTCGTCGGCGTCGCTGCGCCTCCAGTTGGAGAACTGCTGCGACTCCGCGCCGTCCAAGGTGCCCAATTTCCAGCGCCGCGGGCCGAGCGCGCCGGACCACGCGGCCATTGCATTGCGGGCGGCGTCGCCGCGGTACAGCGGCCATTCGCCGGATCGCGCCGGATTCTCGGCGATAGCCCGGCTCTTCTCCGCGCCGCCTAAACACGCGAGCAGCCGGTCGGGCGGATCGGCCGAGGTAAGTTCCTCGACGCCCAGGCGGAACGCCGCCGGAGGAGCGATCGCCTTCAGTCCGCCGAGCGCCTCGCGCGCCGGGAGCGGTTCGCCCCGCATGAGATAACCGGCGGCTTTCAAAATCGCGATCTCGACTTCGCGCGCTTTCCCCGCGACAGGGGCCGCTTGCAAGCACCGCAGCCACGCCAGGCATTCGTCCGGCGCGCCGCGGTCCAAGGCGTCGCGCGCCAGCAGCAGGACCACCTCCGCCGCGATGCCGGAAGGCAGATGATTTTGTGCGATTTCGGCCAGCGCCGCGCGGTCTCCCCGGCGAATGGCCTCCTCCAAACCGCGCTCGACTTCCGCTTTGCACTGCATTTCGTAAAGCTGCCGGCCTTCGGGCGGCATGGCGTCGAGCAGCCGAATCGCCTCCGACTTCACCGTCCGCTGTGAACCGTAGAGACTGTCGAGCGGGAGAAATCCGTCGCCCGCCGCGGGGGACAGAATCTTCCGCAACTCGACCGCGGCCTCGGCGTATCGGGCGTTCGCCGCGGCATCGCGGGCGACCGCCAGCGACCGCAGCAATTCGCGCGAGGGCTTCACCAGTACGTTCGCCCGCTCTTTCGGCCCGGCGGCGGAAAGATCGCCGCCGAGGAGCGCGAAGCAGATTGCATAGGCGGCGGATGTTCGGAGCGATGGGAACATGGGGACGGGGGAATATGCTACTCGTTTCCATGCTCCGCGTGGAAACGTACTTTGGGGACGCTCCGCGTCCATTGTGTAAATAAGGCCGGTGGCGATACTGCGACGCGGAGCGTCGCGGAATTACGTTCCCACGCGGAGCGTGGGAACGAGGCGCGAATCACGTTGACGGCTTTTCCGCCGTTTTTTGCAGCCGCCGTTCGAGCGCGTCCAATTGCTTCTTCAAATCCCTAATCTGGGTCTTGATTTCTTTTTTCTCTTCGGGCGAGAGCTTTTCCGCGGCGAGATCTTCGGCGATCGACTTCAACGAATTGCGCCAGTTTTTCAGCGTCTCGCCGAGCTCGTCGGCCAAGCCGATTCCGCCCGCGGGACCGGCGATCCGCACGCGCGGGAGATTGCCCAGTTGCGCGGGCAGGCCGGGCATGGCGCCGGGCAACAGCCCGCCGCCGAGGTTGAGCGGCAACAGCCCGCCGCCCAGGGCGTTGTTGCCTTCCGCGAATTCCTTATAGGTTTCGTAGGCCGCGCGCGATTTCTTTCTCAAATCGTCGGGGTTCTTCGCCTCGAATTTTTTCGTTACGTCCTTGCCTTGGACCTTCTCGGTGATCTCCATCTCGATGCTCTCGTCGGCGTTTTTCGTAATGTTGATTTTCCGGCCGCCGTCCTCGGCTTCGATTTTCTTGACGCCGTTCAGGTCCATCACGTTGACTCTTTTCACGTTCATGCCGCCGCCCGGATTGAGGCCGCCGATTTGGATTTGCACGCGACCGACGTTCATCCCGCCCAGCGGACCCTGCGGCTGCTGGTCCTTTTCCGGCTCGAGCACCTGCTTGGCGCGTCGGGCGGCGTTGGATTTGTCCGATTGCGCGATTTTCTCCAGTCCCGCTTTCGCCGCCTCTTGCAGGGCCTTATCCTCCGAATCCAGGAAACGCTGCAAGAGGTCGATCGAGCGGACGGTTACTTCGAGACTGTCGCCAAGGGCGGCTTCCGTCAAAGCGGGAATGGCCGATTTGCCCGCCGCGAAGAGTTGCTCGCCGGCGGCCTGCCGCTCGGCGAACTTGTCGGCGTCGAGTTGCTTGATCCACGGGGCGATCTCGCCCGCCGCGGCTTCCGCCGCCGGTTTCGCGTCCGGCGAATCGGCCTTTTTCTCATCCGCCGCCCAAGCCGCCGCGGAAACCGCCGCCAAGAAAACGCCCACCCCCAACGGTCGTTTCATCCACCTCATGACCAACTCCTTCGCAAAAGAGAAAGTGAAGTAAACGGGGAAACGCCCCCCCGATGGGGTTTAGGCGTTGCCCGACAATAAGTTGCCGGAATCGTAGTAGGCACACTCCGTGTGCCGTCCGCGAATTACGGCACACGGAGTGTGCCTACTACATAGGAATTCGGTAGTTTATTGTCGGACAGCGCCT
>JADLEL010000170.1 GCA_020846145.1 Pirellulales bacterium | reverse complement strand
AGCGCGGCGTAGCCGCAACCAATCGTTTAGCCCGGAGCCAACGGCGACGGCGGGCATAAGGGGCACTGGAAAACTCCACCCGCCGTCGCCGTTGGCTCCGGGCTAAACGAAAAACTTTGAGGATAATTCCTCAATCCAAAAAACTAATGGCATAAACATTGTAGATGCGGCATCTTGCCGCATTTTAGGCAAAAGCGGCAAGATGCCGCTTCTACAAATCACGGGAAAAACACACCAAGACCAATAACGATAAGGCATATCCCAAGCAAAGATGCGGGAATAAACTTGATAGTGAAGTAATAGAGTAATCTTTACGGCCGGCCGACCGAGTTTTTTACTTCACTGCAGATATCGCGGAGTTCCTTGGTGGAGATATCTTCCAAACATTTACCGCGGCGATCGAGTTGTTCGTTGATTTTGAGGGCCGTTTCCTGCATGACGGCGTGCGTATCCTTGCTTCCACCCCAAAGGAGGAAGTTTTTGCCCTTCGTAACGCGGGTTTGATCGTCGTCCTTGTCCAAGCCGAGGCCGAGCAAGGCCGCCGATTTTTTCGATTCGTTCGATGCTTTCATGATGCGATCAACGTTTCCGGCCGAAGAACTGCCGCAGCATGTCGTCCGCCGCGTCGCCGCTGCTTTCGGCGGTGGGTTTTTTGTGGCGATTGAATTGTCCCACTACTTTGACCGGAGGGATCTTTTCTTTTTCCTTTTCCTCGCCCCGTTTTTCCGTTTCTTGCTTTTTGGAATCTTTGGGGAGTTGTATCGTGCTGGTGTCGGCCAAATTCTGGTCGATGGAGGAGGTGTTTTTCAGATCGGGATCGACGGGCTTCATATCTTCATTGGCATCGTCCAACCATTGGGTAATGTCCAGATCGTCGGCCGCGGCCTTTTCGACCGTTCGCGCGGCGGCTTCTTGAATGCTGTGAATCTTCGGGCTTTTCTTGCCGCTCACCTCGACCGCGATTTGAACTTCGAATTCCAGCACGCCGCCGACATTCAACTTGTCGCCGTTTTTCAATTCCCGATCGCCCGCAATCCGCTCTTTATTGACGGTGGTGCCGTTGGTGCTGCCCAAATCGCGGACGATTGTCCGGCCTTCGGCAACGATGATCGCGCAATGCTTGCGGCTAATCCGCTCGGAGGCGGGTCGAAGTTGGCATCCCTCGCCTCGACCGATAAGAAATTGCCGGCCGGGCAGGGATATTTCCTTTCCCCGGTTTTTGCCGCTCGCAACGATTAGCTTGACTTCCATGGATTTTCTCTGTCTCTGACGCGGAAAGGCCGCTCGTTGAAAAACGAGTGAATTCCGAACTACCTGCGCAGTATCCCCTTTATATTTTGGATGGTAACAGTTTTTTCCGCTGCTGTCAAAGCTAATACCCCAAATAAGGTGGTTTTTTCCGCGTATTTTACATGCCGTAGAGGGGGTTTTGATTTCCAATACCGGTCCATCCCCTTAAATTTTGATCGTCTTTCGTCCCCGAAGGCGGTTCCAATCCTCCGAACCGTATTTCTCCTCGACCAATTGCGCGGCGCGGCGTTTTTCGGCAAGGGATAGCGAGTCGGACTGTAATTCGAGCGCCAGCTTTTCAACGAGTATTTGCATCCATGCCGTTAAAAGATCGTTTCGAGCGAATTCCCCGCAGCCCAAATCGTTCAATCCCGGCAATTCCGGCGCGAATGCCGATCGTTCGAGCAAGATGCTCCCGTGCTGCACGACCGCGCCGTTGAAGCGCCGCTGGGCGCTGCCTCCGATTTTGATTTTTCCCGCCAGCACGTCGCCGGGAGCGCGGCGTTCGAAACAGAGAAAGGATTGTCCGCGATCGTGTCCGCCGTCGGTTTCTTGGCAGAGCGCCGCGGCAAACCCCCGCGCCGCGAGCACTTCGACGAGCGCGGCATGAACAGCCTCGTACAGCGCGAGGTGTTTTTTCGCCCAGCGCGAGGACGCCGGAACGGAAAAACTATAGGTGATTTCCCGCTCGTGCAAAATGGCTCCGCCCCCGCTAGCGCGGCGAACGCAAGGGCATCGGCCGCTGGCCGGATGGCCGGCTCGGTCGGCATACTCCTGAAAATACCCCAACGAAAGCGTCGGCGCTTCCCAGCCGTAGAACCGCAGCGTGCAAAGCCCCTCCGCGGCCGCCGTCGCCAAGAGCGATTCGTCCACGGCCATGTTCCATGCGCCCGAAGCAACGGAATCGTGAAGCAGACGGCAGAGCATAAGGCGGGAGGGGGAAGGCGGAAGGGGGAAGGCGGAAGGGGGAAGGCGGAATGACGAAGCACGAATGACGAAACATTCGCGCGTCGTCATTGGACCATCGTCCTTTTTCATTCGTCATTCGAGCTTCGTCATTCAATCTTTCTTTTTCAGCGCCTCGACTTTTAGAATCGTGCCTTGGCGGCGATACGTAAGCGGCGTTTTTTCGATCGCGGCTTGGAGGAGTTCGTCGATCGTGGCATCCTCGACCTTGAACGAGACCCGCTGGTCCAGCGAGACGCCGGCGCGTTCGATGGCCGATTCGTCCATTTGCAGTTGCAAACCGAGATGCTCCGCGAGTTGCTTCAACACCGGTCCGATGGGTTTCTCGATGACGGACAAGTCGAATCGTTTCCGCGAAAAGTCCGGCGCGGCGTTTTTCGCGGTAGCGCCGCCGGCGGGCGGAGGCGGTGCTTCGAGTCGCTCGTGGTCCTCCAACATGGCCTTTACGAGCACGGCATCGCCGGCAACTTCGATTTCGGCTTGCGGGGCAAGTTCGGCGAAACGCTTGGCCGTCTCCTCCGGTTTCTTTCCGCCGGGATAGCTTCGCGGGAGTCGGACGTCCGGCGGCAGCGGCACGAGTTCGATTCGTCGGCCGTTGGCGGAATAGCTGAAGGTCAGGTCGTACTGAAAGGCGACGAGCGAGAGGCGTTCGACGAGCGTCATCGGCGGCAGATCGGCGGCGGCCCAAAGATCGTAGGGAATGCGTTCCAGGCCGACGATCGTCAACCGGTTTTCCCGCCCCAGCCGCTGCAAAATTTCCCGCGGCTGCGCGAAGTCGTTCCAGGCAAGCGGTCTTTCCCGGAAGAACATTTTGGCGGCGGCGGGCGGCATTTTTCGCGCTTCCTCTTCGCGCAAAAAAATCAGCGTCCGCAGCTTGGGCGTAGCGCCGGCTGGACCGAAATACGCCACCGGACCGGCGAGCGTTACGCCCAATTCGCCGCTCATCGCAACGGCGGCCAGCGCTTCGCTCAGCGGCGATTGCTTTACGGAGAGCGTCATTTTGCGGCCCGGATCGACGCGGCGGTCGAGCAGCACGGCGACGTTGTGCACCCGGGCGAAAGCGGCGAGCGCGTCGCGGAGCGGATTTTCCGACCAAACCAAATCGACCGGATCGGACAAACGCTCGATCAGCTCCGGCCCGGTCAGCCACTCGCCCGCCGCGCAAGCGGCGGCGAAGCCGACGACGGCAAGCTGCAAAATTACCAGCGTTATCGGCCGCGTTTTCATTGGTTGCCGATTCCAAGTTGGGATGGCAGTCGTACTGCCATCCCTTCTAAGGTGCGGCTGTGCAACCGCCGCACCAACGGGAGCATAAAAAACCGCCGCACCAACGGGAGCGCAAAGAACCGCTTCGCCAACGAGAGTAAATTGGATCGCACGCGCACTCCCGCGAGGGTGAATGTTCATTCCCATCCCGACGCCAAAACTTCCGCGATATGAATCGGCTTGATGCGTTTCGCTTCGGGAGTTCTCCGCATCATGCCGCCGACGTGCATCAGGCAACTGATATCGACCGAAACGACGTACTCCGCCCCGGTCTTCACGATGTTTTCGACTTTAGTCCTGCCCATCGCCAGCGACGTGCCGGGCATCTTCACGCTGAACGTGCCGCCGAAGCCGCAGCACTCCTCGATGTTCGGCAGCAATTCGTAGGTCAATCCGCGGACGTTTTTCAGCAGCGTCAGCGGTTGCTCGACGATCCCCAGTTCCCGCCGGCCGTGGCAGCCGCTGTGCATGGTAACTTTGTGCGGGAAGGTCGCGCCGCAATCGTTTACGCGGAGCACATCGACGAGGAATTCCGTCAGCTCGAATACCCGGCGGCCGACGCCGACGATCTCCGCGCTCGGATCGACGTGCCCGAAAAACACCCGCGCCATGGCCGTGCAGGAGGCCGAGGGGCAGACGATCCACCGTTGGTCGGCGAAGGTTTTGCAAAAATGCTCGATGACCGGCCGGGTTTCATCCCAATAGCCCGAATTGAAGGCCGGTTGGCCGCAGCAGGTTTGACGGTCGGGAAAGACCGTCGGCACGCCGAACTTTTCCAGCAATTTGGCGCAAGCCCGTCCGATCGAAGGATAAAACTGGTCGATATAACAAGGAATGAACAGCGCCACCGGCTCGCCGGGCCGATAAGGCGCGTCGTCTTGCCGGGGTGCAGTTTGTTGGGCCGATTGGATCATCGCGGAACCTCCAAGGCTGTTTTATACTCATTTTTTCGCCGTTTTGCCAGGGGTGCTTTTTTTCCGATTTTACAGTAAAATACGCTCGTTCCCACGCGCCGGCGCGGGAACGCAATTCCACGACGCTCCGCGTCGCCGAATCGAGCGATACTCCCTTCGACTCCCGCCGCTTCCCGGCGCGGGCCGGTCTTGCTAATGGCCCGCGCTTTCGCGATAATAGGGGCGTCTCATCGACCGTTTCGCGGCTGCAATTCGCTCAAAATCGAAGTATGTACCATCGCAACGTTAAACCGGGAGCGTAAATAACTATGGATCAAGCGGTGATTCTTGCCCGCGGCCTGGGCACGCGGATGCGAAAACCAGAGGAAGGCGTGGAACTGAGCGGCGAGCAGCAAGCGGCGGCCGACAGCGGCCAGAAGGCGATGATTCGCTTCGGCAGGCCGTTTCTCGATTACGTGCTGGCCGATCTGGCCGACGCCGGCTATCGCCGCGTCTGCCTGGTGATCGGGCCGGAACACGAGGAGATTCGCAACTACTACGGATCGCTCGAAACCGCGCGGCTGGCAATCGATTTCGCCATTCAGCAAGAACCCCGCGGCACCGCCGACGCCGTCGCGGCCGCCGAACGGTTCGCCGGCAACGACCATTTTTTGGTCATCAATTCCGACAATCTCTATCCGCGGGAGGCATTGACCGCGCTCCGCGAACTTCCCGGCGCGGGCTTGGCGCTCTTCGAGCAGGAAAGCTTGATCGCCGGCGGCAATTTCACTCGCGAGCGGGTGTCGCGTTTCGCCGTCGGCAAGATCGACAGTCGGGGTCTCTTGGAGCGGATCATCGAAAAGCCCGACGAAGCCGCCCTGGCCGCGATGCCGCGCCCGGTTTACCTGAGCATGAATTGCTGGCGGTTCGGGCCCGCGATTTTCCAAGGCTGCAAAGCGATCTCGCCTTCGCCGCGCGGCGAATACGAAGTTACCGACGCCGTGCAATACGCGATCGACGTCCTCGGCGAGAAGATGCACGTCGCGAAAATCAGTGCGCCGGTCCTCGATCTAACCAGCCGCGGCGACATCGCCGCCATGGCGGCGCGGCTGGCGGGAAAAGATGTTAATTTGTGATTCGTTTAGCCCGGAGCCAACGGCGACGGCGACCGGGAATAAAATAATATGCCATTCCCACGCGAAGCATGGGAACGAGGATTGCGACCATGACCGGACTCGAACGCACGCTGGCTTTTATTCAAGGAAAATCCGTCGATCGCGCGCCGTTTCATCCGATCGTGATGCGCTGGGCGGCGAAATACGCGGGAGTGAAATACCGCGACTTCTGCCTCGATTACCGGGCGAAGTGCATCGCCATGCTCCGCGCGGCCGAGGATTTCGGCCACGATTGGGTGACGGTGATGTCCGATCCTTACGCCGAAGCGTCGGCGTTCGGCATTAAGGTCGAATATCCCGATGACTCGCTGCCGCTGGATAAAGGCGGCCGCTTGCCCGACCTCGCCGCCGCCGGCCGCTTGCAGCCGGTATGCACGCTCGACCATCCGCGGATGGTGAACCGGCTCGAGGAAATCCGCGAGTTCCGCCGCCGCGCGGGCGTGCGGTTCTTCATCGTCGGCTGGGTCGAGGGGCCGGTGGCGGAGTATGCCGATTTGCGGGGCACCACCACCGCCGCGATGGACCTGCTCGACGATCCCGAAACGGTGGCCCGCGCCATGGACGTCATTACCGAGAGCGCGATCGAGTTCATCACCCATCAGATCGAAGCCGGCGCCCATTGCGTCGGCATCGGCGACGCCTTTTGCTCGCAGATCGGGCCGGCCAACTACCGCCGCTTCGCCTGGGAGCGAGAAAAGCGGATGATCGACCTCATCCACCGCCTGGGCGCGCTGGCCAAACTGCACATCTGCGGCAACACGCGGCCGATCGTGCCGGAGATGATCGCCACCGGCGCGGATATCATCGACGTCGATCATCTCGTGCCCTCGATGGCCGAGTTCGCGCCGCTGTTGGGCGAAAGGCAGGTCTTTTCCGGCAAGGTCGATCCGGTGAGCGTCATTCAGAACGGCGACGCCGCGCGGATCGCCGCCGAGGTCCGCCACGGCTGGGAAGAAGCCCGGGGCCGCGCGATCGTCTCCGCCGGCTGCGAGATCACGCCGGGCACCTCGGTCGAAAACATGCGCGCCTTCGAAAACGCCGCGCGGTCCGCCAAGTAAGGTTTCGCGATTCCGGGAGCCTAAGGCGTTCAGCCGAGTTCCATTCGATTGATATTCAAGTGCCGGTAAGCGTTCACGTCCCGGTCGGGGACTGGTCCATTTTTCGGCGTGAAAACGTATTTTGTGGACAAACGGTAGGCCGAAAACATGGCCCCGTCCCCTTCCCGCGGCGCAAGGGGGACAGTCCCATTTTTGCGGCGATTAAGCGCTTTACGGCGCCATCATCCGTTGCGCCGGCGTTGCGGGCGGCAGATCTAATCACTTTCTCGATTTACGAATACCGATTGCCATCAGCGCGGCGAAGGCCAAGAGGGCCATCGTCCCGGGTTCCGGTACGGCGTTGACTGCACCCGGCGGGATGCCGATGTTCAGCGTACCTTGGACGATGCTTCCCGTCGTCAAACCGCCGGCGATTACGTTCGTCGTCCCTTGCCCGTCAATCTTTTTTACGTGATGCGTTCCGAGGCCGATCTGGAAGATTCCGGCCGCGGAAGTCGTAACACCTGAAGATTCGGCAATTTGTCCTTGAGCGAGTAGTTCCAAAATCCCGCTTTCGACGGTCGTCGCGCCGGTGTACGAGTTCGCACTAGTCAAGATGAGTTTGGTCGTCGGCGGGGAGTTGAGGGTTACCGTTTTCCCTAGGCCGCCGAGATTCCCGGCAAACGTGCTGTTGCTGGAACTGGCGTAGTCGAGGTTCGCCGCGATCAGCGCCGTCGGTCCTCCCGCCGCGATCGTGCCGCCGTCGATGTGCAAGATGTTTGCGTCGAGGGTGGCCCCGTTGCCGATCGTCAATGTCCCGCCGGTTTGCACCAGATTGCCCATGCCGTTTTGAACCACGGCGGCGCTGCCATCGCCCAGGAGAATTGTGCCGGCATTGGTGAAAATCCCGGAGATGAAGAACCGGTCGCCGTTGCCGCCTTGGAGGATGCCGGTTGCGGTGACGGCCAAATTGTGGATGTAATTATCGGCCGGGTCGCTGGTATAGATGCCCGAGTTCGCCAGACCGCCGAGGAAGCGGACCACGCCGCCGTTGATTTTGATTTCACCCCCGGCGTCATTCGTCACCGGCCCGAAGAAGGTGGCCAGCGTGCCGGGCGTGCCGTAGGTAAACAGCTTGGCGCCGGCCTTGTTGAGCACCGAACCGTAGATCACCGAGCTGTAGTCGGCAAAGGAAACGTTGCCCTGATTGGTCAATCCTCCGCTGCGGAAAGTCCCGTGGCCCAGGATCGTCCCCGTGGCGGCGTTGGTGATGGTGCGGCCGTTGTTGTCGAAGGTCCCGCCGTCGAGGGTCATTTGGCCGACGTTCGGACTCAGCCCCAAGGCAACCAACAAGGTGCTGCCGTCGGCGATCTCCAGGCGTCCCGTCGCGGCATTGGTCGCGGTTCCCACCAGCGTCAGCGGCCCTCCCGCGGCGCGGATCACGCTGTTATTCGCGATATTGTTGGTCAGCCGGCCGGCGCCTTGGATGGTGGACAGGTTGGTAATGGTTCCCCCGGAGAACACGGCTCCCGCTCCGCCGAGGTCAATCAAGCCGTAATTGGTAAAAGCAGTTTGAATCGAGAGCTTGGCATCGTCCTCGACGCGGAGTTCGCCGGTGCTCGAGTTGCCGGTGGCGCCGAACAGGCCGAGCGTCGCCCCGGCGGTGGAGGCGTGGATCAATCCGCTGTTGTCCACGGATGAGGAGATCGAGCCGCTGCCGCGGAGGATGCCGGTAACGTCGTTGGCAATCGGGCCGCCGATAATTCCGCCGCCGGAAAGTTCAATCGTGCCGGTGCTGAGCAGGTTCGCGGAAAGGGACAAGGTCTTGGATCCGGTATTGAGCACTCCATAGTTGATTATGGCGCCGCCGACGCTCAAGTACCCGCTGAGCGAAAAGACTCCGTAATTATCGAGGGGACGAGTGATGGTTCCGCCCGCAATAAAGGTGGCGCCGTGGTCGTTCAGCACCGCGCCGTTGCCGGTGATCGTGCCATTGTTCATGCTCAGATAGGAGTGGTTCGTTAGATCGAAGCTTGTCGTCGTGATCGTGCCGTCGGCGCTGATATAGATAATGCCGTAGTTGTCCAACGCGCTTGCCTGCACATCGCCGCCGTTGATGTTAAGCAGGGACCCGGATTCGACGGTGATTCCCGCGCTGGCGCTTAAGAGGCTGCCCGCGTTGAGGGAGACTGAATTACCTAGGGGCTGGCCGCCGCCGATGGTCGCGCCGCCCGCCGTAACCTCAAGCGTGCCGCTGGAGAAGTTTAGGCGGCCCTCGCCGCCGAGCGTATCGACCTCCAATTCGCCGCCGGAGAGGTTCACCGTCCCATAGGCGCCAATCCACAACGTGCCATCCACATACACTCGGCCGCGATTGCTAACCGTCAGCGTGCTGGAGCCGCCATTACCGACGTATAACCAAGAGGCTTGCGCGCTATGGTCCACGAGCCACCTCGAATCGTATCCGTCCACGGTCACCGTTCCTTGGGCGCTTCCAAAACCTCCGACATAACCATTGCCGGAACTAACGGACGCACCGTCGTTAATGGTTAGTGAACCGATCCCCGAGTATGCGACATAAAGGGAGGTATCGCCGAGATTCCAGGTCGATCCGACGTCCTCCAGGAGGACCGTGCCCTGGGAATCACGTTCGATTCCGACGTAACCGTAACTTGTGGTAAGGGAACCGCCCCCGCTGATGTGCAGAGTCCCCGTTCCCTGGTTGCCTACGGTAAAGGAGTAGTTTGCGGTATTCCAGGTGGATCCTGAGCCATCGATGGTTGCGGAGCCGTTAGCCGCGGAACCATAGTTGCCGATATCTACGGAGGTGGAAGTGACGTCGGCGCCTCGGGAGACCGTTAATGTGCCGGCGCCATAATTTCCAACGGCTATGTTACCGGAAGAAAGCGTGCTGCCGGCATCTTGCAGCACGAGCGTACCCGATGAGCCGCCATTGGTTCCCAGCATCAGATAGCCGGTGGAGAGATCGGCGCCGTTGGAGATGGTCATTTCTCCGGCGCCAGATCCGCCGAGACTCATGCTAGTTCCGTTCGTGGTCCAGGATGAGGAGGAACCGCTAAGGTTTGCAATCCCGAGGCTGCCAGGGTAAAATCCAAGGGCTAGAACCGACGAAGTACTCAATGATCCTTGAGAAATGGTCAATGTGCCGGTTCCTTGAAGACCGCAATAGAAATAAGACGTAAAACTAACCGAAGCGTTGGCGGCGTTAATTTCAATGGAACCGCCGTTGCTCACGTACACGTACGATGCCGATTGGACATTGGCGTTTGCAAGGAGGATGCGGAGCGTGTCGGCGTCGGCGGGCGTTCCGTCGGGATTCCAATTGGTGGTCGTGTACCACTGGTGATTCCCCGATCCGTCGTCCCACGTGCGGACGGCGGCGGGCGCGGGCCGGGCAAGTCCGCAGAGAACGAAGGTATAAACCGCAACTTCTAAAAAACAAAGAGCGTAATGTTTCGCGTTCATCACTTTTCTCCTTTTGAAAAGGGATATCCTTCCTAGCTTGATTGTAATATCGCCGAGCGGTCTTCCTTATCGTCCAGCATTTTCCAACTTTCCTCTAAAACAGACGGATTGTCATGGCTTCAACGGCGCAAAAGGCAGGCGAAGGGCATAGCCGGTGGCAATTCGCGCCGGCGTTTATTTGGGAATCGCCACGTACCCCAGGTGGAACGATCGGTTGTTGTCCCATCCGGCGCCCACGATCTCGCCGGAGTCGTTAACGCCCGACGCGGAACTCAGCTCGTCGAGTTCTTGGGCTTTTTTTCTTCCTCCGCCAACCGTAGGCCGGCAGGGCGAGGGCGCCGAGAACGAGCAGCGCGAGGGTGGATGGTTCGGGGACGGAATTATCTCCGGCCAGTCCATCGCCGGTGAAGGACGAGGCGTTGGCTTGCGCGCTCAGCCCGATCGTCAAGGCGTTTTGCACGATTTGGGTGGCCGTCAACGAACTTGAGCCGAACACCTTCGTTTCGCCTCCACCGGTGATTTGCAGGATCGAGTTGTTGGCGGAGACCGACAATATGCCATCATTGGCAATCGCCAGGTTCGGGCCGCCGTCGGAGTAGAGGTTCACCGTCGCGGGGCCATTGGCGAGGATTTCCAATACCGCGCCTAATCCGTGGTTTTGAGACCCGATCAGCGTTGCGCCACCGCTGCCGCCGACGGTAAGCTTTTTGCCGAGCGTGTTGTCCACCGGACCGCTCAAGATCAGCGAACCGGCGGAGGAATTCGTGATTCTCAGCGCCTGCAGCAATTTCAGCGGCGCGGAGATGAGGTGGCCCGCCGTGGAAGCATTCAACACCTGGATCTCGGTTGAATTGCCGGTGGCATTCAACGTCAATGTCTGGCTGCCGGCGATCGTGTAGCGATTGTTGTCGTTGAACACCATCCCGCCATAGACCGTGGGAGTATCGATCGTCACGGTCCGATTTTTGGTGATGACTGGGCCGAAGGTGGCCACGTCGCCGATGCCGTTGGGAATCGCGCCGGTCCAGTTGCCGGGCACGGAGGCGTTGCCGTTTTGATCCACGCCCCACGTGCCCGAGCCGCCCTGGACGGCGGTGAGGATCAAACTCGTCTCGGTAAATTGCCGCACGAGACTCAACCGCGGGCCTACGTTCAAACCGTGGTAGGCCGCAAAATCGCCGCTCCGCGCGTCAAATGTCAAGATGGGAAATTGGCTGTTGTGACCGGGAACAAAAGAGTTGATCAGCGACACATCGAGCGTGCCGCCGAGGTTCGCAGTATTGTCCACGACGAGTTGGTCGAAATGCACGCCGGGCACCCCGCCGCTGCCGGACAGTTCGATTTCGAGAACGCCGTTGGCCGCTTGCGAGAACGCGTTCACCCGAGCCGAGCCGGGCGAGGCCCCCGGGATCAAGATCCCCTCGTTGGTGAATGACACGTTCACGATGGCTCCCTGCGCGAGAGTCAACGCGGAATTTGCCAAGTTGCGGAGCCTGCCGGTTCCCTGGAATACCGCGCCCGCCTCGATCCGTCCGCCGCCGGCGAGTTGCAGTTCCTTTCCCGCGGCGAGAGTGTTCGTTCCGCCGGCGGCAAACTCGGCGGGAACCTCCAGCAATGTGGTTTCGGTGAAGTTGGCATTGCCCAACTGCCGCAGCACGCCGGCGCCCTCGTAGCTGCCGCCTTGAAACGTGGTGCTGCTGGCCAACTCCGCGGCGCCGTCAACGATCATTTGCACGGTGGACTGCAGGGTGCTTGTGGCGTTGAGCCGGAGCAGTCCGCTCGGGCGGACGTCGATCGTCCCCTGGGCGACCAGACCCAGGTTCAGATTCGCCCCGCCCCACACGTTGATTCGCCCGCTTGGAGCGAGCGTCACGGCCATCCCCGCGATGGCTGCATTCCCGCCCAGGGCGTTGACGGTGCCATAAATCTGCAGCGGAGAGCCGTATTGCGAAGCGGCAACCGCGGTATTCCCCCCCGAGGCTTGCAGATTCATTGTGCCGTCGAGTCGCCAGGCGGTGGGCGCGACATTCGCAGGCAACGCGGTATTTGGCGGGCCGCTGTAAGTGATGCGGACGCCCGTATTGACGATCAGCGTACCGCCGTTGATGTTCACCGTGCCGTCGTAGCCGTCGGTGGAAGGATTGTCGTCGATTTCAACGGCGTTGATGGTGAAGGTGACGCCCGGCGAGATGTTGGTGACCGCCGACGCGCCGACGGTCCCATCCCAGTTGAATTTTTCCAGCCACAGGGGCGTGGGCGGCGGGCCGGCGACGGGCGGTGTGATAAAGAAGTTTGTGCCGAGGGTCGTTGTCGCCAGAACGTGAGCCGTACCGTCCTGGTGGAGCGTCCCGCCGGAATATACTCCGCCCTCGTAATAAGTCGTCCCGTCGAGTTGCAGCACGTCTCCCAAGACCACCGCGACGGACGAGCCGGACTTGAAGGCGACCGGCGCGTCGATTCTACCGGACTCCGCGTACACCGATCCGGTAACGTTCATCTGCGCCGAGCCGGCCAGCACGGCCCCGTCGTCGATGTCCAGCCGGCCGCCCATGGTCCAAGCGATGGGGGTATTGACGGTCATGGTGGTGCCGCTGCCGTTGAGATTGATCCGGCCGTCAAGGATGTGGTTGGAATCGTATTCAATTCGCGCCACGTTGAGCGTCAAGTCATTGTTGACGTTCCACACGGCGCTGCCGCCGGTTCCATCCAGGTCCAAAGTGCCCGTGCCGCCGATCGTGGTCGGAGCGCTCACGGTGGCATTGCCATTCTGATGGACGCGGCCGACGATTTGCAATGTGCCGCCGGCATACTCGGTCGCGCCGTTGAATTCGACCGCGCCGGTGCCGGTCGTGGAAAAAGTGCCGCCGGAAAGTTGGGTGTCGGACTGGAATCGTAATCGCGCTCCGCTGGTCGCCACGTTAAAGGCGCCGCCGGAGACGACCGTTTCTCCCAAAAGTTCCAGGATCGCGCCCGAAGCAAGGTTGACATTCCCATTGAGCATATTGAAGACGTAATGATTCTTGGCTAAGCCGCTAACGTCGATCGTCGCGGTAGAGCTTTCAAGAGTCAGCGCGACGTTGAGATTGGCCTCGGCGCCGGCCGTGGTCCCGCCGTTCAAATGCACCTCGGCCCCGGATGCGAGAACAAACGGTTGCGAACTTGCGAACCATCGGCCCTGTCCCACCACGATCGTGCCATTGAAAGTATCTGCCAAGGGGGACAATATGTCGATTGCGAGGTTTCCCGCCACGGCCGACAAAAAACCATTGCCATTCGTCCCATCGAAGTCCCAGGTCGTGCCGACGCCGGAGATGAGGAGCGTGCCGCCCGTTGCGTAAATGGTGCCGTCGTTAACGAGGCTTTGACTAATCGCAACCGTGCCGCCAGCGCCATACAGGGATGAATCTCCGTCGATGGTCATGGTCCGGGTATCGACGAGGCCGTTTGCCAATAGGATTGCCCCGTTCCGCACGATGATTGCATCGGCTTCGACCTCGCCTCCGGGGTCCGCATACGCCCAAGTTTGAAGGCCATCGATCGTTAAGGTGTCGGTGATATCTAGCTTGAAGGCATTGGTGGAAAGCTGGTCGCCATCTCCGACAAAGAGGTTGCGCGCGAACGACGGCGCCACCAGTTCAACGGTGGGATTGAAGTCTTGCGACCGAATGAAGGCATCATCCGCGGCGTCGGGAACCTGGTTGCCCATCCAATTCGCGGCGATCCAACTATTGTTGCTGGCGGCGGCGATAAAGTCCTTACGTGGAAGATCAACGTTCGTCCAGACCGAAGTCGATGCGGCAGCCAGGACATCGGCGGCACTGGGCATATCTCGCGTCCCGGCGCCGATGCTCGGGAACATGTTGGAGTTGCTAATCGCCAAGTGGCCGCCGCCACTATCCGGCAAAATGGCCATCGTCGCGCCGCGAACCTGACTGGGCTGAATATCATAATCCCCATCGCTTAATCCATTCCCCGATCCCGAAACACCAAGGGCATGCCCCAACTCGTGCAACGCAACGCTCAAGAGATCCAAACCCAACTGGGCATCGGCCGGTGCATTGCCGAGCGCGACGCCGCTATAGGCCGCCTCGAAGACGTCGGGCACACCCCCTTTGAACCAAGCGCTGGTGCCGCCCGATTGATTTGCCGACGCGAGATCGCGGTAGAGTGTTTGGGTCATCGCATATTCGCTGTCGTTACGTGGGGATTCGTCAAAGTACCAGCGGCGAGCGGCGCCGCCCGTACCGATCTTCGTGTCAAAAGTGATGGTGGCGGTATCCGGACGGTTGCTTCCGGCAGGCCAGGACCAGCTATCGAAACCGATGTTCGTTCCGCTCAGATCGCCCCATTGATAGGTGACATTGAGCGTAGAGGAATCTTTGATGATTTCTTGCCAGATGTCTCTCGCCGCCACCATAATCTGAACCAAGTCGGCGGTGCGGTCCACGCCGTTGGGATCGAAGTATTTAGGCGTGTTGTTAAATGTAAGGATGATCGTCGCGCCGTATGCCGAGTGCTTCCCGTCCATCGACGTCCCGTAGGCCAGGATGACGGCCAAGACAACGAGCGGAATCCGCATCAAACGGGCACTCCAGCGTGTGTTTCTCGTCGATTCACCGGTGTCGAACGCTTTGCCATGGCAAGAGCCTGGCACGAATGAGCCGTGATTTGAGGTACACATAGTGTTTTCGCCTTACAGTCCGCGGTATAATAAAAAAAGCCGTCTGGCCGGGCGCGCGGACCGTTCGCCCGGACCTTCAGGCGCCGGCCTCCTGAGGTGTGATTGGTCCTACAGGCTCAGGAGGCCGGTTGTTTGTGTAGCGTGCATGAAACGCTCCATCCAGGGTGTTGCGATCTCATTGTGGTGCGTTTCTCGCTCTCGACTTCTCTTGTTCGGCAGCCGCTTCCCATTTTTGAGGGCTGCTCTCGGCATCTTCTGGGGTCTCGTTGCCGGATTGCGATTCCAGCGGAGTCGGTGCACCCGTTATCCCCAGCAACTGCTCCGCCTCGGCGCGGAAGCGTTTCTGTTCTTCGTTGTTCTTGTGATGCTCCGCAATCCAGGAAGCTCCCTGCGCGTACAGTTCACGAGCCTTTTCTTTATCGCCAAGTTGCCAATAGGCCATGGCCAGAAACATGCGGTGTAAACGGTCGCCGCCTTCAATCATCCGGTCTGCCTTCAGAAGGGCGTCGACGGCGACTTGCCAGTCGCCGGCACGGTATTGCGCTACACCCAGGTTGTTCCAGTGGTTGGCCTCTTCGGGTTGCAGGTCGATGGCCTTCCGGGCCAACTCAATGGCTTCCTTCGGGTTGCGGAGCTTGGCATCTTCGGCCGTGGCGAGGTGCCAGGCGAGGAGGGTGTGCCAAAAGGCGTGTTTCGGATCGAGTTCTTTGGCCTTGCGCCAGCAAGCGATGGCCTGGTCGAGCATCCCCTGATCCTTCAGGGTGGCGCCGAGTTTGGCGTGGGCGGGGGCGAAAGTCGGGTCGAGCTCGAGGGCCTTGCGGGCCAGCGCGACGGCCGCCGGCCAGTCGCCCGCGCGGCGAAGTTCGGCATTCCGTTCGTTCCAAAGATTGCGCATGTCGCTGGCAACGAGTTTCGTGAAGGTGTGATCGGGGACCAGCGTGCGGCGGCAGTGATCAAGAGTCTCTTGGAGCAGTTTCTCCGCATCCGCGCGACGGCCCTGCTCCTTCATCGCGGACGCCAGCAATCGCATGGTGATCAACGTGTAGAAGTGTTCCGCGCCGGACACGCGCCGCTGGGGTTCCAAGACCTCGCGCAATTGGGTCTCTGCGTCCGCCGCGTGCCCCTGCCGCAATTTCGCCGCTGCCAGTTGCGCCCTCCAGAAGAGCGTATCGTTTTGTTCGGACCCCCAAACGCGACTCCCGACGTCAACTACGTCCCGTAAGAGTTCCTCCGCCTCCGCAAAACGCCGTTGTTGCAATAAGGCTCTCGCCAAATTCCCCTTGGAGCGAAGTGTCGCGGGATGCTCGGCACCGAATACTCGCAGGCGGTAATCCAGTGCCCGCCGAATCAATTCTTCTGCTTCGGTGTTGCGCTTATGCCACAGGAGCACATTCGCCAGATTATGTTCGAGTCGATGGATGTCGCCCGGAGGGGCGTCCGAAATCCGACGCCAGATTTCGAGGCTCTCGCGGTAGAGTTGCTCGCTTTCTGGGAACTGATTCAGGTGAGACAATGCATCCGCCAGGGATTCCATGCTCGCACGGATCATCGGATGCTCCGGCCCCAGGACACGGCGACAGCGCTCGAGCGTTTCTGCCGCTAGCGACCGTCCTTGCTCGAACCGGCTCTGGCGGAGGTAAACCCGCGCCATATTATTGGCCGCGCCGAGCGTTTTGGGATGATCGGAGCCGAGCGCCGCCTTGCGCAGCTTGTGGGCGCGATCGAGGTGGCGTTCGGCTTCTTGATACGCGCCCAGCGCAAGGTAGGTTTCGCCGATCGTCGAACGGATGGCTGCCTCGACGAGCGGCCGGCCTGCAAACTTTCCCTCGATCTTTTCCGCGGCCCGGTCGAGCACCGTGCGCAACCTAATGTCGCGATCGGGTTCGTTCTCGGGACTGGCCTGCGCCAAGAGGTCCTGGTTGATGAACTCGTTGACGGCCTTGGCGACGGCGGCTTCCGTCTCGGCGCGTTGCGCCTCGCGCGTGGCCCGCGCGGCTTCCGCCTTTGCCGCGACTTCCGCCTTGACGGCCCGGTTGCGTTCATGGTCGGCCTCTTCGTGGGCCTGCCGCTCGGCCATCGCCGCGCGGGTGGCCCGAATCGCCTGCCAACTCGTTCCCAAAATGCCCAACAGCAAACTGAGGGCCACGACGCTGATGGTTGACAAAACCACTTTGTTGCGACGCGCGAACTTCTTGAACCGGTACGCCGCGCTCGGTGGGCAGGCATGGACCGGCTCGTCGCCCAGATAGCGCTGGATGTCGGCCGCAAATCCGTTGGCCGTCTCGTACCGCCGCGTACGGTCCTTTTCCAGGGCCTTCATCACGATCCAATCCAACTCGCCGTGAACCGCGGCCGAAAGCTTTTTCGGCTCAGTGTGGCGGTTGGCCGCGATCGAAGGCAATGTATGACTGCCGCTCAAGCGGAGGCTGGGGCGCGGCGGCTCTTCCTCGCGGATGATCCTGAGCATTTCGTCGAATGCCGCCGAGCGGAGCCGCTGCCGGTCGAACGGTGTCTGGCCCGAAAGCAGTTCGTAGAGCACCACGCCCAGTGAGTACACGTCGCTCCGCGTGTCGATGTCCAACTGGTTGAGCTTCGCCTGCTCGGGGCTCATGTAGTCGATCGTGCCGACCACCTGGCCCAGGTGCGTGAACATCGTCTTTTCGGTTAGTTGCTGCTCGATCGCCTTGGCCACCCCGAAGTCGATCACCTTGGGCACCGGCCGGTCGTCGTACTCGGCCACGAGGAGGTTCGAGGGCTTGATATCGCGATGAATAATGCCCTTCTGATGGGCGTGCTGGACAGCTTGGCAAACGGGAACGAACAGTTCCAGCCGCTGCCGCGGCGTCAGGTGATGCTCGTCGCAATAGTCGGTGATCGGCACGCCCTTGACCAATTCCATGACGAAATAGGGCCGGCCGGCGTCAGTCGTGCCGGCGTCGAAGACCCGAGCGATGTGGGGATGGTCCATCATCGCCAAGACCTGCCGCTCGGCCTCGAAGCGGGCGATGACCTGCCGGGAGTCCATGCCCGGCTTAATTATCTTTAACGCTACTTTCCGCCGGACCGGCTCGCTCTGTTCGGCCATGAACACCACGCCGAACCCCCCCTCGCCGATCTGCTCCAACAGCTTGTAGCGGCCGATGATCGTGCCGGGCCGCTCCGTGATGGATTGCGCGAGGGTGGGAGGAGCCGCGCCCGCGCGGTCATCGAGCAGACTATCTTCGCCGAGATGCGCCTGCAACAAGACTTCGACGCGGCGTCGCAATTGGGCATCCCCCTCGCAAGCGGCATCGAGAAAGGCGCCCCACTTGCCAGGCTCGCATTGTTCGACGGCCTTCAAGAAAACGTCTTTGATTTTCTGGGGATCGAGAGACATGGTTCGACTCGCGTCATATTGGGTTTCGTAATGCAATGCGTAAAAGTGCCGACTTTGTCTCACGGCAATTCGGAAATATTTTGGAAATCCGTCGGCTCAGAGGTTGTGAGGGGACTGTCCCGATTTTCGCGGCGCAAAAGATTATGGTGCTCTAAAAGTGCTTAATCGCCCCGAAAATGGGACTGTCCCCCTCGCGCCGCGGGAAGGGGACGGGGCCATGTTTTCGGCCTACCGTTTGTCCGCAAAATACGTTTTCACGCCGAAAAATGGACCAGTCCCCGACCGGGGCGTGAACACTTACTGAAAAAATTGGGACGGGCACCTCGCAACATCCAATATTTCGACGAATCATCAACAATTCGGTTCGGAGCCAGTCCCTTTTTTTCACAATCCCTCACCGGTCGGACAGTTCGGCGCGTAACCAGGCCCGAGCGTAAGTCCAGTGCCGATAAACCGTTGCGCGGGATAAGCCAAGCGCGGCGGCGGATTCTTCGAGGGACAGCCCGGCGAACAGGCGGAGTTTAACGAGTTCTGAAGCCGTAGAGTCCTCGTCGGCAAGCTTGGCCAGGGCGTCATCCAAGGCGATGATACGCTCGGGAGAAGCTCGCGAAATCGGGTCCGCATCGTCCAAGTCGAAACGCCGCCGGCCGCCGCCGTGGATTTCGGCCTGCTTGCGCCGCGCGACATCGACCAGAATCCGCCGCATGGCCTCGGCCGCCGCGGCAAAGAAATGTCCGCGATGGTCCCAAGATTGCGTCGCCGCGGCCCCGTCCACCAGCCGCAGATACGCCTCGTGGACCAGGGCCGTGGCCTGGAGAGTTTGTCCGGGCTTCTCCTGGGCCAGCTTCGCGGCCGCCAGCTTGCGCAGCTCCTCATAGACCAACGGCAGGAGCTGTTCGGCGGCCGAAGGATCGCCGCGCTCGATGGCGTTCAGGATTTGGGTGACTTCGTTCATGGAAGAGATTCTCCAACCCCTCGCGGGGATGTGGAATTATAGGCGAATCGAAAAGGAGGCGGACTCGACGCGATGAAGTGGATCGCACAGTTGGGGAATCCCCCTACTGCGTTCGCTTTCCGAATCAGCCGATATGATTCTCGATCCGCCCCGTTTCAGGCATTATTCCAGGCTTTGGATCGCCGCGCGCATATACCCTAAAGCGAAGGCCATGCCGGCGTGCCAGGGTGCGGCGCAATCGAGAGAGGGCGTGTGATCGGGAATCAGCACGCCGTCGTAGCCGTTCTTGTGCAAGATTTTCAGCACCCGGTGCATATCCAGGTCGCCTTCATCCACGAAGACTTCGTAATAGCGGGGCACCTTGCCTTTGACGTTGCGGAAATGCACGTAAGCCAGGGCATTTTGCCGGCTGTAGCGGTCGAGGGCCTCATAAACATCGCCTTCGGTCATTTCCTGCAGTGTGCCCAGGCAAAATTCCAAGGCGTTCGCGCGGCTGGGCACGATATCCAACAACTTTTGGTAATAGTCGGGATGGAAGACCAATCGCGGCGTGCCGCGGAGCGTGGGCAGGGGCGGATCGTCGGGGTGCGCGGCCAGCCGCACGCCGGCCTCCTCGGCCACGGGCACGAGATTTTCCAGAAACTCGCCCAGCCGCTGCCAAAGTTGCTCGTGGGTAATCGGCGGCAATAAGCCCGGCGATGCGTCGGGATCATAGACCATATTCCACACCTGCCCGCGCGGGATGGGAGTTTGCCGCGGTCCGTCGTCGCCCAGGAAGGCCACCGACGCGGCACCGCCGCGCGCCCAATTTCCGGTAACGTGCCCCCACACGCCGGCGATCGAAAAGTTATAGCCCATCGTGGGAATGCCGACCTTGCCCAGGCGGCGGACGAGCGTTTTGAGGTCTTCGAGTTGCCGCTTTTTCTTCGGTCCGTCCAGCAGCACGTCGTACCAAAAGGCGGGATCGAAATTCTCGATGGCCTCCAGTTCCAATCCGCTCCGGTTGATGGCCTGCTTCAGATCGCGAAGCTCGTCTTCGGTCCAGAGCTTGCCTTCGTTGCGGGTAACGCCCCAGGTGCGGGTTTCGTCGGTTCCGTGCAATTGCCCGCCCTGGAAATAATCGACCAGATGCGCCACCACGTGCGTGCAGCCGCATTGCCGGGCGAAGCGGAAATTTTCGTCCTTCAGCATGTGCCGATAGAAACCGATGCCGAGTTTCATGAGCGTTGTCGAGCTTTGTGGCGCAGGCGTCTCGCCTGCGCGGATAGATGCGGGCGAGACGCCTGCACCACGAGGTTGAATGCTATGTTTCGACGCCTGATGATCGTTTACCGCGCCAAGAAAGCGAACCGGGGCGGCTTCATCGGCCGCCCCGCATTGCGGTTCGCGGACGGGAAAACTAATTCTTGTTCAGTTGTTCGAGCAGCGATTTGGCCTCGGTCTTCATCGTCCAAGGCGCGGTGGTTTTCAAGGCCTGATTCAAAAATCGCTTGGCTTCTTCGGACCGCTTGTTGGCCAACCCGACCACCGCGGCGTAGTACAGGGTGTCGGGATTGTACGCGTTGGTGCCGACGGCCTGGCGCAACTGTTTGTCGGCTTCGTCGAGGTTTTTCACGGGATCGATCCGATAGAGCACCCAACCTAAAGTCGAGAGGGCTTCCGCCACGTTCTGGGCGTTTTGCTGATTTTGGGTGCCTTGGATTTTTCTGACGTTCTCGACGGCGTATTCCAGCGCGCGTTTTTTCTTCGACTCGTCTTTGAGTTCGACCAGGGCCAGCGCCAAGTTATTGGTCGCGGGGAAGGCGCTGGGCGACATCATGGCCGCCTGTTCGAAGTACGACACCGCGCCGGCATAATCCTTCTGGAAAAGGCCGATCACGCCCCGCAGCATCAGCGCGTCCAGCGATTTGCTGTCGAGTTCCAAGGCTTTGGCGGCTTGGGTTTTCGCCTCGTCGAGGTCGCCCTGCTGGCCCGTCTGCACGTAAATCCGGGCGGCTTCCAAGCGCGTGGAGAGGTCCTTGGAGGCGTTCTTCAATCCTTCCGCGGTCCATTTTTTCGCGTTGGTCGGATCGTTGAATCCCAAATAGAGTTTCGCCAGGATCAGTTCGGGAGTGAGCACCTTGTCGTCGGCTTGCTTGGCCTGCTTGAGTTTTTCGAACGCTTCCTGGGCCTTCTTCTGTTGAAACAGCGACCGGGCGACGCGCTGCATCACGATGGCATTCTTGGGATCGAGTTTCAGGCATTCTTCCAGCCGCTGTTGCGCCGTCGGCCAATCTTCCCGAAGTTCGGAGACCGCCGCCTGGTCGCTGGACGCGCGGGGCATCATCGCGTTTTTCCGCTCGGCGCTTTTATTGAATTTTTTCAGCAGTTCGGCGGCCTTCATGAAGAGCAAGTCGGCGCCGGCGACGCGGCGCTGATTGAGATCGATCTCGCCCAACTGCAGGTAAGCCTCGGGATCCTCGGGACTCTTTTGCACGGCCTTTTCCAAATACATCAACACCAATTGGCCCTGCTGGGCTTGCGAGCACAACTGGGCCATCAACAAGGGAGCCGGCGGAAGGTCCGGATTTTTCGCGACGGCTTCTTCGAACTTTTTCTCAGCGTTCTCGAGATCGCCGTTCTTGAAGAAGCTAATGGCGTCGTCGATTTCCTGCATCTGCGGCGGTTTCTTCGCCGTGCTATCGCCCGCCCCGCCCGGCGGAAGAAGCGTTTGCGCTAAGGAAGGCACGGCGAGCGCGAGACTCGCGATCGTCAGCCCGAGAATGGTGCGTGGGAGGATTGCTCTCATGCGGAAAATTCCTTTCCAATTGACATTTGTGGGGAGGTAAATTGTTCACGAAAATAGTGCTGCAAAATGCAAGGTTTTTCAAACATTGCACTTCTTTGTAGAGTACGGCGGGAAATTACGCTTGGCAAGGGGCACTCTCTCAATTTCCTTTTGCGAACGAAATGATTCCAACGATTCTTCCCGTAATGCAGCTTTTTCCGCGCGATAAAATGCGGCCTTTGGAACAAGTTTGACATGCAAAATGCAACGTACTTTCGGCTATCCGCAAATACCATAAGATGGGTATGCCGGGAACCTTGAATCTGGGCAATTTTGGCACGGGTCGAAAGCCCGGTCATTCGTAGGACAGGTTTCCAACCTGTCATTAGATTTACGCGGGACATTAATCTGCGTCAAAGGACAGGTGGGAAACCTGTCCGACTTTTGAGCCAAGCCCAATTTTTCATCTTCCGGCACTTTTCTTTGGGTTGAGATATGTTATCCTGTAAAATCGTCATACATGGGTAGAGTTGCCGCCGTCAATGAGAACCTGCGAAAAAAAGCTTTTTTCCTTTGAAGCGTAAACGACGCCACCGGCCTTGCGGCCGATCGATATCATTGAATTCCGATTTCAAGTTGTAGGTTTCGCTTGCCTTGCGGGACTTTTCGGGATTAGTTTCAATATCTCGCTCGGCAGGCGGGCTTTACCTTTCACTCACCAGCCGTTTCACCGTTTTGAGGAGGTCGTACGATGTTTCATGGCAAAATTTCGCGATCGGTTCTCGGGATTGCGCTTTGCGCCGGCTCGTTAACGCTTTTGGCGGCAACTCCTTCCGTCCTGGCGGCGGATGGCCAGGCTGCCGGCCGGGTGGTCAAAAAGATCCGCAAGAGTCGTCTGCCGAATTATTACGCCGATGTCGTTACCGAAAAGCAGCGCGACGAAATCTATAAGATTCAAGAAGCATACAAGCCCAAGATCGACGCCCTGAAAACGCAATTGGAGGCGTTAAACAAGGAGATGAACGAAAAAATCACCGCCGTTCTCACCGCCGAACAAAAGAAGAAAATCGCCGACGCCGCGGACGCCGCCAAGGCCAAGCGGGCCAAAGAGGAAAAACCGGCGGAAACTGCCAAGCCGGCGGAAAAACCCGAGAAAAAAGCGGCGAAATAGCGATCCCGATTCGCTTTTACCGAATCATCGGAGCCATGCCTCAAGCGAGATCCGGCGGTCGATTGCCGCCGGTTTTTATTTGCGCATTTCCAAGCGGCTCCGCATTTCTCGAAATATGACAACACGGAGACGCGGAGAAGAAGGATTTTTTCGCAAGGAAAATTTCGACATAATCTTTGAAATTGATGTTTTGAATCCTTGCGATATTTCCAACTCTATTGCGAATTTTCCGCGACCACCGTGTCTCCGTGGTGAGATATCCGGCCTACGGTTTCAGTGAAATAATCCTGGTGCGGCCCTCCTCGATCGCCAACTTATCCTCACGGGCCAGCCAACCCAGGGCAAGCATGACGGCATCGCGAGGCTCGCCGACCACCTTGATAACTTTGGCCGCGCTCATCGGGCCGTTCTCCGATAATCGCTGCCAGACGATACCGGCCGTTTGGCCGATGTGCAGAATGGGATCCGTTTCCGATTTCGTTGTCATCGGATTACCTCGCTAAAGTTTGAATTTAACGGTTGGATAACACGCTCAGCCTGGATAAATTATAGCGTAGAAAAACGCGATCTCACAAGGGGGGAGGGAAGTTGATTTTGGGAAGATTATCTTTACCGGGATTATTCATAAACATTGTAGATGCGGCATCTTGCCGCATTTTAGGCAAAAGCGGCAAGATGCCGCTTCTACAAATCGCTTTTATGACTAATGTGGATTTACCCCCCGTTAAACTGCGGCAGCGATATCTCCGGGATATGCAAATACCGGTTAGCCGCGAGCCGGGCCGTCCTTGATCCCGCCGCTAACGCTCCCGCCCCTCGGTACAACATCCAAGAAGGCGATTTTGTAACCGTTCACAGGGGACTGTCCCGATTTTCGCGGCGCAAAAGAGGATGGTGCCGTAAAAATGCTCAATCGCCGCGAAAATGGGACTGTCCCCTTCGCGCCGCGGGAAGGGGACAGGTCCATGTTTTCGGCCTATCGTGTGTCCGCAAAATACGCTATCCCGCCGAAAAATGGACCAGTCCCCGACCGGGGCGTAAACGCTTACGCGATTTTCATTTTCGGGGGCAGAAGTCCCTTCCCGAAGCTTCAAGAAAAAAGGAGGGCCTGGTTGGACGGAAGCAACCAACCAGGCCCTGCTACCGCGAAAAAAGGGCTAATCCCTGGAGGATTTGGTCGGGGGAACGACCTGCCTAAGATTTCGCGGATTCGACAACTTCTTTGCACACTTATTAAATGGAGGGTCACGCACGCAAGGTTGCGAAAAAATTGGGACAGGCACCTCACGACACCCGTTATTAGGCGGATTTTCAACAACGTGGTTCGGAGCCAGTCCCATTTTTTCGCAACCGCACAACTTTGCAGGGAGAAACACTGTGGAGGCGGTCAATGCATCTCACACTCCTTCCTACGCGGCCGCGAAGGAGAGGGTTCGGCGGTTTTTATTTTTTCCCTTTCCGTACCCTGATTTTTTCATAAAACAGGTCGATGATCCCCCCCAAAACGCCGGCCTCGCCGGTTTCGAGGAGCAGATTGAGTTTATCGAGCGTTTCCCGTTTGCGGTTCATGCGGCGGACCGATTCCAGCACCCCCTCGCGGGTGAGGGGGCCGCCGGCGCCGAAGCGGCTGTGAAGTTCGTCGAAATCGGCTTCGGTCCAGTTTTCGAAGAACTCGGGTTGGCTCTCCAAGATTTCTTCAACGAGCGGATTGGTCGCCCGATCGAAGCGGCGGTAGAGCAATTGGGCGGGATCGACGAAGAATTCGTCGGCCGAAACGCCCAAGCCCTCGGCCAGTCGATGCAGCGTCCGCGCGTGCGGTTTGTTGCCGGCCAAGAGTCCGCGGATTGTCCGTTCGTCCACGCCCGACCGCGCGGCGACGTCGTGCATCGAGAAGCCGGCGGCGGCCATCAGACGCTGCAAATTGGCTTGGAACGGGGGCGGCATGGGAGGATTCCGGCTACCGAGAAATATATACAAAGGTATATTGTAATCGAGAAAGCAAGAAGATGCAAGCACGGGAGGACATGTTGGAAAGCCGCGACCAACATGATGGAAAGCCGCGACCATTGGTCGCGGTTCGCGGAAGCCGGGAATGTCCGGCCTCCTGATTTTGCAACTCGGCGGTTCTCCCGGGATTTGCAGGGGATCGTGCCCCGTCGATTACGGTTTTTCGAGCCATTTCGCCCGTGGCGGATATTCGCCGTAGAAGCGTTTGATGTAATGCCGATGCCAGCGGCTGGGGCAATGGGGCGTCCAGTCCCAGCGGGCGAGCACTTTCGTGCCGATCCGCCAGTTGCCCACGTCGCATAGCAGGGCGTCGCTGCGTTTGAGGCGGGCGATTTCGTCGAGCACGTCGAGTGCGCGGGCGAGCGAAGCGAAAGAAGTTTCCCGCCCCGAGACCACGTATTTCAGCGTCAAAAACTTCGGGAACCGCAAGGGTTGGTTGTAATAGAGCCAGAGCCGATCGCCGGGAAAATAGCGATGGTAGGAGTTGCCGAAGAGCAGGATGCCCGGCGCGGAGACGACCTTCGGGAACGGCCGCAGGTGGACGGCCCGGAAGCGGCCCTCCGCCATTTCGATGATTCCATACCGTCGCCGCTTAAGCGTTTCCGCGCCGGCGGCAAGATCGGTAACGGTTTCGAAGAAGGGCGTCATTTCTCAAATTCCTTCGAACAGCGCCGAGCCGACGCGGACGATGGTGGCGCCTTCCTCGATGGCTACTTCATAATCGCCGCTCATGCCCATCGAGAGTTCGTCGAGGCGGATATTTTCGGGGAGGTTTTCGCGGAGGCGGTCGCGGAGCAGACGGAGATCGGCGAAATTTCGCCGGGCGACGTCGAGGCCGCCTTCCAAGGCCGCCATGCACATCAGCCCGCGAATTTCCAGTCGCTGAAGTTCCGCCAACCGCGGCAAGAGCGGTTCGAGGTCGTCCGCCGCGAAGCCGCCTTTGGCCGTTTCGCCCGAAGCGTTCACTTCCAGCAAGATCGGCAGGCGGCGATCGGGCAATAGTTCGCCGGCGGATTGATCGAGGGCTTCGGCCAACCGCAGGCTATCGACCGAATGGATCATGGCCGCCAGCGGCAGGGTGCGGCGGATTTTGTTGCGCTGCAAATGGCCGACGAGATGCCAGCGGATGGGCAGATCGGCCAGCGCCTCGGCCCGCTCCCAAAGCAGTTGCGGCCGGCTTTCGCCCAGCGTGGTGCAACCGGCGGCGACCAATGCTCGAATTTCGGCCGGGCCGACGTATTTCGACACCGCTACAAGCACAATATCTTCACCCCGTCGGCCCGACCGCGCGGCGGCCGCGCCGATATGCTCCCGCACGCGACGCAGATTATCGGCGATTCGCGCGGCAAGGTCGAACATGGAATTAGGATTGGGGGGCGAGTACGGCTAAACGGGGAAAGCTGGGCGAAAAAGGCAACTCTCTGTAACGTCATTATGATCTCGGAAATCAACTTGGTCAAGAAGTCGAGCTTTACGTAAAGCCGAAGTTAGCGAATAATCTACCCGGAACGGACATATCAACTCAATTAAAAAGGAATCGCTTATGTTACGGTTGTTTCGACGGCAAGGATTGCTTTCGTGGACGCTGCTTTTCTCGTTTTCCGTTGCTCCGCCGATGATGCTCGCCGGGTGCTCGAAATCGGGCGATTCGCCGAAATCGGACGCCGGAAAATCGGCGGACGCGAAGGATTCGCAAACGGGCGCGCAAGCCGCGAAAGCATCGGCCAACAAGCTCGGCACCGGCCGCGGCGTGTTGGAAGCGATGGCCGCCGCTTACCGCAAGGCGAAAACCTATCAGGACAACGGCTTCGTGCGGCTCATCGCCCAGAGCGGCGAAAAGAAGCTCGACGAAAAGCACGATTTCGCCGCGGCCTTCGTACGGCCGAACAAGATTCATCTGGACGTTTACACCGTTCGCATGCGGAGCGACGGGCGGAAATATCACGCCTTCATCACCGAGATGCCGGGGCAGATCGTCGAAAAAGACGCCCCCGAAAAACTGGACTCGAAAAACATCTACGGCGATCCGTTCCTCATGCAGAAGGTTTCGATGGGTGGGCCGGCCGGCGCGCCGCCGCAACCCTTGTTGCTGCTCGAAGACAAGGCCCTGGAATTCCTGCTCGCCGGCGCCGAGGAGCCGCTGCTTTCCGAGCCGGGCGAGGTCGAGGGCCGGCCGTGCTTCCGCGTGCGAATTCCCCGACCCGAAGGCGCGGTGGTCTTCTGGATCGACCGGGAATCGTTCGTCCTGCGGCGGATGTCGCTTTCGACCGAATCGATGCGGTCCATTTTGGCCCAGGAATTGGGCGGCGAGGTCGAAAGCAGCTCGCTCGTCGCCGAGTTCGCGGGCGCGGAACTCGATCGGCCGGTCCAGCCGGCGGCCTTCGAATTCGAAGTTCCGCAAGGCGGGGAAGTGCAGGTGCTGAAGCACTTCGTGCCGCCGCATCCCGGCCGATTGGTCGGCAAGAAAACGCCGGCCTTCAAATTCGCCGACGACGCCGGGCAGAGCGTTACGCCGGAATCGCTCGCCGGAAAAGTCGCCGCGATCCTCTTCTGGTCGCCGCAGCAGGGCGATTACGCGCGGAGCTTGCCCGACTGGGAAAAGCTGAGCGAAGCCTTCAAAAACGATAAAAACGTGGCCGTCTTCGCGGTCTGCCTCGACGGCGAGGAATTCGATCGAAAGGCGATGGACGAACTGCGGCAATCGATGAACCTGCATTTTCCGATCTATCGCGACCTGGAAAAAAGCACGCCGGACTACAAATACTTCGACGTGGCGTTTCTCCTCGGAACGGACGGCGCCGTCCAGGATTACGAACTGGTGGCCGACGGCAATCTGTCGGCGACCTTGCGGCAGCGCATCGAACGCCTGCTCGCCGGCCAATCGCTCGCGGGCGAGGCCGCCGAGCGTTACCGGAAAGAACTCCAGGAATACGAGCAGGCGGTGGAATCCTATACGAGCGGCGAGGCGCAGGCCGCGCCGCAGGCGAAAATCGCCGACCGCACCGAGCCAAAGACCTTCAAGCTCCGCCCGCTCTGGAAATGCGCCGAACTCAAGGACCCCGGCAACATTCTCGTCATCGGCGAGCCGAAAAAACCGCCGCGGCTCTTGGTGATTAGCCCGCCGAACCAGGTGGCCGAAGTGGGCCTGGACGGCAAGGTCGCCGCGGTGCATCAACTCGATTTGGCGGGCGGCGAGTTGGCGGCGAATCTGCGCGCCTTCACCACGCGCGCGGGAAAGACCTACGTGGCGACGTTTGCCGGCGGACAGCGCTTGCATCTGTTCAATCTTCAAGACCAGCAAAGCCTGAGTTACCCGGCGGATGCCCTGAAGAATCCGCACGGCGGCATCGCCGACGTCGAGTTGTTCGATCTCGACGGCGACGGCGCGGCGGAAATCTACGTCGGCTTCTGGGGCGTGGTCGGCGTGCATTGCGTCGGCCTCGACGGCAAGCGGCTCTGGGGAAACCGCTCGCTGGCGAACGTCGCGCGGATGGCCGCCGGACCGGCCGACAATAAATTCGGCCGCCGCGAGCTGATCTGCATGAACATCCTCACCGAGCAGGACACCTCGCTCTTCGTGCTCGACGCCCAAGGCAAGGGGCAGGGGAATTTCAAAATCGGCAACGCGAGCTTGCGCAGCATTCTGGGCGCCGATCTGGCCGGCGACGGAAATCCCTTGTGGTGCGCGCTGGGCGTTACCGGCCGGGGCGAACTCCTGGCTCTGGGCTTCGACCTGGGCGGCCGGGAATTGTGGCGCTACAAACTGCCGAGTGAACCGCCCATGCGGCCCATCGAGCCGATCGTCGCCGGCCGCCTCTTCCGCGGCGGAGCGGGACAATGGATTTTCCCCTGTCCCGACGGCTCGATCCACGTCCTCGACGCCGACGGCGCGGCGTTGGACGCCTTCAATTACGGGGCGATTTTGCAGGGCCTCGCCGCCGTCGAGATCGGCGGCAAGCCGGCGCTCGTCGTCTCTTCGCCGAACGGCTTGGAAGCTTTCGCCGTGGAATAGATGATGTTATAATGGATGAACGAGGAAATCGAGCAACGGTATCGTTCCTCGCGGTTTGCATCCGATTCGTAGAACGGATTGGAAACCTATCCTCTATTCGAGAAAGAAAGGTTTTCGTGGTAGCTCAATACCCACCAAGCATAAAACGGCTGATCGAGCTGGGAATCGAGCGGGTGGCTCCTCGGCGAATCATACTTTTCGGTTCGCGGGCGCGCGGCGACGCCCAATCCGCTTCCGATTACGATTTAGCCTTCGATTTCCCCGCCTCCCAGAGGAAAAAATGGCTTCGATTTTTGGCGGAAGTGAGCGATGGAGCCGTCACGCTCCTATCTACGGATATCATCGCGTGGGCCGACGCATCGGCGGAACTCCGAAAAAGCATTCGAACGGAAGGAATCGTCGTCTATGAGCAAGCATACGATATCCAAAAACTTCGGCAAGGCCCTGGCTAAATTGCAGGAGTTCGTATCTCTGCCGCAGGAAAATGACCGCGATCGGGCCGGAGTGATTCAAGCCTTCGAATTTACCTTCGAGCAATGCTGGAAAACGTGCCAAAGAATCGCCTCGTTCGAAGGCCTCCCGACACACAGCCCGCGCGAGGCGCTGCTGGCGGCCATGCAACTCCAACTTATCCGTTCCGCGGATGAAGAACATTGGCTCGAAATGCTGCACGACAGAAATATGACCTCCCATCTTTACCAGAAATCGCTTGCCAAGAAAATCGCCAAGCGCGTCGAAAAGGTATATCTGCCTTTGTTGAATGATGTTTATCAAGAATTTCAAAAATAAATGGGGATGATTTCGTGCATACTTGGGAATTGCTCGTCATTCTGGCGATGATCGGCCTCAACGGGCTTTTCGCGGCTTATGAGATCGCGCTGGCTTCGGTGAGCATCGTGCGGCTGCAAGTGCTGGTCAAGGAAAACGCCGCCGGCGCGCGGGCGGCCCTCTACATGAAGGAAAATTTCGAGGCCAGCCTGGCCACCGTGCAGTTGGGCATCACGCTGTTGGGCGCGATCGCCGCGGCCACCGGCGGCGTGGGGGCCGAACAATCGTTGCGCCCCTTCTTCCACCAAGGCCTGGGGCTGTCGAACCTGCTCTCGCAATGGCTGGCGATCGCCGTGGTCGTGATTCCCATCACCGTCTTCACCATCGTCTTCGGCGAATTGGTTCCCAAAGTCTTCGCCTTCCGCAACAAGGAACTGGTTTGCCTGCGGCTCTCGCCGGGCATGCGCTGGTTCACCTTCAGCGTTTGGCCGGCGATCTGGCTCCTCGAATCGGCCGTCCACGGCATCATGCGGCTGAGCGAACTGGGCAAGCGCCGCGAGGCCAATCCGCACGCCCACGAAGCGGCCGAACTGCAAAGCCTGCGGGCGAGCGTCTCGTTGGCGCGGGCGTCGCGGCTCATCGGCGAGCGCGAGGAAACGATCATCCTCCGCGCGGCGAAGCTTTCCGGCCGGCCGATCCGCGAGATCATGCTCCCCGCCGAGTACATCAGCATGTTGGACGCGAAGCTCTCGCTGGCCGAATGCCTGATCGCCGTGCATCTCGACATGCACACGCGATTCCCGGTGGCCGGGCGGAAGGACGATCCGCAGTCGATCATCGGCTACATCAACCTGAAGGACTTGCTGGCGATCATGCACCTTACGCGGGGCGAAGCGCCGACTTTGCTTTCGATCTTGCGGCCCTTCCCGCAGTTGCCCGACGCGCTCCCCATTCCCGCGTGCCTGGAGCGGATGATCCGCGAACACACGCACATCGCACTGGTCGTCGATGCCGAGAAAAAAGTGGTGGGCATGATCACGATGGAGGACATCCTCGAAGAACTGGTGGGCGAGATCGAGGACGAGTACGACCGCCTGCCCGCCCACGTGACGCCGTCGGGCAAGTCGTGGATCGTCGGCGGCGGCATCGGCCTGCCGCGCCTGCGGGAGTTGACCGGCTTCGACCTCGCCGCCGATCCGCCATCCGGCGGCGCCGCCACCTTGAGCGAATGGATCATGGGCCATCTCGGCCACGGCGTGAACGGCGGCGAGGAAATCCAACATCGCGGCGTCCGCGTGGTGGTCCGCAAAATCCGCCGCCAAAAAGTGATGGAAGCCCAAGTCAGCCGCGCGGAAACCGGCGAATCCTAACGCCGCGACCAGTGGTCGCCGTGTGCGAATGCAAAGCCGCGACCAGCGGTCGCGGTGTGCGAGGGTGGCGCTGATTCTCGATCGGTGGGCATAAGCCAGGAGGTTGATGAGTGGCATTCGCACGTGGAGGAGTACCGATGCCAGGCGAAACGATTTGCCCTTGCTTTTCGCGGCGGGCGATCGCATCAAAGTGGCGGGCGATATCCTCGCGTTCGACGAATTCCTCCTCGCCGACGATCGCTTTCCGTACGACGAAAAGCCCTCGGAAAGCATCATCACCAGGGCGACGGCGCGGAGTTGCCGAGAAAGTTCTGTGACCGCTTGGCCGCTACCGAGCCGTTCGACTCGCCCGCGCTCGAATAGCTGATGCACGATTTCACGGTGATGGAGAACATCAAAACCAACCAAATCATCCACGCGATGCGCGTCGCCGTCACCGGCGAATCCTTCGGTCTCGGCCTCTTCGATACCCTGGCGATTATCGGGAAAGCGGCGTGTTTGAAGAGGATTGAGCGGACGCTTGGATGATTTAAATCTTCAGCCTTGTGAGAAATATTACTCGGCAGGCCAGTACAAACGAGTTAAAGGGATGAAAACTTTTCCTTCCATACCGAAGTTTTCATAATGATTCACGATAAGCAATGCAAGATCGTCAAGGTTCAATAAAGTAAGCGGATGGTTTGAGCGGTCAGCCTCATAGTGTGCATCCTTCGTAAAGCCGCCGGTGCTGACAAAGAGCGCACGATCCCCTTGGCGCATTCCACCAAGGAAACCGCGGACTTCCTGAGAGCCCATTTGGCTCTTTGGCCGATGCTTAACTTCTGCTTTTATGCGAGGCTCTTCTAATCCAAGGCCATCGGGTGAGGCAATGACATCAACGCCCCGATCGGGGCCTTTCGGCGTGACTCGCGCCTTGTATCCCATGGCTCGAAGTATTGCTGCAACCAGTTGTTCTAAATCGTCCGGGCTCAGCTTCAAGATATTGTCCTTGATTAACTCATGCGCTCTGCTGATTGTGTCCTCTTTTAATTGCTCGAACTCCTTTTTTTCGCCAGACGGTTCGGTCTCTTCGGATTCTATTCCTTGCAGGACATTCAATACATTTTCCACGGTATCGTCATTTATCTGAAACAGCGCAAGTAAACTGCCGAGAGAATTTTTTGAGGCGACTTTCAACGAATCGCGCTCGATGGGACCTAACCATTCAACCTTTCGAGTATGAGGATACTCTTGATCAGGTGCATAGCAATATTCGCCTTTGATCGTGCCGACAAGATATTCCCTCGCATTGGGATTGTAGATGATTACCTTGTGTTCCGGTTTGAGTATCGCACGGAACTTGAATATCATCGCGACGTCATTGCCAACTTTCGACGGATTTTCGTCAGGCCAATTGTTTTTGTATATTTTCTTGATCTCTTCCTGAGAATCAACTTGCGACAAATCGCCGATTTTCTTCCAACCGATCGCAACGTAATTGCCGTTCTTGAAATCGTCAAAAAGATATCCGCCTTCTCCTGCTCTTACCATCCACATCAAAGGCTCGTCCATGAATTGTCTCCGAAAATCAGATAAATGGTACTCGGTTTGCGGTGAAACGAAAAAGTGTCGATTACAGCATCGACTCCAGCGGATGTTCGAATTCCGCGTTCATCATATTCGCCCTGAACGATTCTCCTTCTTCGCCCGGGTATAGCAACACGAGATTCATGATGTCGGATTGCGTATCTTCGGGCAGTAATTCCAGGATGGGTTCGACCAAATCGTCGCGCTCTTCCCGAGAGAGTCCTTTGAATCGAGGATCGATGATTCGCACCCTTACCGATGCGGAATTATAGCGATATGCATCCGCCGATTCGAAGTGCCTGCGCATAATCTCTTCGGCATGTCGCGTTTCGGAGGTTCTTTTTGCTTCCCATTCCGAGTTCGTGGCATTCAGCGTGCTCATACCATTTCTCCCTTCACCCAATCGATAGTCTTTTTTGCAACCTTTAAGTAACCTCGCACTTCGCCGACCGGCCAATGACCGTGTTCGTAACGCAGATCGGTTGACCAACCGAAACGTCGAAAACCTTTTACGATCTCGTTTGGGATCGGATGCCCGAGATTTTTTAGTTCTTCCTTCAGGTGTTCCGGATAATGCATCTTCGCGCCGCCCTTGAGCCGTTGAAATGCTGCTTTGCGATTCATTTCCGGCGTCCTGTACATCACCAATGCTTTGAGAATACATTCCACCGAATAACCGGCAAGGTAAAACGCATCGAGCGAATAATCTCTTTGTTCCAATAAAAATTCGGCAACTGTAAAACGCTGCTCGGAAGCCCGCTGGAAATCGCGCGAAGTAAGGATTTCTGACATTGAATTTCTCTCTGCCGAAAATACTTTTCCGAGTGTCTGAAACTTCGCGTGATGCAAATCCCACAATGCGGCAAATTGCCTTGCATTGGAACCGCTTGCTTTTCATTCTAATTATGGCGATCAAAATGACATAATGTCAAGTTGAGCAATAAATGCGACTGGCCGCACCCTCCGTAAGAGTTATTTTCAGGATTGCACGATTACCCAAAATCACTAAAATACGATATTCCCTGGCTTCGACGATATAGAGCAGGAAGGAAATCAATTTAATATGACCACCGAAAACACGCCCGTCTCCACCGACTTCATCCGCGAAATCATCAACGAGGACAACCGCGCCGGCAAGCATAACGGCCGGGTGCATACGCGGTTCCCGCCGGAGCCGAACGGCTACCTGCACATCGGGCACGCCAAGTCGATCTGCCTGAATTTCGGCATCGCTCAGGAGTACGGCGGACTGTGCAACCTGCGGTTCGACGACACCAACCCGTGCAAGGAAGAGGTCGAGTACGTCGATTCGATCATGGAGGACGTCCGCTGGCTGGGCTTCGATTGGGAAGACCGGCTGTTCTACGCCTCCGATTACTTCGACCAGCTTTACGATTGGGCCGTGCAGATGATCGAGGCCGGCAAGGCGTACGTTTGCGATCTGTCGGCCGAACAAACGCGGCAATTTCGCGGCACGCTCACCGAGCCGGGCAAGAACAGCCCCTACCGCGACCGAAAGGTCGAGGAAAATCTCGATCTCTTCACGCGCATGAAAGCCGGCGAATTTCCCGACGGCACGCGCACGCTGCGGGCGAAGATCGACATGGCCTCGCCGAACCTCAACATGCGCGACCCGGTGATGTACCGCATCCTGCATGCCGAGCACCATCGAACGGGCGACAAGTGGTGCATCTATCCGATGTACGACTTCACTCACGGCCAGTCCGACTCGCTCGAGCGGATCACGCATTCGATTTGCACGCTGGAGTTCGAGAACCATCGACCGCTCTACGATTGGTACATCCAGGAGTTGGGCATTTTCGCGCCGCGACAGATCGAGTTCGCCCGGCTCAACCTGACTTACACGATGATGAGCAAGCGGCGGCTGTTGGAACTGGTGCGGGACGGCCACGTGGCCGGTTGGGACGATCCGCGGATGCCGACGATCTGCGGCCTGCGACGCCGCGGCTACACGCCCGAGGCGATCAGGAATTTTTGCAAGCGGATCGGCGTCTCGAAGGTCGATAGCGTGGTGGATATCGCGCTTTTGGAGCACTGCCTGCGGGAGGATTTGAACAAGCGCGCCCCACGAGTGATGGCGGTCCTGAAGCCCGTAAAGCTCGTGATCGACAACTATCCCGATGGCCAAATCGAGGAAATGGAGGCGATCAATAATCCCGAAGACGCCGCGGCGGGCACGCGGTTGGTGCCGTTCTCGAAGGTTTTGTACATCGAAGAGGACGACTTTCGCGAGGAAGCGCCCAAGAAGTATCATCGTCTCACGCCGGGCCAGGAAGTGCGGCTGCGCTACGGATACCTGGTTACTTGCACCGGCTGCGTGAAAGATCCGGCGACGGGCGCGGTGGTCGAAGTGCATTGCACCTACGATCCGGCGACCCGCGGCGGCAACACGCCCGACGGACGCAAGGTGAAGGGGACGATCCATTGGGTTTCGGCGGCCAAGGCGGTCGATGCGGAGGTGCGCGTCTATGACAATCTCTTCACCAAGCCCGATCCCGGCGACGTACCCGACGGCCAGGATTACCGCGTGAACTTGAATCCGAAATCGCTGGAAATCATCCCCGCGGCGAAAGTCGAGCCGAGCCTCGCATCCGCCAAGATCAACGACAAATGCCAATTCGAGCGCCTCGGTTATTTTTCCGTCGATAAGGACTCCCAGCCCGGCAAGCCGATTTTCAACCGCACGGTGACGCTCAAGGATACGTGGGCGAAGATCGAGGGGAGAGGGGCGGGGGGCGAGGGGTGAGGGGCGGGAGATGGAACGAGGGATCAATTACTCGTTCCCACGCTCCGCGTGGGAACGCAATTCCCCGACGCTCCGCGTCTAAGGAATCTCAAAATGACCTGAACGCGTTACAAAATTTACGAGACCGAGCATCCTGACTTCTACTCGTTACCTCGCTCCGCGTCGAAGGAATATACGGATGACCCGAACTCGCTATAAAATCTTTGAAACTACACATCCCTACTTCCTCACATGCACCACCGTTGGTTGGACACCGATTTTCACCCGACCCGAAACGGTGCAGATAATAATCGATAGCTGGAAATACCTGCAAATAAATCGTGGACTGGATATCTTCGGTTACGTCATTTTGGAAAACCATCTGCATTTCATTGCTTCCTCTCCCGACATCGGCGACCAAATGACTCGATTCAAATCCTATACGGCCCTTGAAATAATCAAATTCCTGACTGCCAGAAACGTCAATGTTCTATTGCGGCAATTGCATTATCTCAAGGCGAAGCATAAAACCGACCGAGATCATCAAGTCTGGCAGGAGGGGAGCCATCCGCAGATGATTCAGGACGATGCGATGATGTGGCAGAAACTGGAATACATGCACAACAATCCGGTAGAAAGGGGCTATGTCGAAGCTCCGACGCATTGGCGATATTCCAGCGCGCGGAACTACGCGGGATTATCGGCTCTCTTGACAATTCGAACGGATTGGATGTAAAAAATCTCAGGATGACGAATTGATTGGCGGTTCCATCGACGCGGAGCGTCTGGAATTGCGTTCCCACGCGGAGCGTGGGAACGAGTAATGCTTTCAAACCACATTTTCACAGGAAATAAACATGCCCCTCGTCGTCGTCGGTTCCGTGGCGCTGGATAGCGTCGAAACTCCCACTCAGAAACGCGACCGCATTTTGGGCGGATCGGCGGCGTATTTTTCCTACGCCGCGAGCTTTTTTACGTCCGTTCGATTGGCGGGCGTGGTGGGCGAGGACTTTCCGCCCGAGCACGTCGCGCTACTCAAGTCGCGGAACATCGACACCGCCGGCCTGCAAGTCGTCGAGGGCGGGAAGACGTTCTATTGGAAAGGAAAATACCTGCCCAACATGAACGACCGCGAGACGCTCGAATTGCAACTTAACGTACTCGCCGATTTCCAGCCCGATCTGCCGGAAAGCTATCGCCGTTGCAAATTCCTGTTTTTGGCCAACGGCTCGCCGAAATTGCAGATGCAGGTCATGGAGCAATGCCGCGGGGCGTCGCTGGTGGTGGCCGACACGATGGATTTCTACATCAAGAACGAGCCGGCGGAACTGCGCGCGCTCTTGAAAAAGGTGGACGGCCTGGTCTTGAACGACAGCGAAGCGAAACTGCTGACGGGCATCGACAATCTCGTCCAGGCCGGCCACGCCATCCGCGCCTTAGGCCCGCGCTTCGTGGTCATCAAGAAAGGCGAGCACGGGGCGATGTTCTTCAGCGAATTCGAGACCTACGTGCTGCCCGCGTTTCCCACGGAAAAGGTCGTCGATCCGACCGGGGCGGGCGACAGCTTCGCCGGCGGCATGATGGGCTATCTCGCCGAGAAAAACAGCTTCGATCCGAAGACCTTGAAAGAGGCCCTGGCCTACGGCACGCTTGTCGCCAGTTTCACCGTGGAGGATTTCAGCCTCGACCGGCTCGCGCAGATTACCCGCGAAGACCTCGACCAGCGGATGGAGGAGTATAAAAGAATGCTGAGCTTTTAGCGAAGGGGGAAGGCTGAAGGGGGAAGGCGGAAATCCGTTGGTCGTCAATCGTTGGTTGTGGTTATACAGCATTCATCATTCCCCCTTCCGCCTTCCCCCTTCCGCCTTTATGAAATCCCTCCGCACGTTTATCGCCGTTGAAATCAGCGCCGCCGCGCGGAAGAAGGCGGCGGAGTTGATCGAAATCCTCCGTGCCGCGGGGGCCGACGTGAAATGGGTCGAGCCGCACAACCTCCATCTCACGCTGCAATTCCTGGGCGACGTGCCGGAAACCGCGATCGCCGACGTTTGCAATGCGGTAAAACGCGGAGCGGCGGAGGTCGAGCCGTTCGATTTGGAAATTTTCGGAGCCGGCGCGTTTCCCAACGTCGGCAAGCCGCGCACCGTTTGGCTCGGCGCGAAGGAAGGCGCGGAAAAAATGGCCGATCTGCACGACTGCGCCGCTTTGGCCTTGGCGGAACTCGGTTTTCAAGACGAAGACCGCCGCTTCCAGACGCATCTGACCATCGGCCGCGTCAAAAGCATGAAAAACGTTTCTCTTCTCACTCCCCTGCTCCGGCGGTACGCCGATTTCTCGGCCGGTAAGATTTCCGTCGATCGGGTAATCGTCTTTTCCAGCCGCCTCGAGCGCGGCGGTCCGATCTACGAAAAACTCGCTGCCGCTCCGCTGCATTCGTAAACTGCACCGCGAAATTCGTTTAGCCCGGAGCCAACGGCGACGGCGGGGGATATCCCCAGTCTTCTTTACGCCCGCCGTCGCCGTTGGCTCCGGGCTAAACGAGGGAGAAAAATAATTACAAAATTGGTGCAAATCGGCGAAAATTGATTATAATGGAGGACGCGCGGAAGTCGATCGCGTCCGCAGCGCCGGGCAAGCATTTCAGGCCTTCATCGTCGTGCAATCGTCAAGGCATGGGGTAGATATGGCTTTCATACAGCTTCAAAACGTCTGCAAGACCTACCGCCGCGGCGAAGTCGAGGTCCGCGCCTTGGCGGGCGTCTCGCTGGACATCGAGCGGGGGGAGTATCTGGCGCTCATGGGGCCTTCGGGATCGGGCAAATCGACGCTCATGAATTCCATCGGCTGCATCGACCGGCCCACCAGCGGCAGTTATCTGCTCGACGGCGCGGAAGTCGTCAAAATGTCGCTCGACGAGCGCGCCCGGCTGCGCAATCGAAAGATCGGATTCGTATTTCAGAATTTCAACCTCTTGACGCGGATCAGCGCGCTCGAGAACGTCGAACTACCGATGCTCTACTCGCAGCGGCTCCGCGGCCGGCGGCGGCACGAGCGCGCGCGGATGCTGATGAAGAGAGTCGGTTTAGAAGAGCGGCTGGACCACTATCCCTCGCAGTTGTCGGGCGGAGAACAGCAGCGCGTGGCCATCGCCCGGGCGCTGGCCAATCGACCGTCGATCCTTTTGGCCGACGAGCCGACCGGCAATCTCGACTCCCACACCAGCCAAGAGGTGATGGAGTTGGTCGCGCAATTGAATCGCGAGGAAGGCATTACGGTTATCCTCGTAACCCACGACCGGGAAGTCGCCGAGCGGGCCCGCCGGCAGATAAACCTCCGCGACGGCGCGGTGGTGAGCGATTCCGGCTGCACCGAGAAAGAAGGGCCGACATGTTCCTCAAAATGACCAAACGGCGATTATTCTGGCTGCTGGCCGGCGTCGGATTTCTCGGCGCCGCCTGGGTGGGCTATCGGAAATTGCACGACCATTGGAAAACCTCGGCGGCCGACCTGTTTCGCGTGGGCACGGTCCGCAGCGGCGATATCTCCTTCGAGGTAAAATGCACCGGAACCGTGCAGCCCATCTTGAGCGTCCAGGTCGGCGCGTTCGTTTCCGGGCCGATCCAGAAAGTCTGCGTGGATTTCAACGACCGAGTCCGGAAGGACCAGCTTCTGGCGGAGATCGATCCCCGGGTTTTCGCGGCCCAATGCCGCCAGGCAAAATCCTTGCTGGACCATTCGCTGGCGAATTTGGCGCAGAGCAAGGCGAAGCTGCATCAGACCGAGCGGGATTTCAAACGCGCCAAGGATTTGCACAATATGCCGGGCATTCCGGGCACGAATCGCGCCGTAAAGGGCATCACCGACAGCGACTACGATCTGGCGGAGGCCAACTACGAAATGGCCGCCGCCACCGTCAAACTGGCCGAAGCGACCGTCGAGCAGAATCGGGCGGCCTTGGAAATGGCGGAGGCGAACCGCGGCTATACTTCCATCCATTCGCCGGTGGACGGGATCGTCATCGACCGCAAAGTCGATGCCGGCCAAACGCTGGCGTCGCAGTATCAGACGCCGGTGATGTTCGTCGTCGCGCCCGAACTGGAGAAAAAGGTTTGGATTCTGGCGTCGATCGACGAGGCGGACATCGGCCTCGTGCGAAAGGCGGAGAAGAACGGCCAGCCCGTGCATTTCACGGTGGATGCCTACCGCGAGGAGAAGTTCGAGGGGAAGATCGTCCAAGTCCGCCTCGGCCCCAAGGCCACCCTGCCGAACGTGCAGGTGAGCGTGGTAACCTACGTGGCGGTGGTCGAAGCGCCGAATACGGAATTGAAGCTCCTGCCCGGCATGACGGCCAATCTGGTGTTTCAAATCGACAGGCACGAGCAAGTGCTGAAAATTCCCAACGCCGCGTTGCGTTTCCATCCCAAGCCCGAAATGGTGCATCCCCGGCATCTGGCCGTGCTCGAAGGATTGAAGAGCGATGAGGAGCAGGAAGAGAGCGGTTCCGCGGCCAAGGACAAATCGAGCGACGAGGAAGAAGAAAACGCCGCGAACGGCAAGGAAAACGCCGACGGGAAGAACGAGAAAAACGCCGACGCCCCCGCCGCCGGCGCGAAGGAGAAAAAAGAGAAACCGAAGGGCAACGGCGACGCCGGCAGGAAAAAATACGTCTGGATCATCGACGGCGAACTGCTCTCGCCGGTCGAAGTTACCGTCGGCTTAAGCGACGCCCGCCGCACGGAACTCGTCTCCGGCGATCTGAAAGACGGGAGCAAAGTGGTGACCGGCATGAAGACCGCCGCCGAGGCGGCGGCCGCGAAAGCGCCGCAGAAATAATCCGCGGCCTTACGGAAGAGATCGATGGACGTTCTGATGACAATCCGAGTCGCCCTGCAAGCCTTGGCCCGGAGCAAGATGCGCGCCGCCTTGACCGTGCTGGGCATCGTGATCGGCGTTTGGGCGGTGATTCTGCTGGTCTCGATCTGCCAATCGGCCGGCAACAAGGTCAAGAGCGAAGTTTTGAGCCTGAGCGGCACGAACGTGATTTACGTATGGAACAATTGGCGGTCGCGCGATGGCGAGCGGAAGCGTTCCGGCACCGGCCTGATCGCCTCGGACGCCGAGGCGCTGGCCGAGGAATGTCCTGCCGTTTTGGCCGCCTCGCCGATCGTCTATCACAGCGGCCAGGCGGTCGCCGGCGATCTGAATTGCCACATCGATCGCATCCTCGGCGTCAATACGCAGTATCTGACGGTGCGGAATTGGCAACTCGGGCGGGGCGGTTTTTTCACGCAAGGCGACATCCACTCGGCGGCCAAAGTCTGCGTCATCGGGCAGACCATCGCCGACAACCTGTTTCCCGCCGCGGACCCCGTCGGCCAGAGCCTGCGCATCAAGGGCATTCCCTTCGAGATCGTGGGCGTTCTCGAAACCCGCGAGGCGAACATCTTCGGCGAAGAGCAGGACAGCATCGTGCTGATGCCGGCATCCACGCTGCACAAGCGGCTGTTCGGCTGGCCGGAGGAATGGGTCGCGTCGCTCATGGTCTCGGCGCGCTCGGCCGACCGCATGGAAGACGCCACCGGCGAGATCAAGGCGCTGCTGCGCGAGCGGCACCGCATCGTGCGGGGAATGGCCGATGATTTCGAGGTGCGCAACACTTCGGAATTCGTCAGCGCCTTCAGCACTATCACCACCGTCATGACGATCCTCTTAGGCTCGATCGCCGGCGTGTCGCTGATCGTCGGCGGCATCGGGATCATGAACATCATGCTGGTTTCGGTAACCGAGCGGACGCGGGAGATCGGCATCCGCATGGCGGTCGGCGCGCGGCCCCGCGACATTTTGCGGCAATTCCTGGTCGAGGCGATCATGCTCTCCACCCTCGGCGGGCTGCTGGGCGTGGCCCTGGGCATCGCCTTCACCTTCGGACTCACCTACGCCATCAATTCCATCTATACTTTCACCAAATGGCCGGTCATCATCTCGGTCAATTCCATCGTCATCTCCCTGCTCTTCGCCGGCTCGGTGGGCCTGTTCTTCGGCTTCTACCCCGCGCGCAAGGCGAGCAAGATGGACCCCATCGAAGCGTTGCGATACGAGTAGCCTCCCCCGGCGGCGGACGCCGGCGTGGGGGCGGTAATGTAGTAGGCACACTCCGTGTGCCGTCCGAGGCAAAGTAGTAGGCACACTCCGTGTGCCGTTCTGGGAATTTTTCGCGGATTATCCGATACGTCGGACGGCACACGGAGTGTGCCTACTACATGGGCGGTGAACGGTTACGTTCAACTTTCTTTCGCCGGGCATCCCTGCGGGGCTTGCGTGGGATCGAAATCGGCCACGTTCGTGGCGAAGCACCAGATATAGCCGTCGGGATCGACCAGCGAACACATGCGATCGCCCCAGAACATGTCTTGGGGCGGCATATCGACGGCGGCGCCGGCGGCGGCGGCCCGCTTGAAAAGGGCATCGACGTCGTCGCAATAGACGTAGAGCGACGAGGAGGGCCGCACGCCCAGCGTGGCCGGCGACTTACAGGGACCGGCGTCGTTTTCCGGGCCGATCATGAACAGCCCGTCGCGCCAAGACACTTCGGCATGCATCGTGCGACCGTCGGGGCCGGGCATCGAGAACCGTTTTTCGAATCCGAACGCTTTTTCGTAGAAGGCCGTGGAGGCGTCGGCGTCCTTCACGGTAAGCGCGGGCAGCATCCAGGGCATGTTCGCCGGTTTGGCGGGTCGATTGGCCATGATTTTCATTCCTTGGAAAAAGTGGGGAAAAATGTTTTCCGAATTATACGCAAGTCATAGCAAGGGGACAAACGAAGCCAATCGCCGCCCGGTTCAACTTCTTTGCTCGATCCACGCGATCAAGTCCCCGATCACCTGCTCGCGTTCCGGTTCGTTGAAGATCTCGTGATAGAGGCCGGGATAGAGGCGCAGGGTCTTGTCGGCCGAGGAGGCGCGGGCGTAAAGTTGGCGGCTGCCGTTCGGGTCGGTAACGAGGTCGCGGGTGCCGTGCATGACCAGCAGCGGCACGCGCACGTCCTCCATTCGGCGGCGGATCAGCTTCACCGTGCGGAGAATTTCCGCGCCCGTGCGCACGGCGAATTTGCCGTGATACACGAGCGGATCGTTCTTGAAATCCTCGATCACCTGGGGATCGCGCGACATGAATCGCGTGCCCATCCGCCGCAGCCGCAGTCGCGGCAAAACGCGGCTGAAAAACGCCGCCAAATGCCGCAATATCGGAAAAACGTTGCCGCCGACCAAAAGCGCCGGCGCGCTCAAGATCAATCCGTCGATCCGCGGCTGCCGTTCGATCGTCAGCCAGGTGGCGATTTCTCCGCCCATGCTGTGCCCCAAGAGAAAGAGCGGCTTGCCGGGATGCGCCGCCGCAGTTTGGGCGAGAAGCAGTTCGACGTCGTCCAAAAATTCGTCGAAGCCGAGCACCAGGCCGCGTTCGCCTTCCGAGCGGCCGAATCCCCGAAGATCGATCGCATGCACCGCGATGCCGCGGCCGTTCAACTCCTCGGCCAGCCGCCCGTACCGCCCGCCGTGTTCGTTCACGCCGTGCACCAGCGCCACCGCCGCGCGGACCGCTCCCGCGGGCAACCAGCGCTGGAGAAAAAGCTTCAGGCCCGATCGGCCCGATACGGTTTCCTGCGAATAGGGCATGTAGGCACGGCTCGAAGGATGCTATTTGGTTTACCGATCGGCTTTTCTACCCGAAAAAGGATAAATCCGAAAGGCCTTCACCATGCCCACGACAAGCGTGGGCATGGCACCGCACCGATTTACTTAAAAGCCGACTCCGAAACTGAAATTGCGGCCTTGCAGGTACAAACTGCCGCCCGGCGCCCCGTAGCATCCGTAACCCGGATAAACCGGTCGATAAACGGGCGCGACGATCACGGGCCGAGGATAAACATAAGGCACCGGAGAATACACGACCCGCGGTCGATATACCGAGGGGGCATAGCCCCCGTAGCCGTATCCGCCGTGGTAGCCATGACCGCCGTGATAATACGCGCCATGCGGAGGACCGCCACGATGCGATCCGTAACCGTCGGCAAAAGCCGGTCCCGCAAGCAAGAGGATCAAACTGAGCGCCACAACCGATACCGTGAACTTCAACATGGCGATTTCCTTTCATTCCAGGGGGGATGGTGTTTGAGAATAATCCTACGCATTCATCGTGCCGATCAAATTGCTACATGCTTTAGTCCTTGCAATACAACGACTTGCGACATAATCGAATACAATGACTTATCCCAAGATGTTATCGCAATGACTACATTACGAAATCAATATGACTTGCGTTGTCGGCTCTGCCATCATGGAAACCGGTCGCTGGTCTTACGAATCCTCTTGGTTCTGTGTTAAAGTGGAGAAATATACCGCGATCCACGACTGCAAAGCCATCTTCCCATGAACGGCCGCCTAATATTAATCGTGATCTGTCTGGCGATGTTTGCCGGGAGTTTTGCGCTTCGCGATCGGTATTGCCGCGAGCCGGACGAGGTGCATACCTCTCCGCAAAACTGCCGGCGGATCATCTCGCTGGCCCCCAGCCTGACGCAAATCCTTTGCGATTTGAAACTAGAAGACCGCATCGTCGGCGTTTCGCGGTATTGTCTGATGAACCACATTCCCCAGGTGGCGGGCAAGCCCCAGGTCGGCGGCTTCCTCGATCCGAATCTCGAGACCATTTTGCGGCTCAAGCCCGATCTGGTGTTGATCCTCACGGAACACGAAAAGGCGATGCCCGGCTTGCGGCAACTCGGCCTGCACACGCTCGCGGTGTGCCATCAAAACGTCAAGGGATGCATCGAGTCGATCCGCGCCATCGGCGCGGCGTGCGGCGAGGAGGCCTTGGGAAACTGCCTGGCCGGCGACATGCAAGCGCGGCTCGACCGCGTCCGCCGCAAGACGGCCGGATGCCCGCGTCCGCGGGTGCTGTTTTGCATCGAGCGGACCATGATCCCCGGCCGCCTCGCCGATGTTTATATCGCCGGCCGTGACGATTATTACAGCGAGATGATCGACTGCGCCGGCGGCCAAAACGCCTACGCGCGGGGAACCGTCCGCTATCCCACCGTTTCGCCGGAAGTGATATTGCACCTCGATCCCGAAGTGGTCGTCGATCTCGTCGATGGCCTGAATCAAAGGGAAGCGACCTCCGCCGGCACCCTGGCCGATTGGCTGCAACTCGCCGGCGTTGCGGCCGTCAAGCAGCGCCGCGTGTACGCCTTCGACAAATCGGCCACCGTGCCGGGCACGAAGATCGCCGAGACCATTGAGGAACTCGCGCGGATTTTGCATCCGGAAATATCTTGGGACGAACCATGACCGACGCCGCCGAAATCGTGCTCGAAGCGAAGCATTTTTCCCTCGCTCGGGGCGGGAAGGAAATTTTGCGCGACGTTTCGTTCCAAATCCGACGCGGCGAGTATGTAACGATCGTGGGGCCGAACGGGGCGGGCAAAACGACGCTCTTGAAATGCTTCGATCGGCTCCTCGCCGGCGGCGAAGGCGAACTGCTCATTCGCGGCGTACCCGCGGAAAGGTATTCTCAACGGGAACTCGCGCGGCTGATCGCCTACGTCCCGCAGGCCGACGGCCGGTTGATTCCCTTCACGGTCGAGCAATTTCTGCTGATGTGCCGCTATCCGTATCTCAGCCCGTTCGCCTCGGTGAGCAAGGAAGACCGCCGCATCGTCCGCGAGGCGATGGAGCGCACCGACACGGCCCGCTTCGCCGAGCGAATCCTGACCACGCTAAGCGGCGGCGAACGCCAGAAAGTGTATATCGCGGCCGCGCTGGCCCAGGGGGCGTCGATCTGGCTGCTGGACGAGCCGACGACTTTTTTGGATTACGGCCGGCAGGCGGAAATTCTCGCGCTGATGGCGGCGGCGAACCGGCAATTCGAGGTTACGATCGTCTCGGTTACGCACGATTTGAACCACGCCGTGTTGGAAACCGACCGCGTCGTCGCGCTGGCGGAAGGCCGCGTGGCGTTCAACGGCCCGCCGGCGGAAATCATGCAGCCCGATATTTTGCGGCAAATCTACGGCACGCCGCTGTTGTTGGTCGATCATCCGCAGGCGCACATTCCGATGATCGTCCCCCGCGTGAACGGAGGGGCGCGATGAATAAAACCTTCGTGCTATCTATTCTGCTCGCGTTGGCGATCCTCACCCTGCTCGTCGCTCCGTTCGTAGGCCGATATCCGGTCCCGCTGAGCGATCTCTGGCAGAGCGGCGAACCGGGCACGATCAACGTGCTGTGGAAGCTGCGGATTCCCCGCGTGGCGATGACGTTTTTGGCGGGCACGGCGCTGGCCGTCAGCGGGATGGTCTTTCAGGCCATGTTCCGCAATCCGCTGGCCACGCCTTACACGCTCGGCATTTCGAGCGGCGCGTCGCTGGGGGCTTCGATCTACATCGCCTATTTCTCCGAGCGATGGACGGCGTTGATTCTCGGCATTCCCCCCCAAACCATTTGCGCGTTCGCCGGGGCGGTCGCAACCATTTTGCTGGTCTATTTGCTCACGACCCGCGCGCCCAAAGGCTCGACCACCGCCACCATGCTGCTGGCCGGGGTGGCGCTGAGTTTCTTCTTTTCCAGCCTGATCCTCTTCCTGCAATACATGAGCGATTTCACGCGGTCGTACCGCATGTTGCGCTGGGTGATGGGCGGAATCGAAAGCATCGTCGATTTCGGCAACGTCTGGACCGTGCTCCCCTTCGTCCTGGCCGGCTGTCTGCTGGTCGCCTATCTGATTCACGAATTGAACCTGATGCTGATGGGCGAGGACTTCGCCGTCAGCCGCGGCGTGGCCCTCGAATCGACGAAAATGCTGCTCTACTTCGCCGTCTCGATGATGGTCGGCGCGGTGGTCGCGGTCTGCGGCCCGATCGGCTTCGTGGGGCTGATGGCCCCGCATATCTGCCGGCTGCTGATCGGCCCCGACCACCGCACGCTCTTTCCCGCCACCATGCTTTTGGGCGGCGCGTTTTTGGTCGTCTGCGACACGCTCGGCCGCACGATCATTCCCGACACCGAGTTGCCGGTCGGCATCATCACCGCGCTCCTGGGCGGCCCGTTCTTCCTCTGGCTGCTGTTCAGCCGCAAATCGGGCTTCCACGAGTTTTAACCCGGAGTTTCGAGATTGGTAAGCGTTCACGCCCCGGTCGGGGACTGGTCCATTTTTCGGCGTAAAAACGTATTTTGTGGACATACGGTAGGCCGAAAACATGGACCTGTCCCCTTCCCGCGGCGCGAGGGGGACAGTCCCATTTTCGCGGCGATTAAGCGCTTTTAGAGCACCATAATCTTTTGCGCCGCGAAAATCGGGACAGTCCCCTGTGAACGGTTACCGAGATTGTTTGCATTAGTGACCGGAGGAGTTGCAATGGCGTCAATTCCCATTGGTGGCTGTCCGATTATTCCTCCCCTCTCCCGAAAGGAGAGGGGAAAAATACTTGGATGATCAGCGAGCTTACCGTATTTTCACCGGCTTCCCCTTCCGCACCGATTCGGTCTGCTTGAAGCAGAGCGCGAGTGCGTCGCGGGCGAGGTCGCCGCTCAAGATCGGCGAGGGCGTATCGTTGCTCACCGAGCGGACGACTTCGGCAAGCTCGGCGGCGAACGGGGCCAGGGCGTCGCCGCCGCCGATTTTCGGCCGTTCCACCTTGCCCTTCTCCAGGAGCACCGTAACCGGCGTGAGCGCGTCGCCGACTTTGGGCAATCCGGCGTAATCGAACAGCAGCGTCGCCCCTTCCAAGTAGATTTCGTAAGCGTGCGTGAAGGGCCGCCCCTGCTGGGCAGTGACGCCGCCGGCGGCGGTTACGATCAGTCCGGGATCGTCGAAGAGGAACTGCGTGGAGAACCGCTCGACCACGTCGCCGCGCATCGTGCCCACGCTTTGCACCTGCCGCGGCATGCCGCATGACAGGCGGATGAAATGCGCGTCGTGGATGTGCAAGTCGAGCATCGGCCCGCCGACTTTGTCGGGATTGAAAAAATCGGGCAGCCACGCGGGATCGGCGATGATCCGCTTGAAATGCCCGCCCCGCAGCTTGCCGTACTTGCCGCCGATAATGGCCTTGTAGGCGAAGTTGAATTCGGGGAAGAACGGCAGCACGTGCCCGATCATGAGCAGTTTGCCGCACTGCCGGGCGGTCTCGACCATGCGTTTGCCGTCGGCGGCTTTGAGCGCGATCGGCTTTTCGCAAAAAACGTGCTTGCCGGACTTCAGCGCGGCAATGGCGACCTCGGCGTGCCGCGCAGGCGGCAGGCAGATGTCGATCATGTCGAGGCCCGGATCGGCGATCAACTCGTCCAGATCGGCATACTTGGCGATGCCGGAGAGGTCCATTAACTCTCCCCGCGGGCCGAAATTGCCTTGGATCGTCCGCCAATCGCCCGCCAGTCGCTTGGGGTCTTGCTCGCAGATCGCGCGGACTTTCGCCCCGCGAACTTTTTGGTAGGCAAGATAATGCATCATGCCCATGAAACCGATGCCTGCCATGCCGACGTTGATCATAGGGGGGAGGGGATAGGGGATGGGGGATAGTAAGCAGTGAATAGTTTAGCCCCCGCGTCCACGCGGGGGCGTTGCCGTTTTACAATATCGTTCCCATTCGCCCCGCTGCCATGCCCACGACCGACGCCGATCGGCAAATTCATACCGCGGTGCGATTTCATGCGAATCCATCATACCCAAAGTCATTCAGAACTTCCATTGCGGATAGAATTGGAGCACAACTTTTCTGCATGCCAGGATGGAAGCGAGAATGATTCCCTTCGTCAACAATAAACCGACCGTCGTTCGGTGGATTTCCATCAGATCGGAAATGCCGAACGCGAGGAAGGAGAGCGCATAGAGGATTTCGTACCAAGTCTTTCGCCGCGCGAAAAACCTTCCCGCGACGAACAGGCCGAAGCAAAACCAGGCGCAGGCCTCGAACGCGTTGAAACCTACGTAACAAGAATAGACGATCCCCCACGATTTTTGATCGGGATCGATGATCGTCAAGGCCAGCAACCGGTAGAGCCAGATTCCCGGATCGGTCATGATATCCGCGTCTGATGGGGATTTGCAGTCGCAAGCCCCCCGCGTGGACGCGGGGGCTAAACTGGGCTTTGTTCCACTTTCAAAAACCGCTCGTACGCTTCGTCCCAGGCGGCGGTGCTTTGCGGCTCATAGACCTCGACGCTGAAACTGCGGCGGATGACCTCGCGGGCTTCGGCGATCGAAGCCACGTCGCCGGCGGCGACGGCCTGCATCATCACGTTGCCGGTGGCGGTGGCTTCGATCGGGCCGGCCACCACGCGGCGTCCGCAGGCATCGGCCGCGGCCTGGCATAGCTGTTTGTTCTGGATGCCGCCGCCGACGAGATGAATGGTCTCGATCCGCCCGCCGGAAAGTTCCTCCAAATAGCCGAGCACTTGCCGGAATTTCATGGCGATGCTCTCGAGCGCGCACCGCAGCACGCCGCCCTTATCGCCGGGGACGGTTTGGCCGGTCCTTTGGCAGAAGCCGCGGATGGCTTCGGGCATATCGGCGGGGGCGAGAAAATCGTGCGCGTCGGGATTGACGAACGATTTTAACGGTTGGTGCGCCGCGCACAGGCGGTTGAGATCCTCCCAATGCAAGTTTTCGCCCGACCGGTTCCACGCCCGGCGGCATTCCTGCACGAGCCACAATCCGGTGATGTTTTTCAACAGCCTGGTGGCGCCGCCCACGCCGCCTTCGTTCGTGAAGTTCAGTCCGGCGACCTGCGCGGTGATGACCGGCCGCGGCGACTCGATGCCCATCAAGGCCCAGGTGCCCAGGCTGATGTAGCACCAATCGGGCCGCGCGCCCGGCTTGCTCGCGGCGGGAACGGCCATCACGGCGCTGGCCGTATCGTGCGAGCCGGGCAAAACCACTTGCATTCCGGAGAGTCCCATCTCGTCGGCCAATTTCGTTCGCAGCGGACCGAGGATCGTGCCGGGCTGCGCGATTCGGCCGAGAATCTTCGTCGGCAGGCCGAATTTTTCCAAGAGATCGCACGCCCAATCGCCGGCGGCCGGATCGTAAAACTGCGTCGTGCTGGCTTCGCACATCTCGTTGCATTTTTCGCCGGTCAAGAGCCAATGGAAGAGGTCGGGCATCATCAGCATCGTTTCGGCCGCGTCGAGCAGCGGCGAATCGCGGTGTTTCATCGCCAGCAATTGGAAGAGCGTGTTGAACTGCATGAATTGCAGTCCGCTGCGGCGGAAGATTTCCTCGCGGGGAACGAGCGCGAACGCCCGTTCCATGATGCCGTTGGTGCGGGCGTCGCGATAATGGTAAGGATGCCCCAACAGTTCGTCGTTGCGCCCCAGCAGTCCGAAATCGACGCCCCAAGTATCGACGCCGACGCTGGAGACTTTCCCGCCCCGCCGCGCTCCCGCCGCGCGCAACCCATTTTGCACGTGCGTCCACTGTCCGAGCAAATTCCAATACAGGCTGCCGCCAACCTCGACGGGACCGTTTTCAAAGCGGTAAACTTCCTCCAAGTTCAAGGTTTTTCCGTCGAACCGGCCCAGCACGTGCCGCCCGCTCGATGCGCCCATATCCACCGCGAGATAGGACTTTTCGCTCATTTTCCACCTGGTTTTGTACTTTTTAAGTGTCTAGCAGGTCAATAATAAAAAAATCGTATCCGTTCACAGGGGACTGTCCCGATTTTCGCGGCGCAAAAGATGATGGTGCCGTAAAAATGCTAAATCGCCGCGAAAATGGGACTGTCCCCCTCGCGCCGCGGGAAGGGGACAGGTCCATGTTTTCGGCTTACCGTTTGTCCACAAAATACGTTTTCCCGCCGAAAAATGGACCAGTCCCCGACCGGGGCGTGAACGCTTACAAAAAATCAAACCCCCATATTGCCGTTTGCGCCAGAAATGGTCAAGTAGGACGATCTCACCCCAATTCAGGGGGGGCGCATCGACCCGGCATCATGATTCCTGGCCGTACAATGATATAATTTGCTGAATCGAACTGCACATACCCAACATGATGGTGGAATGATATTGCTCTAATGGATTGGTTTAGCCGGCTTATTTCATAAAAAAGTCGCGACTTATTCCACGATACTTGTCATTGTTCATAAAAAACCGTATAATTACATGGGTATGTATGATTATGAAGGGAGAATATTATTTCAAGGGGGCATTACATTCGCATCCCTAGGGGAGGTGTTCCGTCTCAGGGAAGATCAACTTTCATCCAAACTTTTTTCGGAAGTCGAACCATGAAAATCTCCGCCAAAACCGAATATGCGTGCATTGCAATGCTGGAGTTGGCATCGCAATATGGATCCGGCGAACCGGTGCGGATTCGCCGCATCGCCGAGCGCCACGCCATTCCGCCGCGATTTCTGGTGCAGATTCTCTTGCAGCTCAAGGGCGCGGGCCTGGTGGCCAGCGTGCGCGGCGCGGCCGGAGGCTATCAGCTCATTAAACCGCCGCAAGAAGTATCGCTCGGACACGTCATGGAAGTGATCGACGGCACGGCCGAAGAAAACGGCAAAACCAGCAGCGCCTCGCCCGATTCGCCCGCCGTGCAAGTGTTGCTTAAGGCTTGGCAGGATGTCGCCGCCATGGAGCGGCAAATGCTGCAGAACATCAGCCTCGCCGAATTGCTCGAGCGCGTCAAGGAGCAGGACGAGCGGATGTATCACATTTAGATATGAACCAACCGTGCCTCTTGCCTACCGCAACGAAAAACGACGCGCCGGCGATGCGCATCGCCCAATGGTGCGATGCCCTTGACGCCGGCGAGCAATTTTTACTGGCCGGATTGCGGCGGAAAATCGAACCCGACGGTGATCTGCGGGCGTCGTATCGGCAATGGTACGAAGACCACATGAGAGAACACGACCTCATGTTGATCCATCTTGCCGAAGAATTGACCAAGCGCGGAGGCGGACATGGCGGCTGAATGGCTGATCGCCACGCTGCGCCGGATCTGGCAATTGCTGCACGAGGTCGATGCCCCCGCCGCGGTCATGGGCGGATTGGCGCCGCCCGCGGCAACTCCTCGAAACGAGTCGTTTACCAACTCCACTCAAGCCCCAACGTCAATCCTTCGGAGAAGATGTTGCCGTTCATGTTGATGAAGTTTACGGGCGTGGCGGTGAATTGGAATTGTTCGGGAGCCAGGGCGAGGCCGCTGATCCACATGAAATCGAACGCCACGCGCCCGGTCATGTTCGGCGTGAATTTGTAGTTCGCCTCGAAGCCCACTTCGCCGACGATCGCGACTTCCTGTTTCGTGGCGCTAAAATGATTGTCGAGAGCGACGAACGAGAAGGGATCGCCCGCGGCTTGATTTCGAATGTTTTGCACGCCCCGCGCATAATTGACGTAGGGGCCGACCTTCGAGTGAACGCCCCACGACCACTTGCAGCGGCGGAAGATCAGGTCCGCGCCGATCTGCAAGCCCAGCAGATTGTTTTCGGTGCGGTTGTTGTAGTTGCCGGAGGTGGCGAAACGCTGGTTAGTCTGCGTATTGACGATCTCGCCACTCGCGTTCCAATTGATGCCGTCGTCGATGGTCATGAAGCGGATGCCGGCCAGATACGACATGTACGCGCCGGGCGTGCATTCGCGCTTCCAGCGGCCGTTGGGCTGCATGACGAGTTGATCGGGCCGCCCGCGCGGGCGCAACCGCAAATTCCACTCGAAATTGTGCATTTCGCTGTGGATGTCGATGCTTTCCTTAGTCGCGCGATTGAATCCACCTACTTCCTTGGGAAAGGGGCTGTTCATAATCCCTACTCCGATCTGCGGCGCCGTGGGATCGGGCACGAGCAGTTCATTATTGACGTAGGCCGAATCGTTCCAGGAATTCATGCCCCAATAGGTGAATTCCAGAAAATCGTCCCGGTCTTGGGAGTCCCGCCCCAAGTAGCGGCCGATCGTTACATAATATCCGGGGGCAACGTCGTAATTCGCCGAGCGGTTGTTGAATATATCCTTTTGAGTTATCAAAGTTGTGCCGAAGATCGCTTCCGGCACCCGCGCCAAAGCCTTCAACCGCGGTTGGCTGCGGCCGATGAAGCGTACGCTTTGGTTGGTGAACCACAAGGGCGGTTGGCAATAGCCGCCGCCGCATTCCGCGCAGCAAGTGCCCCCCTCGCATCCGTCCCACAGGCCCGTCTCGACGCCCTGCATTTGCGGCGGCATGGGATTGGCCGGCTGCCCGTTGGGGGTCATGCCGGGAAAGCCAGCGCTAAAATCCCCTTCGGTTCCGCTTTGCGGGACATGAGGACCGGTTGCAGGAGACGTGCCATTCCCGATCGCGGAGCCCACCGGCTGAGGAGGAGATGGCAACGTCGGTTGCGCCGCGGACATCGGTTGCTGGGCGATCCGCAGGGCATCGCGATATCTCGGAGCAAGTTGCGACGGGGAAAGCGCATTGGGAACGTACCGCTGTTGGGCATGCGCCAACGTGGCTCCCAACAAGCCAATCCCGACAAAATACGCCAAAAGCTGCTTCATTACCGTTTTCACCAGATAATCCTCCTTGAATTCTCCGCGTTTTGGATGCCAAAGCGCGAGAATCGGGCGGTTATAGCAATCTGTCCAAACCCTAATCGGCTAGAATTGCCCCGTAATGCAGGAATAACCGTTAAAATCCGAAAAGTCGCCCCAAAAAACACAACCGGATAATTCTGCGATATCAATACTCTTTATTTATCTTGCGCATATTGCCGCGCTTCGGCTTTTTCGACTTTTTGGGGTATGGTTCAAAATCCCGTTCTTTCGCAGGACCGGTTTCCAACCTGTCATTGGATTTCTCGTAAAACCATCTCTGCATCAAAAGACGGGTTGGAAACCTGTCCTACATTTGAAACATGCCCCTTTGCAAGTCGAACCTATTTCGCCGGTCCGGCTCTTGTTGGATGCCCTACCGGGCATTAGAATGACCCGTTTACGGTATTTTGAGGTAAATGATATGCGACATGTGTTGTCGGCATTGGTCCAGAACGTGCCCGGAGTGCTCTCCCATATTTCGGGGATGCTGGCCTCCCGCGGTTACAACATCGACAGCCTCGTTGTGGGGGAAACCGAAGACCCCCAATTGTCGAGGATGACCTTCGTCGTGGTCGGCGACGACAACGTATTATCGCAAGTTCGCAAGCAACTCGAAAAGATCATCACGGTAGTGCAGGTTGACGATATCAGTTCCCACGAGCACGTGGAGCGCGACTTGATGCTGATTAAAATCGCCGCGCCACCCGACATGAGGGGTAAGATCGGCGAACTTGCCGATATCTTCCGCGGCCGCATCGTCGATGTCTCGCCCGACGCCGTGATGGTCGAAATCTCCGGCCCCGAGAAGAAAATCGAAGCGTTCATCGAACTCATGCGTCCCTTCGGCATCCTCGAACTCGCGCGCACCGGGCGCATCGCCATGGTCCGCGGATGCCAGAAAGACATTTAGCCCCCGGTGAATACACCGGGGGCAGATCGTTGCCCCCGATAAATAAAAAGGAACGAAAAAATGCCCGCCAAAATCTATTACGACAAAGACGCCGACGTCGCGCTCTTGAAAAACAAGACCATCGCCATTTTGGGCTACGGCTCGCAAGGGCACGCCCACGCGCAAAACCTTCGCGACAGCGGCTGCACGGTGATCGTGGCCGAGTTACCCGGCACGCCGAATTACGAACAGGCGGTCAAGGACGGCTTTCAGCCGATTCCCACGCCGGAAGCGGTGAAAAAGGCCGATATCATCACCATCCTCCTGCCCGACGAACTTCAGGCCGATATCTTCCGCGGCCAGATCCGCGACAACCTCTCGCCGGGCAACGTGGTCGTCTGTTCGCACGGATTCAACGTCCATTTCGGCCAATTCGACGTGCCCAAGGGCGTATCGGTGATCCTCGTCGCGCCGAAAGGCCCCGGCCACCTGGTGCGGTCGGAGTACGCACGCGGTGCGGGCGTTCCCTGCCTCATCGGCTTGCTCGATGGCGCGGCGCCCGACGCTCTTAAGATCGGCCTAGCCTACGCCAAGGGGATCGGCGGCACGCGGGGCGGCGTGATCGAGACCACCTTTGCCGAAGAGACCGAAACCGACCTCTTCGGCGAACAGGTCGTGCTTTGCGGCGGGCTTTGCGCGCTGATCAAAGCCGGCTTTGAGACCCTGGTCGAAGCCGGCTACCAGCCCGAAATGGCTTATTTCGAGTGCGTCCACGAGGTGAAGCTCATCGTCGATCTCATCTACCAAGGGGGGCTGAACTATATGCGGTACAGCATCTCGAACACCGCCGAATACGGCGATTACAGCCGCGGCCCGCGAATCATCACCGACGAGACCAAGGCCGAAATGAAAAAGATTTTGGGCGAAATCCAAAACGGCAGTTTCGCCCGGGAATGGATTCTGGAAAACAAGGCCAATGCCCCGGCCTTCAAGGCCCTGCGGCGCAAGGAACGGCAACATCAGGTCGAGGAAGTCGGCCGCCAGCTTCGCAAGCTGATGTCGTGGATCAACGCCAAAGAAGTATAAACTGGACTTGTGGAAGGCCTTGCCGCAAGTCTGGTCGACGACGCGCGAGCAACGCTGCTGGGTGCATAAGACGGCCAACGTGTTCGACGAGTTGCCCAAGCGTTTGCAACCGGAAGCGAAAGAAAATATCCACAAGATTTGGATGACTTCGACGCGGGCCAACGCCGAGAAATCTTTCGATTCGTTCATCGCGACCTACGAAGCGAAATACCCGAAGGCGACGCAATGCCTGGCGAAGGACCGCGAGAAATTGTTGGAGTATTACAACTTCCCGGCCGAACACGGATCCCTTTGCGGATGATGAATACGATCGAATTGAAGTTCGACACAGTGCGATTGCGAACGGACCGCACGAAAGTCAGCGGCGCACGGACGGCTTGCTTGACGATGGTCTTCAAGCTGATGCCAAGCGCCGCGAAACGTTGGCGGACTTTAAACTGAGCCAAGTTCCTACCGGAAGTCATCGCCGGCATAATCTTCACCGGCGGTATCAAAATCACCCAAGAAGCCGCTTAATATTAACCCCCCGCATCCACAACATATGACAATTACTTATATAAAGTGATACCACCATGAAGTGGAAAGATCTAGTCTATCAACGGGTGATTTCATTTTGCAATGAAATCGGTTCAAGGACATTCTCTTTAGATGAGTTCTTCGCGGCCAATGAAGGAGTCTTACGGCAATCATATCCGAAAAACAGATTTCCTCGTCAAAAGACGTGCGAAATGCTTCAACAGCTAAGGAATGACGGGATCATTACTTTCCTGGATTATACCGGTAATTATACATTGCGAGGTGTTGATCTTTTGGACGTGGAAAAGGACGAAACGAAAACCATAGACCTTTCTTTAGAAACTCCCGAAAGAAAGGAATACATGATTGAATCCTATGTCAGAAATGTGAGATGGGCGAGGCTCGCCAGGGAGGTATTCGGAGATTATTGCCTTTTTGAAGGCTGTAATAATACTTTTTTGCGAAATGATGCGACTCCTTACATTGAGGTTCATCATATAATTCCCCTTTATAAAAACGGGGAGAACTCGCTCTTCAATTTATGTGTACTTTGTGCTCACCACCATAAAATGGCGCATTTTGCCGATCATAACACGGTAAAACATGTTGAATCACTACTTACATCGATTAACCAGGATTTTCTGAGGAATCATCATGCAAGATGACCATGAAGATTGCACCAACTGCTTGGAGTATAGCGAAATATACGGTTATTGCGGAGGAAATGGGAATCCATTTTGTGAGAAATGTTGGGACGATCACGTTAAAAACTGCGAAAGGTGTTTGAAAGAATGCGATGAGTAACGCGGGTGGCCGCGACAGCTTTGCGATTAGGGTGCTGTCGGCACGAGAGGCGCGACGTCAATCGATCCATTCGATCTTCAGGCACATATTGCGGTTTTGCTCGTAGGTCGTAGGTTATGTTTTAGCATAACGAAAATCTGGCAGTTGCGGATCATGATTTTTCCAAAAGAATAGAATGGAGAAAAGGTTATTTCAGTTCCTTTTCTAGAGTGCTGTTTGCGCTGGTAATCGGGTTTTCCGGCCATTTAGAGGCTATTCGGAAACTGATCTTGTCGTAAGTTGTGATTTATCAGACAGTTAGCGCGCGGCGTCAAGCGCGACACTTGGGAGGGAGGGCACCGCGTCGCCTTCCACTCCCGCTGGCCGAAGAAAATCCCAGCAGCCGCCGTAAGCGGAGAAGTTGTCTGCCACGTAGATATGCTGGCGACCTGCGCGGAGATCGTCGGCGCGAAGCTGCCCGACAATGCCGGCGAGGACAGCGTCAATATCCTTCCCGCCTTGCTCGGAGAGAAAAGGGCGACGCCGCTCCGCGAAGCGCTCGTGCATCACGGCGGCAACGGCAGACTGGCGATCCGCAAGGGCGATTGGGTCTTCATCGACGCCAAAACCGGCAACGCGAACAAGGAACCCGAATGGTTCAAGAAAGAACGCGGTTATCAACCGCACGCTTTCGCTGGCGAGTTGTACGACCTGCGTGCCGATCTTTCCGAACGGCGCAATCTCTACGGGGAACGGCCCGACATCGTCCGCGAGTTGAAGGATTTGCTGGAAAAGTACAAACGCGAGGGGCGCAGCACGCCGGGAGAACGGCAGGAGAACGATGACCCCGGAAAATGAGGAATAACCCGATAAACGAGTGGAGCGTCTCGCTCAGATGTTGATTTACGCACCGAGTGTCAAACTCAGGAGGAAAGACGTTCCTGTCTGTCCAATTGATCCTATATTGCCAATTCACTTGACGGCCAGGAATGTCTGTTTTCCTGATGCCAAATTCATAAATTACCTTAATTACGAGACACTACGCTAGCGCCCCGACCGAACTCGGTCAATTTTTCGTCAGGCTCTCGCGGAAGAACTCCATCATTCGGTCGAAGTCGATCGCGCGATGGCCTTGATCCGGCCCGACTTGCACCTCGAAGCTCTTGCCCGCCCGCTGTAGGGCCTGGATCAACTGCAAGGAGTTGGCGGGATGGACGTTGTCGTCGGCGGTGCCGAAGAAGATCATCAGCCGGCCTTGAAGGTTTGCGGCGTAGTTCGTGATGCAGGCGGCGTCGTAGCCGGCCTGGTTTTCCTGCGGAATCCACATGTAGCGTTCGGCGTAAACCGTGTCGTAATTGCGGTAGTCGGTCAAGGCGGCGCAGGCGCAGGCGGCGTGAAAGACGTCGGGATATCGCAGCAGGCACATCGCCGACATCGTGCCGCCGTAGGAGGTGCCGAAAATGCCCACGCGGCGCGGATCGACGAAACCGCGCGCGGCGAGCGATTTCACGCCCGCCGCCTGATCGTCGGCCTCGACCCGGCCGAGTTTCAGGTAAATGTCGTCCAAAAAGCGTTTGCCGCGCCCGCTGGCGGTGCGCGAGTCGAACGAGGCCACGAGAAAACCGCATTCCGTAAGCGGATTGGGCAGCATGAAGGTTTCGTGCGCGCCGACGGTTTCCGGCCCGGCGTAAACGCTTACCAGTAGGGGATATTTATTGCGCGGATCGAAGTTCGAGGGGACGTGCAACATGCCGTAGAGGTCGGTCTTGCCGTCGGCGGCCTTGAACTTGAGCAGTTCCACCCGGCGCAGGCCCAGCTTGTCGTAATCGGCCAGATCGCTTGCGGCCAACTCGGCGATTTTCTTCCCCTCGGCGTCCATCAGGCTCGTGACGGGCGGGCGGTCGTGCGTTTGCGCGGTGTCGATGAAGTGCTTGCCGTCGGGAGCGACGTCCACGGAATGGAAAAACGCCGGATCGGTGAGCCGCTTGCCGCCTTGACCGTCGAGTCCCACGCAGTGCAATTGGAGCTTCATGGGATTGTCGCCGTCGCGAGCCATGTAATAGAGCTTGCCCGCCTTCTCGTCGAGGCGGACGATCGGACCGACCTCGAAATCGTGGCTGGTGAGCGTGGCCGGCAATTTGCCGCTCAGTTCGTAGAGATAGAAGTTCTTCCAGCCCGTGCGATCGGAAGTCCAGATGAAGCGTTTCCCGTCCTCGAGGAACCGCCGGGGCGGCGAATTCTCCGTCCAGCTTGCCGGCCACTCCTCGCGGACGACTACGCGGCATTTGCCCGTCGCCGGACTGGCGGCGCAGAACTCCATGATATTCTGCCGCCGGTTGGTGCGATGGAAGAGCAACTCCGCGCCGTCCGCGGTCCAGGAAACGCCGTAGAGATAATGCCCCACGACCGAATTGTCGAACGGTTTGCCGTCGCGGGCATCGACCTTCACGGTTTGCCGCGAGTCGAGATCGTAGATCAGCAGATCGACTTCCGGATTGGGCGTGCCGGCCTTGTTGTACGGCACCGCGCTTAAGCGGTCTTGGATTTTCGTCTGCTCCATCGCCAGATAGTAATCGACGACCAGTTTCTCGTCGAAGCGGTAGAAGGCGATTTTTCGGCCGTTGGGCGACCACCACATCGCGGTGCCTTGATCCAACTCCTCGCCGTAGGTCCAGTTCGCGGCGGCGTAGTGGACGCGGTCGCGCTCGTTGCCGTCGTCGGTGACGGCGAATTCGCGGTGGGTATCGAGATCGACCAGCCACAAATTCCGCTCGAGGCAGAAGGCCATGAACTTGCCGTCCGGCGAGAGCGCGGTCTTGAACTGCCGCGCCCGCGGGGGCCTGGCCTGCGAGTTGGAACGCCCGCGCACGCGGCGCGAATTGGCGGCGGGCGTTTGTTTCGCGGGATCGGCGGACGGCGCCTTGGAGTCGATCTCCTTCTTCGTTCCGGCGGCGATATCGTAGCGATACCTTTTGCCGTCCCGGGCGAACTCGAACGCCTTGCCGTCTTCCTTCCATTCTACTTGCAGCGTCCCCAGTTTCGCCGAGTTTTGAATTTGCCGGCTCAACTCCGCGTAGCGTTTGGCGGAGTAGGCCGGATTGACGTATTCCTGCGCGAATGCCGCGCCGGAAAAGAGAAAAACCAGGATGCCGATCGCGTGAAGCCGAATGCGTTTTTTCATCGGAGACGTCTGGGAGAAAGAAATGTGAAAACGAACCGATATTCCGCGCGATTTTGCTGCGCGCAAGTGCTATTATAACCTCGCCGGTCCGAGAATTGGAGCGGAAAATGCAAGATTGGCCGTAAGCGTTCACGCCCCGGCCGGGGACTGGTCCATTTTTCGGCGGGAAAACGTATTTTGCAGCGGCGCAAGGGGGACAGTCCCATTTTTGCGGCGATTAAGCCCTTTCAGGGCACCATCATCTTTTGCGCGGCAAAAATCGGGACCGTCCCCTGTGAACGGCTACCTTCCCCATGACCAAAGGGGGAGTTGCTTTGTTTCCACTGTTTCAAATCCACCCGGAAAACATTTACTTCCTCTCGATCGTCGCGGTCGCGTGCAGGCCGTCTTCGAGGAAGGTGAGTTCGGCGGTCAGGCCGTGAAAATCCTTTAAGATTTTATCGAGCGGACTCTTCGCGGCGGGGGCCGAAAGCTGCCGCGGCGCGGCGGCGTTGCCGTGCAGCGGGCAGACGATATGCCGGATGCCGGGGCGGCCGCCGTCCGACGCGAATTCGTATTTACCGCCGTCGGGGCAGTAGAAATGCACGCCGTGCAAGGCGTCGGCCTCGCGCAGCACTTCCTCGATGGCCGCATTGGCGTTTTGCGAAGCCGCCGCCCGCGCGACCGACGAAAGCGGCCCCAAGTTGTTCAAGCACGCCTCGCGGCTCCCTTCGGCCCAGCCCAGCTTGAAGTCGGGCAGCGTTTCCTTCCAGTTCTCCGGCCGCAGGCGGACCATCGCGTGCGCCGTTGGGCCGAGATCGCGCTGCGCTTGCGGATTTTCCTTAGCCGCCTTTGCGGCCTCGGCCAGATCGTCCAGGATGAACTTCTTGCTGGCGACGTACAGCCCGCCTTCGATCCGCGCGAAAAACACCCGCCATTTCACCGGCCCGAGCTGCACGTTGAAGCAGCGCAAGGCGGGCGATTTGCCCTCGGCCGGAACGCGGTAGTAGTCGTAGTCGAGATCGAACCAGCCGCCGCGCTCCTTCTGCCGCGCCGCCACGGCCAGCGCCTTGTCGAGATCGTCGAGGAACTTATCGACGATTTTTTCATCCTTCACCGGCGCCGAAATATAAACCGGCGAGTTGAGCGAGGAGACGAGGAAGCTAATGGGGATCATTTCATCATTCATCGAGCTGCCGGCGCCGCGGAATTCGCCCATCATCTCGCCCAGGAACCTCGTCAGGTTGAAATCGAACATCGGCGAGGCATCGTAGATATTCAGCGCGATCTGGTTGCCGATGCCGTTGCTCACGAACGCCTTCGCGGATTCGAGCAAATGATCCATGCCCGGCATCCCGTCCCGCCGATCGATGCCCTGCACTTCGCGGAGCAGCGGAAACGCCTGATTCATGACCGATTCCTTATTCACGCGCAGCGCCACGCTGAAAATGTTCCGCTGGGGCACGGGCAGGGCGTCGAGCGGCTCCGGCTCGCCGCCCAAGGCCATCGCCATGCCGGTGTAGATCGAATTGTCGATGAGCGGCAGAATGATCGTTTCCGCCCGATATTGCCGGGGCGTAACTTGCAGGCGAATCACGATCGGATCGAAGTACCGCCGCCAGTATTGGCTGTACTGCTCGACGAATTGCCGGTATTGCGCGGCTTCGTTTTCCGTCACCCGGTCGAGCGGAATTTCACGGCAGGGGGTCAATTCGCGGGCGTTGCCGTGATGCGAGCAAACGCCGGAGAGCCTGTCGGCGGCGAGCGAATATCTTCCGCCGCAAGGACAGGCCAGCATGTCCTTGCCCTCCTTCGGCGCGAACCAGCCCGGCGCGCAGCCGGTCTCGGTCAGTTCCTCGAGCGACGCCGGCGTCTTGCCGAACTGCGTGCGATAGAGCATCGCCGCGTGGCCGATCATCCGCAGGTGGTTGTAGCAGAGTATCCGCCGCATTTCGGTGAGCTTGAGTTCCGGCCCGACGAGCCGGCGGATGAACGAATCGGAAAGATAAACCAGTCCGTCTTCGCGCTCGTCGCCGCGCGGCATGAGCGTGCGGATGTACTTGAACTCGGTGGCGTCGCCCAGCCGCGGCGCGTCCTTATCGCCGGCGATGGTTTTCAGGATTTTTTCCAAACCGGCTTTGGAGTTGCTGCGGACGTGCAAATTCTGCTTGGGATACGCCGAGAAGGCGTGGATCGCCCGGTCGGGCGTGGTAATCGAAACGTACTCGACCGCGCCGATTCGGCCCGTGCTTCGGACGGCGTCGGGCCGCGACTTTTCGGCGGCCGCCAAAAAGGCGTCCATCCGCGCCTTGAACACCTCGGGCTGCTTGAGTTGGAAGAGCAGCGTTACGTCGCTCCCCTCGCGGAAGAAAATATCGCTCCCCGTAACCGCCGCCTCCTCGACGACCAGGTCGTAAAACGGCCGCGAGAGCGGATCGGTCTCGATTGCCAGTTGCTTTTTGATGCGTTCGCCGGTCCGCTGGTCCTTGGCCGTTTTCTCGGCCTGCGCGAAGAGGTGCGATCCCCAGAGGTCGCCGGCATTGAGGATGTCGAGCAATTTCGAGAGCGCGCGGAAGTGCAGATAATACTGGTCCTCCGGCGCGCAGAGGTCCAACGGCCCGATCTCCGGCTTTTTGCCCGAAATCAGTTGCGCGGCGAGCATCTTGTCCCAGGGATGGCTTTTGACCGACGGCCCTTCGAGCGCGGCGATTTTGACGGTGTTTTTCGCCGGATCGACCATCTCGCCGAGCCACGGATTCACCGGCCCCCGCAGCGCGTCGAGCTGCAGGCTCTCCTGCACGGCCAACGCGCCGGTGAAGAGCGCGAACAGATCGACTTCCCGGTCCTGCGCGGGGCGAAATCCCCAGCGCCGTTGGCTGAGCCGGTCGATCATCCCCTGAATCTCATCGCTCTTACCTTCATTTCGGGCGAGTTGCAAGGCGACGAATTGCAGATACACGTCTTCGGGATTGAGCCAAAGCTGGGCGGTCGCCTCCTCGCGCGTCCACGCTTGGGCTGTTTTCGGCGGGGGGGCCGTTTCGGCGGCCCGAGTGAAGCCCGGTAAAAGAAAAAGGATGGTGAGGATTGCAAATTGCAAATTGAATCCTAACAAATTGCGTCCGCCGGCCGTGCCGGATTGCATTTTCGCCGATGACATAACAATTTCTCCCGCTTTTCGAGGTAATTGAGGACGTAGGGGGTATTTCCACCATGCCAAGATTGTAGGCAGTGGCTATCTTTCGGAGTAGTAGGCTCGTTTTCGGGAAGAATATAACGAACCGCCGTGAAAAATAGAATTATGGGGTGGACTTTGACCTCCAATTTTTTGCAATCGAAGATCTCGGCGGGCGAAGCGACTTTCATCCGCCGGTGAATTCATCTCTCAAGAAGCCCGCCGCGGTTTCCCAGCAGTCGGCGGCGGCGGCGAAATCGACCGGCATGGATTTTTCTCGCGCGTAAATTCCGGGAACTCCAAACTCAATTCATTTTTCATAATGAATCTATTAAGCCGCCTTCCTGCCTCACGTCCAAAAATTTCGGTCCAACATGCGATAATTGATGGCTTCGTTGAGGTGCATGGGTTGGATATTTTCGCTATGGTCGAGGTCGGCGATGGTGCGGGCGACGCGGAGGATTTTGTCGTGGGCGCGGGCGGAAAGGCCCATTTCGGCCATCGCGGCTTTTAACAGGTTTTGGCACTCGTCGGAGAGTTTGCAGAACTGGCGGACCTGGCGGTGGGCCATTTGGGCGTTGTGGCGAATCTTGCCTTCGAAGCGGGCGGTTTGCCGGCGGCGGGAGTCGGCCACCTGGGCGCGCATCTCCGCGCTCGACGTGCCCGGCGTCCCGCCCGAAAGCTCGCGGAACGCCACCGAGGGCACTTCGATGTGGATATCGATGCGGTCCAACAGCGGGCCGGATATCTTGCTCATGTAGCGTTCGACATTCGGCGGTGTGCAGTGGCAGGCGCGGCGGGAGTCGCCGCGGTAACCGCAGGGGCAGGGATTCAAGGCGGCGATGAGCATGAAATTCGCCGGAAAGGTGGTGCTGTTGAGCGCGCGGGAGATGGTTACGGTGCCGTCCTCGAGTGGCTGTCGCAGCACTTCGAGCGTTTGGCGGTTGAACTCGGGAAGTTCGTCGAGGAAGAGGACGCCGTTGTGGGCCAACGAGATTTCGCCCGGCGTGGGCGTGGAGCCGCCGCCGACCAGTCCGGCGTTGCTGATGGTGTGATGCGGCGCGCGGAACGGGCGGACGGCCAGGAGCGGCTGGCCCGGCTGCAACCGGCCGATCGAGCTGTAGATGCGCGTGGTTTCGATCGACTCGACGGGGAGCAGGTCGGGCAAGATGGTGGGCATCCGCTTGGCGAGCATGGTCTTGCCGGAGCCGGGCGGGCCGATCATCAGCAGGTTGTGTCCGCCGGCGGCGGCGACGGTGAGCGCCCGCTTCGCCATTTCCTGGCCGCGGACGTCGGCGAAATCGACATCGTAGGCCGAATAGGCGCGGAAGAGGTCGTCGAGGCGGGAGGGCGTGGGTTCGATCTCGATTTCGCCGGTCAGAAACGCGACGGCCTGGGCAAGGCTCGAGATGGGGATGATCTCGATGCCTTCGACGACGGCGGCTTCGGCCGCGCTCGCGGTGGGAACGAGCATTCCGCGCAAATGATTTTCGCGGACGGCGGTCATGGCCATCGAGAGCGCGCCCTTGGCGGGCCGGGTGGTGCCGTCGAGGGCCAGTTCGCCGACGACGGCGTACTGGGCGAGCCGGTCGGGCGACATCTGCCCGCTGCCGGCCATGATGCCCAGTGCAATGGGCAGATCGAAGGAGGCGGCCTCCTTGGGCAGGTCGGCGGGAGCCATGTTGATGACGACGCGATTCTGCGGCTTCTGAAAGCCGGAATTGACCATCGCCCTTTCGACCCGGTGCGCGCTTTCCTTCACCGCGGCCTCGGCCAAGCCGACGAGAATCATCTTGGGCAAACCGGCGGGCGAGACATCGACCTCGACTTCCACCGGAAGGGCATCGATGCCGAGCAGCGAATAGGTTTTGAGTTTGGCGAGCATGATTTATTTCGAGATCCGATGCGACGGGAAGATCGAGGTGCAGGCGGCGGCGAAGAATAAGGCAGGCGGACGTTTCCACCCCCCATATTGTGGCAGGGAGAGAGGGTGTTCGCAAGGGGTGGTTGACGTGCCAGAAAATCACTCAACTCAACCTACTCTTGCATCTCCATGCAAATTGCTGCTTTCCTTTTTCGACATGGCGACCCATTCTCTCACGATTCGGGGCAATTGCTCGATAACTTCATATCCGAACAAGACCTCATCGACGTAACCCATGTGGAGCATGTCGATGATTCGGCACAGATAGGACTTGCCGCATTCCCACCATGTATAATGAGCATCTACGAACAAATAGTGCTTGATGTGGATGTTTTCATGTTCTCGAAGTTCTTCCAATTCCATGCCGTCCAATAAAGTTTCATAAACGCCGTCGGCTACTCGACTGCCGAACGTCGTGGTGTAGTAATACTCTTTAATCTCCCAAACGGCAACGGGATTTACCGTGGAAGGAAATGCGCCGTCAACTCGACGTGCAAGCGTTCGAAGCGGTGCGCCTTTCCTGGTAACCGTCGTCAACGCTCGCGGATCGTAATCGCAAGGATGGCCCCCCGAGTTCGCCGAGATAATCAGATTGATGATGCAAGTAAGATATGCTTCCGCCTTTTTGTCTCCCGTCTGTTTATTGAGCGGAAGAGGGCAACTTGTCCGATGCGCGCATTTTAATTTCTTGAATTCGGATTTCGCCCGCCGAACATCCATTAACCTGGGTTCCACGAATCCATTGAGAATCTCGGCTCGATATTCGAAGTAAGCGGTCAAGTCGTCGCCCAATGGAGTGGGGTTGCCATTTTTATCCGCGAGGTGATCGCCATGCAGGTTGAATTTTTTCAGAGCGGAAATCATCTCGGGTAATGACGGAATCTTGATAATTCCTTTCCCGCGTTCCGTATATCCGGCCTGTTCTCCGATCGAACGCACATTGGCCCAAAACGTTTTCGGCAGTTTCAAGAAACGAGGATTCGGTTTCACTTGAGCAAATCCTCCAATCGATGGACGAAACACTGGAGGGAAATGCCGAGAGCGCCGCAAACATGCCGAAGTTCGAGGATATCCAATCGTCTTTCTCCCGACTCGTATTTGCTCACGAAAGATTGAGGTTGGCCTAGTTTTTCGGCCAATTCGGCTTGCCGAACGCCGGCTTCCAAGCGCACCTCGCGCAAGAGGGCTTGTAATTGCGCTTCCGGCGTATGAAACTGTATTTTGGACATTCACCGAATATAACAACCCTTGACAAATATCCCAAAACCGGATATTTTGTATTGAATTCGGCCGAGGATATCCATTCCGAATCCCGACCGATTTTCCCGAATCCGCATAACGCCCCTATTCTCCGATGGAATTGCCGAGCATGGAACGTCAGCATTTACTGTTCGAGGAAGCGACGGTCCCGAGCGGAAAGCCTTTCAGGCTTCAGTTGCTTAAATGGATCGGCAGCAAACAACGCTTTGCGCACGAAATAATTTCATATTTCCCCGTAAAATATAGCACCTACGTCGAGCCTTTTCTCGGAAGCGGGGCGGTCTTGGGCACTCTTTCGCCGAAAAAAGGTTTTGCTTCGGATGCTTTTAAGCCTCTCGTGGAAATCTGGTCTCAGTTAAAAGCATCGCCGGAGACGTTAAAAAGTTGGTATTCCGAACGGTGGCGCACCATCAAGGAATTCGGCAAGGAGGAAGCATACGAACGCGTCAAGACGAACTACAACGCCCAACCGAACGGGGCAGACTTGCTTTTCCTTTGCCGGGCTTGTTACGGAGGTGTGGTTCGATTTAGACAGGCCGACGGTTATATGTCCACTCCCTGCGGCATTCATGATCCGGTCACTCCCGCAAGTTTCGACAAAAGGGTCGATGTTTGGCATAAACGAATACACGGTACCCGATTCGCCTTGATGGATTTCGAAGAAGCCATGGGCATGGCCGAAAAGGGGAGTGTAATCTATTGCGATCCGCCTTATTCTTTTACCCAAAGCATTCTCTACGGCGCGCAAAAATTCAGCCTCGAACGGTTATTCGAAACCATCGGACGCTGCAAGGTTCGCGGCGTCCATGTGATCCTGAGTATCGACGGCACGAAAAAGTCCGGGGACTTTCTTTGCAAAATCCCCATCCCGAAAGGCTTATTCGAACGCGAAATCCTCGTGAATTGCGGTCGTTCCATGCTCCGTCGCTTTCAGATGAACGGGCAGACGCTCGACGAGGAAATCGTCGCAGATAGATTGTTGTTGACTTATCGATAATGGGCAACCTGGTTTAGAAGGTCGCCTAAAAAAGCGCCTATGTCCGTGAAAGTTACATCGCGCGGTCAATGAGAAGGCGCCGACGCGCCAGAAAATCACCTACTTCAATCCACTCTTGCATCTCCATACAAAATGCTAGAATGTTGCCGTTAATCCCCGTTACTGGAGTCTGCGATGCCTGCCCTCTATCCCCTCCGATTTCATCCCCTGTTGAAGCGATACCTTTGGGGCGGCCGAAGGCTGGCGAGCGTGTTGGGCAAGGAGCTTGGGCCGGAGAACGACTACGGCGAAAGCTGGGAAATCTGCGACCGCGGCGACGATCAAAGCCGCGTTGCCAACGGACCTTGGCGGGACGTGCCCTTGGGGAACCTGGTGCGGCGGCACGGCGCGGAGATTCTCGGCCGGCATTATCCCCGGCCGGGCTTCCCGCTGTTGATCAAGTTTCTCGATGCGCGGCAGAACCTCTCGATGCAGGTCCACCCGAACGACGAGCTTGCCGCCAGGATCGTTCCGCCGGATAACGGCAAAACCGAAGCCTGGTACGTGCTGCACGCCGAACCGGAGAGCGCGATTTACGCGGGTTTGCGGCCGGGGGTTGATCGCGGGCAATTCGAGCGGTCGCTGTGCGCCGGGGGCGGCGCGGAGTTGGTGAATCGATTCCACCCTCGTGCGGGCGATTGCATTTTTTTGCCCGCCGGCGCGGTTCACGCCTTGGGGCAGGGCATTCTCGCGGCCGAAGTGCAGCAATCGAGCGACGTTACCTATCGGCTGTTCGATTGGAACCGGCTCGGTCCCGACGGCAAGCCGCGGCAACTGCATCTCGAACGCGGCCTGGAGGCCGTCGATTTTTCGCGGGGGCCGATTGTCCCGCAAGTGCCGCTACCGATCGAAAAATCTCCGGTCGTTCGGCTCGTCCACTGCGAGAAATTCATCCTCGACCGATGGCAAATCGCCGCGCCGGCGACGATCGGCGGCGACGAACGGTTCCACATTCTGCAACCCGTGGCGGGCGAGATTCGCATCGAGGGCGATGCCGAAACAAAGCCGCTCCAACTCGGCGATACCTGCCTGTTGCCGGCCGGATGGGGGCGAGCGAAGATCATTCCCGCGGGGGAAAGCGCGTTTTTGGATATTTATTTGCCCTGATCCGTCGGCAGTACCGGAAATACGAGAAGATTTTTGTCGCGGCGATGGATTCCCCGTCTCGCGGCGTCCCAAAAGGCGACCCAATTTCGCCAAGAAACGACGAACTCGCGGAACAACACTCGCGCGCGTTCGAGAATCGGCAGGCGGCGGTGCGCGTAGCCGAGGATGACTTGCGGCGCGAAAGCGTCGGCTTCGCCGAATTCGTAGAACGCCTCGGCTTCGAAAGAGGCGTCGGGCCAAATCCTCATCCCGCGGCGCGCGATATCGTAAGCGGGGGTCGGGGTGGGCAACGCGGCTTCGATTTGCTGGAAGACCAGCTCCGCGCCGGCGGTCTTGTAGAGGCCGAGAATGGCGGTCGATAACTCGTCGCGATCGCTCGCGGAAAGTTGCGACGCCGCGCCGAGCCGCTCGACGCCGCCAAGGAGCCAACCCGATTGAACTTCGAAATCGATCGCCGCCCACGGGCCATCGGTTCCGCCGCGGGAAAATACCAAGCGCACGCGATTCGTGCCGAACTCGATTTCGAGCAGGTGCAGCAACCCTCCCCGATCGCTTTCAGCGTTGCGGCTTTGATTGTAGAGTGCGAGGAAATCGCGCTCGACGTAGCGGCGGAGCGACTTTTCGACGTGTTCGAAGCCGTGGAGCTGTTTGCGCACCGTCTTCCAATTTCCGGTTTTCCGGGCCTTTCGTTCGCCGCGGCGGAGTTTGGCGAAAAGTTTGGGGATCGTACCCGAATGGAAGCCGGGCTTCAGCAGCCGGCCCATCGTCTCGCCGTGGCCGCCGATAATCATCGGCTGCAAATCCAGGGGCCGGTTGGCCGCGTAGAGCCGCCAATTCTCCTTCAGCTCCCAAACCAGAAATCCGAAGACGCCGGGGATGCCGGCGATGATTGCGCCGGCCAGGGTATAGGCCAACTCTTTTTCCATGTGCGCGGCGAGGATCCCGCCCAAGTGCGGAATCAGCGGCAACAGCAGTTTGTGCGAGACCGTCACCACGGGAAAATGCTTGATCGGATTGATCTGCGGCTCGATCAGCAGATTCACGCAGAAGCGCAGCACGTAAGACACCGCCGCCCAGACGGTTCCGAGCGCGGCTTTCAACGGGGAGAAGAGGGGGGTGTCGCCGCTTTTGAAGCGCAGCCATTCATCGACGCCGTACATCAGCCGCTCGACGGTCTCGTGGAAGAGGTTGAACAGATCGATCATCCACCAGAACGCACCCAGGAGGAAGCGCAGCCCGTAGCGCTGCCAGGTCTGCACGGTCCAATCGGCGACGGTCTCCTCGATGGTGCGGCCGAAGCGGGAATTGAGCAGCAGATTGAGCGAGAGGAAAAGTATCGCGGCCCTGCCGGCGAGCGTGGGCCAGGCGGGGAAGCCCTTCAGGGGAAAGGCGAGCCAAATGAACGCGGTCCACGCGGCGGGCTTGACGAGGAAGCGGATAATCAGCCGGAAGATGGGGCTGTGGAGGATCAATTGCACGAAGCGCGAGTGGACGATCCGCCACAACGGTAAAAAAATCCAATTGCCGAAAAAACGCGAAATATTCTGTAGGGCGAGCCAGGCAAAGCGGCGAAAGCTCTCGATATTGACCAGCCCGAAAAGGAGACAACCCAAGGGAATCCAATTCAGCGGCGCTTCGTAATGATGAATGTCGTCCGCTCCGTAATGGACTTCATATTGCGAAAACAAGGCCAACAGGTGGTCGAGGCCTTTATGGATCAAAAACGCCCCGCCAAAGGGCACGGCGGCGTATTTCGTCAAAATGCGGCCGACGCGGGTGCCGAATCCCAGCAGGGTGAGTTGCTGCAGCCAGCGGAGATAAAACTCGGCCGGCCGATAGACGCCCCGCAGGATATCGCCCAGCCGGCGGTCGGCATTCAAGAGCGGATCGCCGTACCAGAGGTCCTTCGCGCCGGCGAAATCGGGCAGCTTCATGTTGTTCCGCGAGAGCGCGTCGCGCAGATCGCCGATCGAGAGGAAGCCCCGCTCGGCCACCCGGTCGAGCAGTTCTTCGACCAGCTTGTCGCGGGCGATCCGTTCGGGAAAATTGGCGGGCTTGAGGCCGACTTCGTCGAGCGCGGCGCGCACGAGCGGGCGGAACCGCCCCCTTAACCGCGATTCCACCCGGCCGATCGCCTTCCGCAACAATTCGCTCAACTGCTTGCGCTGCCATTCGGGGAGGCGCACGGCCGCCAGCCGCCGTTCGGCGGTGCGCAGGTGCTGGGACATGAGCACGTCGCGCTGATTCGGCAGCGGACGCCTCAAGGGCGGGATTTCGCGCCGTTCGGAGGGAACCGCGTCCTTTCGCATTCGCGCAATCCGATCGCGGAGCCAGCCGGCGAGAAATACCATGCACCCCCAAATCCAACTCAAGAAATGGGTGGAGTAAACGTCGCGCTCGTGATCGAGGCACACCTTTTGCAGGTCGTAGAGCAGCCGGCCTTCGGCGGTCCAGAAGCCGTCGGCGGCCGCAAAGACCAGCGTGCGGAGGGTGTCGTGCCAGGGCTGGGGCGAGACGTCTTCCAATTCGAGCGCCGCTTGCAGGCGGATGATGAGCCGGTTCACGTCGTCGCGGACCGCCGCTTTGGTGCGGGCGATCATGTCCGGCGGCGCATGGCGGAGCGATTTGGCCCGCCAAATCGCCGCGCGGACCACGTTCCCGAGCGCCGCGGGCCGCTGCGCGCGGCGGAGGATTTTGCGGAACTTTTCCGCCGAGGGCGATTCCGCCGCGGCGGCATGCGGCGATGGCTGCGGCCGGTCGTCGGGATCGACGGCGCGGTCGGCGATTTCCTCCAAGGCCGTCCGGTCCGCCGGGTCGGGCGCGCCGCGGGGCCGCGACGACGCGAAAATTTCACGCGCGTTGACGTCCAATTCCAACGCGGCGGTTACGGCGTCCAAGTCTCGCAGTCCGGGAAACCACCGCGGCAGGGAGTTCCAGGCGAAATGTTTCAACTCGAAAAAAACCGCGGCGAATTCCTCGTACACGGCGGCATCGTCGGGCGTGGGGAAAAGCGTGCTTTGGCGATCCTCCATGCCGCGCGGCGGCAAGAGAAAGCCTTCCTGATGCAACACCGCGCGGATTTCCTCGAATTCGGCTTCGCCGATCCTTTGAATCCGCTTCCGCAATTGCGGCGGCGAAAGAAATCCCAGCGCCAGACTTTGCTGTACCGCCAAATGCAACCGGGCGTGAAACAGGAGCCGCCAACAGCGCAGCAGGGCCTCGCCGGAGGGCGTTGCTTCGAGCTTTTGCGGCGCAGGCTGCGCCAATAAGATCACCGAATCCGGCAAGCCCTCCTCGGGCGAAACGCCCAATTCTTCGCAATCGACGATCTCCAACAGCGATTCGCGACGGATAACGTAGCTCTTGCGATGCGGAATTCGATAGAGATAACCCGCCAGCCGCCGATCCTCCTTGATTACCCGGCGCAAGATGCGCGGCAGCACCAATAGCGCCGCCGGATCGGCCTCCCGAACCGCGCGCTGCAATTCGGGCAGGGTAATGCGTTCGACGCCGGCGATGTCGATTCTCGGCGATTCGGTTTTTTCCGGGATCGGGGTATCCATTCCGCGCTATTCGTGGCATCCGTAGGGTGGGACGAGCGTAGCGCAGTCCCGCCATGCTTTACGCACGACAGTTTGAAATGCCTGGTGGGACTGCGCTACGCTCGTCCCACCCTACATTTTTTGCCCGTAATATGCCCCCGCGCCATGCTTGCGAAAGAAATGTTTGTCGATCAAGGCGGGCGGCATCACGGGAGTTTCGCCGGCGATGCGCAGCGTCTTGGCGGCCATGCGGGCGATAAACTCGAGCACGACGGCGTTTTCCACCGCCGCCTCGACCGTCTTGCCCCAAGTGAACGGCCCGTGGTTGGCGACCAGCACCGCGGGAATCGCCAGCGGATCGAGTTCGGCGAAGCGCTCGGCGATAACCGCGCCGGTGTGGGCCTCGTAATCGGCTTGGATTTCCGCATCGGTGAGCCGCCGCGTGCAAGGCACCGGCCCGCGGAAATAATCGGCGTGCGTGGTGCCCAGCGCCGGTATTTCGCGGCAGGCCTGCGCCCAGGCCGTGGCGTTCGTGCCGTGCGTGTGGACGATCCCGCCGATCGCGGGAAACGCCCGATAGAGCGCCAAGTGCGTCGGTGCGTCGGAACTCGGCCGAAGATCGCCCTCGAGCACCGCGCCGTCGGCAAGCGAAACGACCGCCATCTGCCGCGGCTGCATTTCGGCGTAGGAAACTCCCGACGGCTTGATGGCGACCATCCCCTGTCGGCGGTCGATTCCGCTGGCATTGCCGAAGGTCAGCGTCACCAGTCCTTCGGCAACTAACCGCAGATTGGCCGCACAAACGGATTTTTTCAGGTCGTCGAGCATGATTGCGAAATCATCTTGGCGCGGCGCCATGCCCACGCTTGTCGTGGGCATGTTATGCCAGCACTTCCACTTCTCATGCCCACGACGAGCGTGGGCATGGCACCCATGAGAAAGTTTACTTCCGCGCCTTCGCGCGAATCGCGAGTAAATCCTTCATCACGCCGTACAAATTGCCGTTCCACTCTTTGGTGCCCAAGGCGTCGTGCAATTGGCGATAGAGCTTGAACAACTCTTTATACACGGCGTGCGCTTTGGCGTCCGGCTTATAGACTTTCGGTTTGAGGCCGGTCATCTTCTTCTGGGCCGCGGGGACATCGGCATAGCCGCCGCTGACGACCGCCGCCGCGATGGCCGAGCCGAGGGCGCAGGTCTGCGCCGAGCGGGAGACCTTCATCGGGCGGCCCAAAATATCGGCGTAAATCTGCATCACCAGCGGATTCTTCTCGGCGATGCCGCCGCAGTTGACGACCTCCTTGATTTTCACGCCGTAGTCCTCGATGCGGCTGACGATCATCAGCGCGCCGAAGGCCGTCGCCTCGATGAGCGTGCGGTAAATCTCCGCCGGAGTGGTGTAGAGCGTCTGGCCCAGCAATAAGCCGGTCAGCCGCTGATCGACCAGCACGGTGCGGTTGCCGTTGTTCCAATCGAGCGCGAGTAGGCCCGATTCGCCGGGGGCAAGTTTCGCGGCGTCGCGGGTCAACTGCTCGTGCGTGCCCTCCGCGCCGCCAGGTTGGATGTAATTGACGAACCAGTTGAAGATGTCGCCCACCGCCGATTGCCCCGCCTCCAATCCGTAGCAGCCGGGCAGGATGCTGCCCTTCACGATGCCGCAGATGCCGGGGATATCGGCCAGTTTCTTCTCGCCGGCGGCGACGGTCATGTCGCAGGTGCTGGTGCCGATGATTTTGACCAACACGCCCGGCCCGATGCCCGAGCCGACCGCGCCCAAATGCGCGTCGAACGCGCCGACGGCGACGGGAATTCCCGGCGCGAGGCCGGTTTTCTCGGCCCATTCCGCGGTCAATCCGCCGGCCGATTCGGAGATATCGCCGGCCACGTCGTTCAACCGGCTCCGCAGCGCGCCCATTTTGGGATCGAGCTTGGCGAGGAATTTGGCGTCGGGGTATCCGCCCCATTCGGCGTTGAACATCGCCTTATGGCCGGCGGCGCAAACGCCGATTTTGTAATCGCCCGGCCGCTGCGTGCCGGTGAGCATGGCGGGAATCCAGTCGGCACATTCGATCCAGGTATGGGCGGCGTCGAACACCTCCGGGCTGGTCCGCAAGCAATGTAAAATCTTGCTGAAAAACCACTCGCTGCTGTAGATGCCGCCGCACTTGGCCAGATACTCGGGCCGCATCTTCCGCGCCAATGCGGTGATTTCCTCGGCCTCGGCGATCGAAGTATGGTCCTTCCACAGCCAGGCCATCGCCGCCGGGTTCTTGGCGAATTTTTTGCTCATCGCCAGCGCATTGCCGTCCTCGTCGATCGGTAGCGGCGTGCTGCCGGTGGTATCGACTCCGATGCCGATCACTTGCTCGGCCTTGAATCCCTTTACCCGCTTCGCGGCATCGGCCAAGGCTTCCCGGATGACGATTTCGGCCGCTTCCAGGTAATCGGCCGGGTGCTGTCGGGCGAGGTTGGGATCGCGGGAAATGATTACTCCCTCTTTCCCGTGCGTGTAAACGCGGACGGCGGATCCCACCTCCGCGCCATTCGAGATCTCCACGACCAAGGCCCGCGCCGAATTGGTGCCGTAATCGAGCCCGATGGTGTATTTCGCCATGTTTCGTTCCTTTCCGAAGTCAAACTTGGTTAAATGGTACGCGCCGGGGGGGAATATTTACCGTTTTAATCGACATCCATATTTCCCCTATTTGTAACCGATCTTACGCATTTTTCAAGCGGTTCGGAACGCGCATCTCGAACTCGCGATTTATACGGCTGGAATATCGGGGGATTATCCAATCTTCAAAGAACAGCCCACTGCCAAGAGGGGCATTTTAAGGTTAAATCGGCGGAAATCGATCTAGGTGCTCCGGCCTTGGGTTGCTAATATGGGGTATGGTCATTGCTTGTGAAATTGATCAGTTTTTATGAGAAAATGCCTCCTATACCAATGGCTGTCGCCAAGAAAGGTTGAGCGATGAACGGGAATAAATTGCTCTTCGTGATTGCTTTCGTGGCCGTGTTGTTTGTTGCTTGCCCGCCGGTTCGCGCACAAGTCAGTTTTGGGATTGGATTCGGCGTTCCGATCTATCGCCACCATTACCCGCATTACTACCGTCCGTATTATCCGCGCTACTATCCGTATCCGTATGGGGTCTATGTGGCTCCGCCGCCGGTTTACGTGCAGCCCGCTCCCGTTTACGTGCCGCAATACGTTCCGCAACCTGCGCCGCAATACGCCCCGCAAGCAACGCCGCTGACGGCTCCCCAACCTTATCCGCAAGGCATATCCCAACCGGCTCGGCAATACCCGCCGCCGACTTACACCCCGCCGCCCACCCCGCAATCCGCTCCGCAATACGCGCCGCAATACGCGCCGCAACCGAAGACGGCCTACGACCGGCAGCCGCTTTCGCCACCGACCTCCATCCGGCCTCCGCAGCCGACGTATGGCCCGCCGAATGCAACGGAAATCCAGCCGCCGCCGGAATCTACCCAAGTCAATCGGCCGCAAACGCCGCCGTCAACGACCGCTCCGCCGGCAGGCACCGAGTTTTAATGGGGTGGTAATCGACCGGCCATTTAGCCCCCGGTGAATACACCGGGGGGCGAGCCGCGGAATTTATCCCTGAAGTGGATTTTTGGGCGGTCTTAGATGGTTTATTCTTCGACGTATAGCCCCCCGTGTATTCACGGGGGGCTAAATTCAATCGATGCATCTTGTGCTGAAGTATCAGAACGTCGATCGAGTCAAGCGGTTTTGCGGACCGAAGCGGCGATTGACCATCAGCCGGAATTCGCCGTCGTACTCGCGATCCAATCCGCCGCCCAAGGGGACGGAATAGCCGAAGGTGACGGTCGTTCGATCGAAGAATTCGAGGTGCGTTCCGAGAGTCAGATTGAACGATTCAATGGTGCTGGCGAAATCGCCGATGCGCCAATTGCCCGCCTGCACGACGTCGGCCTCTTGCAGCGAATGATTCCAGTGCATTTCGGCGGTGCAGGCCCAGCCGGTCAGGCGGCGGAACCGCTCGTGCCCGCGATACATCCAATAGCCGACGCCTACGTCGAGATATTGGAAAGTCGTGTCGCAGATCTTCCCGACCGAGGAAAGCTCCCTGCCGGTTACACTTTCATTGACCGAAACGGGATTGCCGTTGGCGGCTACGTCGTATTGCAGGAATCCCTGGGCGAAACAGCGGTCGCTTGGCGTCCACAAGAAGCCCAGGAACGGGCCGAGATGCGTGGCGCGGTTGGCCACTTGGAGCAGCGGCGTGCCGTCGGCGGCAACGACGCGCACGTCGCCGGCGGTGGGCGGCGCGACGCTCAAACCGCCGGAAAGCGCCCAGTTTTCGCGGAGCATCACCAAGCTTTTCCAGGTCAACAGCATATTACCGAATTCGCCGTTCGAAGTGTTCGTTACGCCGTCTTGCACGATCGTGCTATCGAGCGTGGTCGCCATCGGCAGTTTCATCTCGAACGACATCCAACCGTCGAAGAGGGTTTTTTCGAATCCCGGCGTGAAGCGGTTGACCGCCACGCCGCCGGGGAACAGCGGCACGGCGTCGAAATAGTTGTAATCGAAAATCACGCGGTCGCGGGGCATGGGACTGGTGTCGTCGGCGATCTTCAACCGGCCCACCACGCCGCCGCTGGGACTGGGGACGTTCACGTCGTAGGCCACGTCGAATTGCGATGTGAAAATGTCGTTATCGGGCGTCGTCGTTACGCCGCCGACCAGCATTCCTCCGGCGGGCACGCTCGCAAGCGGCGGCCCGCCCAAGCGGCTCGCGGCGTCGTTGTAGTCGAGGACCGGAGCGTTGTTCAAACTGCCGTTAGGAATGAATTGATTCAAAGCCACGCGCGTGCCGACGGCGTTGACCGTGAAGTAATTGGGGTAGGGCGAAAAGTCCGCGGAGAGGTTGTCGAATCGAAAGCTGCGGACGATTCGCGAAGAGACCATTCCGCCGCCGAATCGATCGCCGATCATGTTCGGCGCGGAAGAGAGCGGCCCGGAAGTCGCCCCATAATTGCTGGCCAAGGCGTTCGAGGGCGGAAGGGCGGACTCGCCCGCTGCGGACTCCGCGGGGGCCTTTTCGCCGGGCGGTTGCGTTTCGGGAGTTTCCCCCGGCCTCGCGCCTTCGCCAGGCTGGGCGGGAGAGGGACGTTCGGGGCAAATTTGCTCGTGCGGGCAAGGCGCGTAACGGCGCGTGCCGCCTCGATAAATCCTCCCGTCTCGTGCGTCGGCGCACCCCGACGATAATCCCAGCCACTGCCAGAGGCGGTGCGTTCCTACGGCCGGAACCGCCTCGGCCGCGCACGTTGGAAGACTGGAAAAGAGCAAAGTCGAAGCGGCGATTGCCGACAAGACCGATAAGCGAATTTTCATATTTTCCCCCAACTTGCGGAGGCAACCGTTTTTCTCCGCATAACCGTTAAAAATCGCGCAATCCGACCATTCGTTTTCTTCGGCACGTTTATCTCGTTGCTTGAACGAATAAAAAAACAGTAGTCCGACAAATACAATTTGACAGGTTCATGTTGGGGCGATAGTTGTACTGTCGCCCCAGGGATGGCAGTACAACTGCCATCCCAACATCCTGTCATTTTACGATTGTCGAACCACTAGCCGCCAAGAAATAGAAAAGGGCGGCGGATTATCCGCCACCCTGAAGTTTCGGAAAAACGAGTCGAATCCTAGAATCGACGGTTGACGAACAGCCGGAATTGCGAATCGAACTGCTTATCCTGATCGGAAGTGAGCGGGGTGCAGTAGGCCGCGGTGATGGTCGTCATTCTATACAATTCCACGTGCGCGCCCACGGTCATATCGATGAAGGACACGTTTTGGGCCGTCGTTCCCACCTGGAAGTTCGGCGCGGTGAGCACTTCCCGTCCTTCGAGCGACTGATTCAAATGGAATTCGAGAACGTAGGCCAATCCGGTGAAGAATTTGCAGGGGTCCTTCGAGCGACGCGCCCAATATCCCAAGCCGAGATCGGCGAACAGGACGGTCGAATCGCGATAACGGCCCAAGGACTCCGCGGTCGGGGTGGTTGACCCCGGATAGAAACCCGACACGGGATTGCCGTTCACGTCCACATCGACTTGGATATATCCGATGCCGAACCAGCGCTCGTTGGGCGTCCACAGTCCGCCGAAAAACGGCATCAGATGGACCGACTGGCTTTCGATGCTAAACAGGGGATCGGGCCGTTGTTGATTGAAGAAGATCTGCGTATTCTGCGCGGTGGGCGCGGTCATCGCCAATCCGCCGGACAAGATGAATTTCTCCCGGCGAATCAACAGCGTTTTCAGCGCCCCGGCCAGGTTTCCGAATTCGCCGCTCTGCGTGCGGGTCGATCCGTCCAGGAACACGTCGTTGCTGGCCGTCGCCGCCATGGGCGCGCGCAATTCGAAGGACATCAGCCCGTTGAAGAACGTCTTTTCGAAGCCGGCGGAATAGGCGTTCACGGGCCCGCGCTGGTTGAGCAAGGGAACGTTATTGTAGGAGCTGTAATCGAAATACAGCCGGTCTTGCGGAAGCGGACTGGTGTTTTCGGCCATTTTGTAGCGGGGGACCGCATTGCCCGGCATCGGCGCGGTTCCCACGTACACGCCGTCCATGTAGAACGGCACTCCGGCGTCGCCGAAGAAATCGCCGATCATGTTCGGCGCGCTCGACAACGGTCCGGAAGTCGCTCCATAATTACTCGCCAAGGCGTTGCTGGGCGGGAGGGCCGATTCGGCCATCGCCTCCTCCCCCGGTTTCTTTTCGCCCGTGGCCGGCGGCGCGGGAGTTTCGCCCGGCGCGGGACGGGACTCTGGGGGGCAAATTTGATATTGCGGGCAAGGAACGTAGCTTCGGCGGCAGCGTTCGCCCCGCAGGAAGGCCACTTGCTCGGCGACTCCCGACGTTTTCGGATCGCTTGCCGAGATCGCCGTTGCCGGCGCGGCGTCGCTCGCCACGGCAACGCCTCCTTCGCGGGTGAAGCCCGTCAAGTGCATATTGTCGTGGGGCGGCGCGTACTTCCGATTGCCCGACGGCGGCACCGGGGCGGGCGTCGGCACCGGCCCCGGGGTATTCGTTTCCGCCGGCATTTCCCTCGTTGCCGGTTGCGGTTCTTCGGGCGTTTCCGGCGTTCGCTGGGGTATCATCGGAGTCGTGGGATTCTTCCGCCGGCAAGCATTCAAAGCGTTGGCGGCGGCCTGTCGCACACGGGCCGACGATTCCTTGCAGCAGCCCTTGGCGTCCTGCCCGGTGGCCATGTCGTTCAATTTGTTCATCACCTCGGCATTGCAGCAGCCGCTCTTGTCGCAGTTGTTGCAGGGGTTGCCGGCGACTTGGCATAAGGCGATCGCCGCCTCGTAGCGGACTTCCTCGGTGCAATCGTCGAGCGCCGCCAAGAGGGCATCGCGCACCCCGGGATAGCATCCGCAACCGACGGTTCCCAAATACTTGATGGCCTTGATCTTTTGCGGCGCGAGGTCTTCTTCGGCCTTGATTTTCGCCGCCGTCTTAATCGCGGGATTCTGCGACTCCAGATTGGCTGGATCCGCGATCCGCTTCAACGGCGGGATCCGTTCCTTTTCGGGCCGATTTCCGTTGCGGTTCACCCGCGCGTCTTTGACTTTGTTGAAGCCTTGTGGAATCCCCAGCCAATGCCAGAGAGTATTACCCGTTACCGTAGCAGCGGGAGCTTGCGCATACGCCGCGTCTCCGGCGAGAAGACAAAAAGCGGCAAATGCCGACAAGAAAAAAACGTGAACTTTCACTTGAATCCCCCCCAATCCCTATCGGATTGATAATCGATTCGGTTACGACAGTTGGCAAAAGCAACTTTATCGCTTCATTCGTTTTCTTCGACCACCGCCCAAATTACCTTGAAGAGTTTCACTCGATTCAGAGGGGAAAATGGGAAAAACCACATCGATTCCACCTCGGAAAATGACGCTTCCCATCTTTTCAGGGGGGAACCGATTTATAGAAAATGAAGCGGATGAGGTTGCTATCTGGTTGTGAGGCAACGGGTTACCGCGAAGCGTAGGCCGCGTTGACCGGCGACCGGCTTCTCTCTCGATCTGAAAAAAGAATTCCGCAAGAAATTTTTTCCCTTTGTTGCTCTGGGTCGATTAGAAAAAGTTTGCGGGCATTCCCCGTTTCATAAAATTGGCTTATGATGCTTTCACGGTTTGTCGCGTTTGATAGGGCAGCCACGCTAATGCTAACGCGGAGAATGCGCGAAACCTGAATAAGATATTGATGACGTCGCGAAATCGATTGCAAGTGCCTATTGTTTTTTTTGGGAGAAGGAGTCCCCCCCCATGCGAAAAATATCGATTCTGTTTGTGATGGCGGCCCTGCTCTGCTTGACGGGCATCGGCACGGCCGACGCCGGTTACTGCGGCATTACCCGCCTCCGCTGCCACAAGCACTGCTGTTGCAAGACGCCTTGCCAAATGCAATGCTTTACCGTGATGAAGACCTGCCAGAAGGTCGTCTATGAAGAGAAGGAATGCACTTTCTACAAGACGGTCTATGAAGACGCCGTCGATCAAAAGAAAGTGCCCGCGACGAAATTCGTCGAAGACGTCGCTTATCGCTGTGCGCCGTTCACGGGCATGGTTCCCAAGCCGGCCGCGCCGTGCGAACCGGCGAAGCCCCCCTGCGCGCCGGCCCAATGCGGCGCGCCTTGCGAGGAGATGATGCCCGTGCAATGCCTGCGCAAGGTGCCCTACACCACATTCCGCGAGGAACCGGCGGAGAAGGTCGAGGAACTGCCGCGGATCGTCGAAAAACGGGTCCCCTACACGGTGATCTGCTGCATTCCGAAGACGGTTTGCGTGCAGGTTCCGGTAACCGTCTGCTGCCCGGTGCCCTGTTGCGCGAAACCTCCGTGTGCCCCGGCCAAGGGATGCGGCGGGTAAAATCGCCAAAAGAGGCGTGATGGAAATCGAGGCGTCGGGAACCGATCGCATCAAAAAACGGTAAGCGTTCACAGGGGACTGTCCCGATTTTCGCGGCGCAAAAGATTATGGTGCTCTAAAAGTGCTTAATCGCCGCGAAAATGGGACTGTCCCCCTCGCGCCGCGGGAAGGGGACAGGTCCATGTTT
>JADLEL010000169.1 GCA_020846145.1 Pirellulales bacterium | reverse complement strand
GACACGCGCTTCGTTTTGTGCTACAATTTCGTACTTCATGGGTATCCTTGCATCCCGTTTGGGAACTGTTTTCGCCAACAGGCAAGGATACCTTTTTTCATTGGTTGCGGCTACGCCGCGCTAGGATAAAATCAGTAATAACAAAATCGTAAAAATTAAAATGCGTGTAAATCGATTGAGCTTTCTTTCCGGGACTCTATTGCGCATTGAACACCCGATCAAATAAAATATGCACCCTGAAAAAAATACAAATGAGTACCAATGGATGTAATATGATAAACTTTCCCATTCAACCGATCTCATCCATAGCCATTTGGAAAAGCCAAGGATAAAAGCCACTCCAAAAACGATTGCGAGAATTTCACTCAGACCATACTGCAGACCGCGAGGGCTTGGAGTTTGCATGATCGCGGGAAATGGTTCGTATTTTTCGACGGCAAGCTGAATAAATCGGAGGATTCCGGTTATCTGCCATTCTTATCGACGGATTATTTTGCGGTCGCGGGGTGGCACCGATTCTTGAATCGGTGGGCGAACGCCCAAGAGGATTTGTACCCGCCTCAGGTGGCATAGCCACACCGCGGGGTGGCACCGATTCTTGAATCGGTGGGCGAACGCCCAAGAGGATTTGTACTCGCCTCAGGTGGCATAGCCACACCGGTTACCCGGTTCATTTCCCCATTGTATCGCTCGGGAAGCTCTCGATGAAGCTCTCGCGGGGATCGCTACGGGCTTCTCCGGCAGCACCGTGGTGGACAGGCGTCATCGGGTAAGCCTTTCCCAAATCCTTCCGCAAAACTGCGCCAAACGATTCCGATTAAATTTCGTTCCAACTCCTTGCCGCGCAAGGCGTTGCGATGCATTCCAAAGTTTTATTCTTGAAAAAAGCCGCTCGCTCATATATAAACATATATACAGTATCATGCTCTGCACCCCATCCCCCATCCCCTGAATCCTCAAAAAGCAATCGGTAAAAAATCCCCCCAAAAAATCGCGTTTATCTCGAGAAACTCGCCACCCCGCTTCCGCAAAATCACCAAAAAACACCGAAATCCGCTTGTAAAGCCGTAAGGAAAAATTCCCCGACTCAAGAAAAAGTGCGAAAACAGGCTGTTTAATCTAGGGAACCATTCGCCCATGTTCCCGAAATCGCATCATCCCAGCACCATTACCGCGATCGAGGCCAGCAGGTACATGAGGAACAGGAGCCACCAGAGGAGGAGAAACATCGGGTGCCGGTTTTCGCCGAGCGCGATCCAGAGCAGGCCCAGGAGCGTGCAGAGTCCCGAAATGCCCGCCGCGTTGACGAGCTTGCGTTCGCCCGGCAGGAGCGTGCATAAGCTCATCAGAAAGGCGAACGCCGAGACCAGCAGGAACACATCGACCGCGGAATACTGCAAAGGCTGCGGTTCCGGTTCGACGTGCGGAACGATCGGGGAATCCTGGGGCGGATCGTCGCGTTCGGAAATTTCCTTGGCCCGCCAATAGCCCGTTTTCCACAATCCCACGGCGAACCAGGCCACGATCATCATCAGGAAGATAATCGAATAGGTCAGATAAGACGACATACCCCGGCTGATCGAAACGACCAGTCCCATCAGGAACGCGACGACCGCCGTGAGGATCAGCATATCGCGGATGGTGAATTGAAAGCGCTGCAGCGGCGGCGGTTGCTCGATTTCTTCTTCCGCCCTTTCCAGCGCCGCCCGCACCTCGTAGGGCAATTGCACCACCGGCGGCGTGCGATCGGTCTCGGCCAAACGGTATTCTTCCTGGTCGAGTTCGGCATCGCCCAGGTCGGCAAGTTCGGCATCGGAGGGATGGTCGGCCATGGATGATCTTGCTTTATTCGTCCTTCGTCCTTCGTATTCGTCCTTCGTCCTTCGTCCTTCGTCCTTCGTCCTTCGTCATTCGTCATTCGTCCTTCGTCCTTCGTCCTTCGTCATTCGTCCTTCGTCATTCGTCCTTCATTTTTACGCCGGGCGAGATGGAACCCTATAATTCTATCATTACCCGATAGCAACCGCTTTGCATACCACCCGACAGGGTTGGTTTATGTTGGATTTATTGTCTTGCACGGGCTAGACTATTAAAAATTCCCGATTTTGCAAGGATCGAGCATGAAGAGTCTTTCCACGTGCCCGCGATGCCTGCGGATGGTAACTTTGCCCGATTCCGCCGATGCCGCGGCGCGGGTTCGCTGCCCGTTATGCAATGTCGAATACCTTCTGAGCGAGGCGTTGGCGTTGGTTCCGCCGGCTTTGATTGTCGTCTCCGCAACCGATCGACCGGCAACGCCATCAGAGGCATCGGCCGCGACGACGGGATTGACGACCGCACCGTTCTTCGTTAGCGGGCCAACGGTTACGCCGCCGACCGAGGATTCGGAATCCGCCGCCGATGCCGCCGAGGCGGCATCCGCCGGAGATTTGCGCGACGATTTCGCCCTCGATTTCGCGGAGCATCTGGCCGAGTCCGAGTCGCAATCCGATGAGGGAGACGAATCGGCGGAGATCGACGACGCGGCCCTCCCTGGGAGAGAGTTTTCCGCGGTCACCGACAAACCGGCGCTCGGAAGCGAACTTGAAAAAGCCCCGGCTTCGGTCGGCGACAAAGGTGCGCCGCAGGCCAAACCGCTATTGAAAACCATCGCGCTTCCGCGAAAGCGGAAAAAGAAAGGGCCGATCCGCTTGTTGGGCGAACTCATTCTCGGCGGCGGGATGGGCCTGGTGATCGCCTACTACGGCGTCTGGTGGATTCGCGGCGAGTCGGCGGACCTTCCGCGGGTGGAATGGCTGCCCGGCCTGCCACCGGCAGGTTACGGCGCGATAACGCCTTCCAAGCCGATCCCCGAGCCTGACAAGCGAAAGGCCGAATCGCGCACCGACAAGCCGGCCGCGGAACCGGAATCGACGGTGGTCTCGCGACCGAGCACGGTTGAGAAAACCGCGGCTCCGGCGAATCTCGAACCGCAAGCGGCGGTGTCGCCCGGCGAAAAGACTGCGCCCGATTCAGCGAAAGAAAAGGTTCCGCTTCCCGCGAAGAAGCAACCGCCGCCCCCGCCGAAAATCGGCCCGCACCCGCCCGCCGAATTCGATTTCTTCGCGCTCGACAACGCCCTGCAAGAGGCCACCGACGCATTTTTCGCCGCCGGCAGCGTGGAGGAAAAGAACTATCCCGCATTGTGCCGATTGGCCGAGGTGCGTACCTATATCGCCGCCGACAAGCTGTCGCTCCCACAACGCAAAACGGTGCAGGATTTTCTCGACCATCTCGCCCAGGATTCCCAACGAGTCGCCGAAATCGAACGGCTGGGCGGCGCGGCCCTGAAAAAGGCCAGTGAGGAAACCTCGAAGACGGATGCCGGAACGACGGCCGCGGACGAATCGAAACCGGCGGCGGACGCCGCACAGCCCGGCGGGCATCTCGGCGGCATCCTCCTGGCAGGCAAGGCCGCGGCCATCAATAGCCAAAAAGGCTTGCAGGGAGCAACCATTAAGTTGGCGGAAGGCGGCGGGCATGTCTTCGTTTTCTCCGCCAAGCCGTTCGACTTCGTCGTCGGCGACAACGTTCTTCTCGCCGGCGGAATGATCGCCAATCCCGATAAAAACCTCGCCGGTTACGCCGGCAGCGCGCGGCTGGCGATTTGGCTGGGCACGGCGATCCGCATCCCCGCCGCCGATGCCGATAAAAAGTGATCTGCCGAGTTAGGGGGCGCTTCAATCCAGATCGGCCGCGCAGCGGAAGCCGACCGTAGCGCAGCGGTCGAGGCCCGGCCACATCAACAGGAACTTGGCGGCGAAATTCGCCGGCCGTGGACCGCCGTCCATGTACCAGCCCGAACCTTGGGCGGCAAAGTAAGACCCGCCCCGCACGATGCAAAACCGCGTGCGGCCGTCGCTGCGCTCGCTCTCGGTCCAGTGCCAGACGTTGCCGCATAGATCGTAGCAGCCGAAGGGGGATCGTCCGCGGGGAAACGCCTTCACCGGCGTGGTCCCTTTGCCTTCCCCGCCGTTGCAGCGGTCCGGCTCCATGCGGTTGCCCCAGGGAAATGTTCGGCCGTCGGTTCCCTGCGCGGCGAATTGCCATTCATCCTCGGTCGGCAATCGCTTGCCGGCCCATGCGGAGTATGCCCGCGCGTCGTCGAGATCGACGTAAACCACCGGATGATCTTCCTTGCCTGCGGGCGGATGTCCATCCGCCCAATGCTTCAAAAAGTTTTCCGGGCGCTTCGGCCGATAGCCGGCGGCTTTCAGAAAAGCGGCGAACTGGGCGTTCGTTGCCGGGGTCTCGTCGATGGCGTAGCGCTTCAATTCCACGCGGCGGGAAAAGCGTTCGATGGCATGAAGTTTCCTGGCCGACGCTGAAGGCTCCGCCGCGTAAAAACCGCATTCGCGGACCCGCATTTCGACGTGCATCTCGAATTTCGCGGCGGGAATCTCGACCATGCCTTCGGGCACGTTTGCCTTGGGCGCGGGAGTTCTCGCGGGGATTGCCCGAATTTCGAGCTTGGAATTCACAGTATTGAAATCGGCCTGCGCATTCAACCGAGATTGCGCTTCGAGGAACCGGGCGAAGTCTTCGCCCAATGTATTTTCCGCGGCGGCGAGGAAACAGCCGATTCCCCGCGGACCGATCGCGCCGGAAAGAACCGCATCCCCGCCCTCGGTTTTGGCGGAAACTTCCCGCCCCGATACGAGATCGAAATAACGCTGCTCCGGCCGGCCGGCGACTTTCAAAAGCTCCCCGTCGGCGGCCTCGGTCTTGCGGTTTGCGAGCGTCCAGAGCCGCAAACCAGCGGTTTCCCAGAGCGAGGCGTAAACGCCGGGCCGTTCGGCGGGCGCGAGCGGCGTCCAGCCTTCGCCGCCGAATAACGAGGTAAATCGCCGTTGGATGGGCAGCATCGCCCGCAGCAGGGACCGATCGCGATTGCACCAGGGCGCCATCGAGCCGAAAACATTTTCCCAAACCATCATCCCGCTGCCGTTGAGCCAGGCGGCGTGGAGTTCGTCGCTATGGTCGAGGTTCCAGCGCGCGATCTGATGCTGAATATGCCGCCGCTCGAACCACTTGTGCCGCAAAACGCCCGGCGTTTCGCGGTATTGGAACCACTGCGCCCAGGAGGCATGATGATCGTGGAGCAATTCCAGCGGCACCACGCCTTCGCCTTCGAGAATTACGCCGGGGCGGACGGCGTCGAGCTTGGCGCGGAACTCCGCCGCGCCGCGGCTCATGGTATCGAGAAAAATGCCGTCGGCCTCGAGCGCGCCGACCATTTCGGCCAGCGCGTCGAGGTCCGATTTTCCCTCGCGGCGCGTGCCCGTGTCCCAGGGATTGTAATCGATATAGATTTTCACGCCGCGCGCGTGGAACCGCCGCACGGCATCGCGGACGCCGTCCAAGCCGCCGGGCATGTCGCGGTAGAAATCGAACTGGTTGCGCTCGTCGAGGCCGATCCGCGGATAGGCGTGCCAGAGCACCACGCTGTCGTAGCCGCCGAACTCCCGCCGGCCGCGTTCGAGAAACGATTCCACCTCGTAACGGCCGGCGCGGCGGTCGTAAAAGGTCTCGTCGCACATCATCAGAAAACAGCAGCAGTAGTTCGACGCCGACCACGCAAAGTCCTCGCGCCGATAGAGGGCGTCGTTATAGTGCAGCCGCGCCTTCGTTTCCGCGCGCCATTTCGCCAGCGCCGCGCGGAACGCCGGCCATTGCGCCGGATCGTCGGGCGGCTGGAGCACGTTTTGGGCGAAATCGACGGGCGGCGCGTCCGCCGCCTCCGCCGCGCGAGGTTGCCATCCCTCCCATGCCGAAATCGCGCCCGCCGCCGCGGCAGCCTTCAAGAAATCCCGCCTGCTTCCCATCCTCACGATGCCATCCTCCTCATTCGTCATTCGTCATTCGTCATTCATCCTTCATCCTTCATCATTTGTAACCGTTCACAGGGGACTGTCCCGATTTTCGCGGTGCAAAAGATGATGGTGCTCTAAAAGTGCTTAATCGCCGCGAAAATGGGACTGTCCCCCTCGCGACGCGGGAAGGGGACAGGTCCATGTTTTCGGCCTACCGTTTGTCCGCAAAATACGTTTTCACGCCGAAAAATGGACCAGTCCCCGACCGGGGCGTGAACGCTTACCATCATTTTTCAATCCGCCCCGGCCACGTCAGTTCTTCACGCCAAAGGATTTTTTCGCCGCGGAGGAACCAAATGTGGAGTTTGCCCGGCGGATCGGAAGATTCGCGGGGCAGATCGAGCATCAGCAGGCGGTCGCCGATCGCCCAGGATTCGAGGGGGCCGAACGCGGCGGCGGTTCCGATAAGGGAACTTTCTTTTTTCGGCACGTTGACGAACCACGCCGCCGCGCGGCCGAGATGATTGCCGCGGGCGATGATTCGCCAGTCCAGTCCGCCCGCCTCGGCGTTCCAATCGGCATGGCGAACGAGGGCATTATCGAACGCGCCATAGATGCGGCGCTCGGTGGTGGGATCGAATCGGAGCGTTGCGAACCGCAGCGGTCTGACGCGCGCGGCGAATTCGCTTTTCTCGGAAATCAGCCGGACCTCGATCGAGGCCTTTTCGTGGATGCGCCAGGGATATCTGACGAGCAGCACGTTTTCGCCGGTAGCGAGTTTATCGACCGAAACGCAGTTCGTCGCCGCGTTTCCCTCGGCATTCACGGATTTTGCGAGTTCCTCTGCCCGGAGTAAACCGGCCGTGGAAATCGCGAACAGCATCGGTGCGAAAAAGTAATTCATAAGTTGACCGTCATGCATGTGGATCGAAATTTAAGTGAACGCCCGGCGGCTTCCTTTATGATACTCGCGGGCGCGTCGTTTCGCCAGTATTTTCGATATTTTTCCGAAGCGATTGCAACCTTCGCGAGCGGGATTTTCAGGCCCGGACGGGAAATCATCGGCCTCCCGAGGAGTTTGTCCAACGCTTCTTATTTTTCGACTATATTTTGTGATCGAGTTCAGATTGCGTTTTTGCGCGAAAAGCGTTCCCGATGATGATGCTAAAGTGTCGGTTTTTGAGTGTTTTTCGGCGATCGGGGATTTTTTCCTTCCGGCTCAACAAGCGGATTTCGAGGTATTTCGGGGATTTTGCGGGAGCGGGATGGCGAGTTTCTCGAGATAAACGCGGTATTTTGGGGCGAGTTTTTCCCGAATGGCTTTTTCAGGGTTCAGGGTTCCGGGGACAGGGGATGGGGCGCAGCGCATGATGCTGTATATATGTTTATATATGTGCCGGCGGCTTTTTTCAAGAATAAATTTTCATAATGCATCGCAAGGCGTTGCGGGCCAAGAAGTTGGGGCATAAAATAATTCGCGCGGTTTGGCGAGATTTTGCGGGAGAAGTGGGGGAAAGTTAAGTAATTGATGCCCGTTCAGGCTAGTCCGGATATTTCACCACGGACACGGAGAAAGATATTAAGGTCGAAGGTCGAAGCTCGAATGACGAAAGAAGGTCGAAAGAAAAAATCCGAAAAGCAATTCGTGCTTCGTCCTTCGGAATTCTTTCGTCATTCGTTCTTCGACCTTCGTCATTTCGCTCCGAGTCCTCCGTGGCTCCGTGGTGAATTATTGCGAGAAATGCGGGCAAGGCACTGCTGGATAAGCCAGCATCGGCAAGCGGCGAAAACGAGAATCGCGAAAGCGCGAAAAGGCGAAAACGCGAATCGAGCTGCGCTACGATTAAGATCGATCATTCCCCTCTCCGGGCACCGACCGCAGGTTGGTCGGGAGAGGCGATGGGGATTAGATATTCCGGTCGCCGTGCGGCGCGGCGGCGCGGGAGGGGGCAGGACCGCGGTTCTTCAACATCCGCTCGATGCTCAGCAGGTTGAGCATGTACATTCGCACCTGATGGAAGTTGTCCTTGCGCTTCGTGCTGATGCCGACGCGCTTGATGTCTTTGCCCCGCCGATCGACGGCTTGCCGCCACACGGGAAGCCCGGCGACGGGCATGTTTTTCAGCACGAAGTCGCGCGTGCGGTCGTACCACTCCCGCGCCCAACTCTCGCCGGTGCGCTCCAGGATGCTCAGGCAGGCGATCATGATCTCGCAATGCGCCCACATGGTTTTGGTGCCGTGATCCTGGCCCTGGCAATAATCGGGCGTGCCGAAGACGTGGAAATTCTCCGATCCCCAGCCCTCGAACACGTAATCGTAGCACATTTCCAATAACCGGCGGATGCGCGATTTCAGCGTGTCGAAGAGCTTGCGGTTGCCCGCGCGCAGCGCTTCGTGCATCACGATCCAGGCCGTTTCCAGCGAATGGCCCGCGAACATGTGATCGGCGGCTTCGGGAATGCGGGTGAAATCGCGGCGCAGATACTCGTTGACGATTCCGTATTCCGCGTTCCAGAAATGGTTGACGACGCGATCGACGTGCGTTTTTTGGAGTTGCTCCAGTTCGGGATCGCGATCGACGCTCAGCAAATCGGAGAGCGCGAATATCAAGACCATGGAATGGCCCTGGGTTCGCAGGCCGGCGGGCGGGACTTTCACGGTCGTATAGCGCGTCGTATCGATGTCGGCGTAGGCCGGATCGTCGTAGGCCTTCATCGCTCCCCAGATCGATTCTTTGGCAAGCTTCAAATCGGCCGGATCGCCCGCGGCCTGGTAGAACTGCGCCAGGCCCAGGGCGGCGAATAGATCGCCGAAGACGGTTTTGCCGATGCCTTCCAGCACCGTTCCGTCGCGGCGCGTCTTCTGCATCCAGCGACCTTCCCCGGCGTACATCCGTTCGACCATGAACTTTTTGGTTTTTTCCGCCATGCGGAGCCAATCGGGATTCTTCTCGAAGCGGTTGTAGAGGAACGAATAGACCCAGAGGCCGCGCCCCTGATACCAGATATACTTTTCGTCGGCGGCCACGGAGCCATCGTCGTTGAGTTCGCAGCAGAAGCCGCCCCGCTCGCGGTCGTAGCCCCCCTTCTCCCAGAACGGCAGATATTCGTCGAAGAGCCTGCGGCGGTAATCGTCGCGCAGCGCTTCGAGAGTCATTCCGCCGAGCCGAGGGGGAACCGAACCGTGCGCGGAATCGCCGAAGAACGACTTTTCATCGTCCGCCGCGCGGTCGCCATCCGATCCGGTCGCGGCGGCGCCCGTGGCGCATACGGTTGCCAGCGTACCTAAGAATTCGCGTCTCATCATCGCCGTTGCTCCAACTTGATGGTCAATAAATGCTTCCCGGTCACCGTTGGGGCGACCGTTGTACAGTCGCCCCGGATGCCCCCCAATTCCCAGGGGTGGCAGTACAACCGCCACCCCAACGATTCGTTTTGAAATACGTTTAAAAAATGCTTTCCGGTTGCACGATATCGGCCACCACCAGGCCCACGAAACCGGTAGTGCGAATGAGTTGCTTCACGCCGTATTTCGCGCTATTTTCGGGATTCAGCAGAAAGCGGCAATACTTGCGCACGGATTCGGCCACTTTCGGATCGCGCTCCACCTGGCGGTAGTACCAACTCAAGAGCGCAACCGCGCCGGGACTGCGCTGCTGATCGGCGCTGCGGAGTTTGCCCCAGGAACCGTCGTCGTTCTGGTTTTTCAACAGCCACTCGACGGTGAGCTTCGTTTCGCGGCGCAACTGTTGCTTGAGTTCGGCGTCGCCGAGATACTTGTCGGCGGTGATATAGGCCTCGGCGCAGTAGGCGATGGTGTCCAACGGCCAGGAAAAATCCTTCTCCGGCCGGTTATCGAGGATATAGCGGATTTCGCCGTCGGGCTTGCGGGCGGTGAAAATCCACTTTACGGCATTGGCGGCGATCTCCTTGTATTCCGGCTTCCCGGTGATCTCATAAAAGTGGCTGAAAAACGCGCCCCCGGTGGTCGCCGTGGAGATCGTATAGGGAGCCACGCTCAAATGCCCCCGATAATAGCCGCAGCCCAAGGCGCCTTTGTCGGGACCATCGGCGATGATCCAGGTTTTCGTGGTCTTGCGGTCCTTGCGCTGCGGATCGACGAGGGTGCCCTGCATGACGAACCGGGCGTAGCGATCCATAGCCGCGCGATAGAGCTTTTTGCGCTGGGGATCGTCCGTTTCGCGGTAGATGATCGCCATGGCGGTGGAGCCGGTGCCGGCATCGCCGAAATAGATATTTTGGGCGGTGGCGAAATCGACCCAGAATCCGCCCTCTTCGAGTTGCGAGGTGATGGCCAGTTCTTGTTTGTTATACACGGCGTCGCACCAGCGGACGGCCTCTCGCAAGTACGCTTTGTTGCCCGTGATGCGCGAGGACGCCACGAGGACGCGGGCGAAATTGCCGTTGATGTAGAGCGAGTCGGAGTCGTTCTTGTTTTCGATTTTCAAGGAATCGCTGCCAAGGTCCAAGCTCAGGATATATTGGTCGATATCCTCCAGGTAGGTCAGCAGTTCCTTTCGCATGGCGGGATCGACGAGATCGTCTTTCGCTGGCTCGGCGAAGGCTTTCGAATCCAAGGCGGCGAAACCCAAAGCGGCGGCGAATACCACCGCGAAAATAAAATACACATGCTTCAACGATTTCACAACGCAGCCGGCAGTCGTTGTCATGATCTATCTCCCGTTTTTGTTGCAGCTTTTCGTTCCGCGCGTTTGCTAAGCCAGTACATGGCTCCCCCCAGCGCCACAAGCACCAGGCCTAGAACCACATTCAGTATTTTCGGCAAGGTTTCCTGGATGAACGGCTGTACGCAGAGCATCAGCAGTCCGATGCAGGCAACGCAGACGCCCACGATCCGAAACGGCGAGACGGTCGCTTCTCGGTCGCCTTCGGGGGGGGCATCTTCGGGCAAGCCGCCGATCGGAGTATCGAGCCGCAAATGAAATTGCTCCACGCGCTGGGTTTCGGCGGCTGACATGGGCCGGATCGCGCTAAGCCCATACATCAGTAGCAGCACGGCGGCGGCGCTAAAGGCGAAGATGACCGTTTCCCGCTCCCAGTGAATGCCCCAAAGGTCGCCGTTGTCGGGCAATAAAAAGAACAGGGCGATGCTCAGCGCCAATCCGCCGATGACTCCGGCCGTGGCGGCCAGGGTGCTGATGCGCCGGGAGGCGATTCCCAAAAGCATCGGAATGCCCAATGGGGCCACCGCGCCGCCGAAAAGCGTCACCATGATTTTGAACAGACCGGGAGCCGACGCGTTGGCGAACAGCAAGGCGATGACGATGGTCGAGCCGCCCACGAGGGCCGTCATCGCGCGCCCGGCAACGACCAGTTCTTTTTCCGAGGCGCGGGGCCGAAAGAGCCGCCGGTAAACGTCGTTGGTCAGAACGCTCGCGCGGACGTTGAAGTGGCTGCTCAAGTTGGCCATGGTGGCCGAGAACATGGCGGCGATAATCAGACCCAGCATCCCCACCGGCAGCAGCGCCGCGCAGAGCCGCGGATAGACTTCCTTGTCGATCATATCGGCGGGCAGGAATTGTCGGGCGGCGATCGCCGGCGTGAGGATCAGCGGCGGACCAACGATATTGAGCGCCACCACGAGCCAGCCGACTTTTTTTACGTCGCGCTCGGCGGCAACGCAAAAGAATTTCTGAATCAGATGCCAGTTCGTGCTGCTATAAGCGATACAGTAGATTCCGACCATCAACAGGATATAGAGCCAATTGTAGGGTCCGTTGACGAGGGCGAAGAAGCCTTCGGGAGAACCGCTCACCAACTTGCCGAAGCCGCCCACCTCGACGATCGACAGCGGGAAGACCACGATCACGGCGACGGCGAGAATGACGAATTGCACGAAATCGGTAACGGTCACGGCCCAAAGGCCCCCCATGAAGGTGTACACAACCATGATTATTCCGCAAACCACGATGCTGGCCTCGATGCCGAAGCCCATGCCGACGTGAACGATCGTGCCGGTGGCGATGAGTTTGAGGCTGTCGTCGATAATTCCGACGGGCAGCCCCGTCCAGGCGAACAATTGCCGCACGAAGGCGCTATAGCGCGATTCGAGAAATTCCACGGGACTGTCGATGCGCGCGCGGCGCCAGCGGACCGCAAAGAGCATCGCGCAAAAGAGCGTGGCGGGAACGGAACACCAAAAGATGGTAACGCCCACCCAGCCGTAGCGAAAACAGAGGCCGGAGAAGACGACGAAACCGTAGGCGCTGAAACTCGACATATAAAACGACACGCCCGACAGCCACCAGGGAATTTGATTCCCGCCGGTGAAATAGACCTTCATTCCCCGCATGAAGCGGTAAAAGTACGCGCCGATGCCCAACATCAGCACGAAGTAGCCGACGAGCATCACGTAATCCGGGCCTTGGATCGCCTTGGAAATCGATTCATCGATCTGCGCGAATAACATCATTTCGAGTAGGTCCTTTTAAGCGAGGCGAAACAGCCGCGAGGGATTGCGGGCGAAGATCGCCTCCCGCCGATCCGCGTCGAGATCGAGCGCGTCGAACAGCTCCCGGCGGTAAGCGATGTGATCGGCGCCGCCGAAACCGTAATCCGATCCCCAAAGGAGCCGGTCGATATCCGCGCGGGCAACGATCTCGCGGAGCGCGGCGAGATGCGGAGCGCACAGGCAGCCCCAAAGGTTCTCGGCGTGCCGCATGGCGTCGATGGCCTCGCGCCAATGCTCGAATAATCCGCAGTGTCCGAGAATGAAATTGGTTTTCGGATGCCGCCGCGCCAACAAGGCCGCCTGCGAAGGCAGGGAAAAACAGGGCGTACCGTCGTGGACCAGCACGGGCGCGCCGGATTCGCCGGCCAGTTCGCTCAATTCATCCACCCCCCGCGAAGCGAGGCTGATGCCCTGCAGCCAGGGATGCAATTTAAGCCCCCGGCAGCCGAGTTCGTTCAGGCAGCGCGAAAATTCCGCGAGCGCCTGCTCGCCCTGGGCGGGATTGACCGTGCAAAACGGAATCATCCGCCCGCGGGAACGGGCGCAGGCGGCGGCGATCTCGTCGTTTTCACGGCGGATGCAGGCATCGTCGTACAGCGCTTGCAGGGGCATCACCAGGCCGTGGGTGATCCCCTGAAGTTCCCACGTCGAAAGCCAATATTCCAGGTTATCCACGCCGCCGGGCTGCGTGCCGGAAATCCAATGGGCGTGCGCGTCGAAGATCATGAGTGCGGCTCCTTGAGCAGTCGGGCGAGGTTGCCGCCATAGACGTCCGGATATTCCGCCGGGGGCAAATAGCGCCGCAAGAATTCGAGTTCGAAGCCGGCGTCGTTGCGGGGGGCCGAACTGCCGAAGATCAGCGCCTGCTTGGGGGCGAGTTTCCCGTACGCCCCGACCGCCCAAGGCCGCGCGAGACTCGCCTCGAAGTACAGATTTTGCATCCCCGCCTTGATGACCGGCGGCATGTCGTAGGCGTAGTCGGTGCTGCCGCAATGTCCGAGAATGAACGACGTTCGCGGGTGCCGCGCCGCGACGAGCGCGAGTTGCGCGGGCGAACTTGCGGAGTGCGGACCGGTATGGACATAGACGGGCATTCGCAAATCGCCCGCCAGGAGCAGCAAATCGTCCATCAGTTCGTCGCCCAGGCAATAGCCCTGCAACGCGGGCGCGAGAACCAGCATCCGCGCACCGGCCGCGGCCGCGCGCCGCAATTCCTCGCAACCCGCCGGGCCATACCAGGGATTCACCGTGCAAGCGGGGATGAAGCGGCCGCCGGCGCGGCGGCATTCTTCCAAAATGCGGTCGTTTCCCCGGACGTTGTTCACCGCGATTTCCCGGTCGTCGGGGGCGACGACCGCGCGGCCGATGCCCGCTCGATCCATCCGCCGGAGCAGTTCGGCCGGGGCGATTTGCGTCTCCCGCTCGGTTCCCAGGGTGCAGTAGCCGTCGATGATCTCGATCACGTTGCCTCCCCGCCGTTTTGCCAATAGTTCTTCAGCCGTAGAAATTCGTCGAACATGGCGCCCACGATTTCGGGTTTGACCCCCAGGGCCTTCCAATCGCCGTAATCGAAGGCGATCATGCCGCCTTTCGGCGTGCTCCAGTGCCGGACGATCTGCCGGGCTTCCTCCCGCACTTCCTGCTCGATGCCGCGCGGCAGCGTGGTTTGGATGTCCACCGTTGCCAGGAAGCAGACTTTGCCGCGATATTGCTCGCCGAAATCGACCAGGCCGTAGCTTTGCGATTGCTGCATGTTGAGGATATCGACGCCCAATTCGAGAAAGGTCGGCACGAAGAGGTTGACTCGCCCGCAACAGTGCAGGATCACGTGCCAGCCGTAGCCGTGGATGGCGTCGAAGATCTTCCGGTAGCGCGGGACGAAGAATTCGTCGAGGATATTCTTGCCCACGAACGTCCCGTTTTGCGTGCCCCAATCGTCGGTTACGAAGAGCGCGTCGATGCGGCCGGGGAAACGCCGGTGGATTTCCGCGCACTGTTCGAGCTTGAAATCGAGGATCATGTCCAACGCTTTATGGACCCGCTCCGGCTCGAGGTAGAAGTCTTCCAAAGTTCTCGTGAAACCGCGCAGCTTGTGCAGGCGCGAAAAGAGCAGCGAATGCGCGGTCAGCGCCACGTAGCGGTCGTCCGCCGCATCGAGCAAGGGAGGAAGCCGCTCGTAATAAAACGGATTGCGCGGCTTCGGCGGCCGAAAACCGTCGAGGTCCGACCAGTTCTCCAGCGGATATTTCACCACCTGGCCGATGTTCCCCAGTTCCGTCGTGCTCCAGCCGCAGCCCCAGTCGTCCATCACGGGATTATCGAAGAACCAGCCCGCCTCCGAGCGGTCCATCTCCCAGATATTGCAGACGTCGTCGGGCACCCACGGGAGCTTGTGGTTCCAGTGCTGCCAGAACGGAAGCCGGGGCGGATCGTCGAATTCAACGGCGCGGCGCACGATCTCTCGGATTTCCATTCGCGATCCTTCTGCGGGGTGAAAAATTTAGTATAAAATCGTTACATTCCAATAACAAGTACCTATTAGCGCAAACGAAGACAATATAGCGCAAAGCGATATTGCATTCGACAATTCGCACTTATAATGCTTTTTTCGGCATGACTTAAAAGTAGGACAGGTTTCCAACCTGTCTTGCGGCGCAAGTAATTGATTGTGCCGGAAATCTAATGACAATTTGGAAACCTGTCCTACTAATGGGCGGATTGGGAATTATGCCGCTTTTTATTCATTTTTCAATGATCGAAAGATAAAAATCATGGCCGAAAAATTAGCGATTCACGGCGGCAATCCCCTCCGCATCCGGCCCTTTCCGGATTGGCCCATTTTCGGCGAGGAAGAGGAAGACACTTTGGTCCGCGCCCTGCGGAGCGGAAAATGGGGGCGACAGGCGGGCAGCGAGGTCGCCGCCTTCGAACGGGAATTCGCCGAGTACCATCGAGCCAAGCACGGCATCGCGGTCGTCAATGGCACGGTGGCCTTGCGGCTCGCGCTGATGGCGGCGGACATCGCGGCCGGCGACGAAGTGATCGTCCCCCCCTATACCTTTATGGCGACGGCGTCGGCGGTGCTCGAAACCAACGCCGTGCCGGTTTTCGCCGATCTCGACCTGGACAGCTTCAATATCGATCCCGCGGCCATCGAGGCGGCCATTACGCCGCGTACGCGGGCAATCATCGTGGTGCATCTGGGGGGACTGCCGGTCGATTTGGACGCCATTTCGGACATCGCCCGCCGCCGCGGTTTGATCCTCATCGAGGACGCCGCGCACGCGCATGGGGCGGAATATCGCGGGCGGCGCGTGGGGGCGATCGGCGATCTGGGGACGTTCTCTTTCCAATCGAGCAAGAATTTGACCTGCGGCGAAGGGGGCATCATCCTCGCCAATAACGAGGAGTTGGCGGAACGCTGCCGCTCGATCCACAATTGCGGCCGACTGCCCGGCAGGGCGTGGTACGAGCATTTCCTGCTCGGCGGCAACTACCGGCTGAGCGAATTTCAAGGAGCCGTGCTCAACGCGCAGTGGCGGCGGTTCGACGTCCAGGCGACGGCCCGCGAGACGAACGGCAAATACCTGTCGCAAAGATTGGCCCGCATTCCGGGCATCGTGCCGCAATACCGCGGACCGGAATGCACGCGGCACGCCTATCATCTTTTCGCCTTCCGACTGCTCGCGGAAGAATTCGGCATGTCGCGCGAGCGGCTCCTCGAAGCGCTGGCCGCCGAAGGCGTCCCCTGCTCGTTCGGCTATCCGCTGCCGCTGTACCGCCAACCGCTGTTTCTCGACCGGACCTTCGGGGCCTACGGCGGCGACGCGGTTTCGCGCCCCCTCCCCGACTACCGCCGGGAGAACTGTCCGAATTGCGAGACGATCTGCACTTCACAGGGCGTGTGGCTGGAACATCGCCTGCTGTTGGGCACGCGCGAAGACATGGACGATATTGCCGACGCGCTGGAAAAAATCCATGCTTCCCGCGCGGTTGCCGTTGCGGATCGATAACTCGGACATTCCACCGGATAGCGCCGGCTCAAGAAACGGTGCATCTCTGCCGCGGGAGGCGAGTACGAAGCCTGCTGGGCTTTCGCCCACCGATTCAAGAATCGGCGCCACCCGACGGCCTCCTTTGACTTCCCTTCTCGCCTCGGAAAGATTTCAGTTCCGCTTTTGACGGCGCATCGCGCGCCAAGCGGCGATTGCCGCGAGCAAGGATCCGAGAATCGCCGGCGTGCCGGGTTCCGGCACGTTCTGGGCAAGCACCAACGGCGAGAAGCCGTAGAGCGTGGCCGTAATCGTGTTCGCCGTGGGATCGACCACGCTTTGCTCTTGCACCCATGCGCCGCCCGTATAATGGCGCAGAACCAGGGATTGCTCCTGCGCGAGCGACAAGCCGGAATCGTCGTATTTGAAGACCGCCGAGATGGGTTGGCCCGGTTGAAGTTGGCCGTCGAAGTGAACGTCCCAGGTTTGCACGGCGTTGGCGAGGGGAAGCGGGAAGCTGAAGGGCGCCGGGGGGGTATAGAACTCGGTGGTCGTCGCGCGATAGCTGACCGTCACGTTGCCCGGCGTCTGAATGGCGCTGCCGTTGACGCCGAAATCGATGGTCGTTCCGCCCGCGGCGTTCCCCAGCAACTGGACGAGAGGCTGGGCGGCGCTGGCGGCGGTGGACTGAGCGCCGCCGGGCGTGCCGTCGAAACGGAGGTTGTCCATGACGAAGTTCAAGCCCGTGTTGTTGCTGGGGCGAGTGGATTTGATCCATACTTTGGCGACCTGTTGGTCCGACGCCACGCCTATAAAGCCGTTGAGGTACGTTCCGAGGTTGCTGTTCGAAGTGAAGCCGGTGGCCAGCAGCGCGTTGCCGGCGTCGCGCAGTTGAAGTTCGATGCGGGAGTCGGCGGAAAGGCCGAAATTGAATCCCACGCGATACACCGGCAAGGAAAGGTTGATTTCGAGATAGTTGTTTCCCGTGCCGGGATTGCCGCCCCCCTCATCGAACCAGGCCACGTTCGGGGAGGTTGCGTTGGCGGGCAATAGCGTGGGATAGGGAAGGTAGAAATTGACCGACATGGCGCGAGCATCGCGGCCGAAGTTGTTGAATACGATCCCCTGCGCCGCATACTGATTGGAAGGCACCTCGCCGTTGCGTTGCGACGCCGGATTGAGGATGTTCCCGCCCGTGAGGTTGTCGAAATTGACGATCGTCGTCGTCGCGCTGGAAAAAGCCTGCGGACCGATGACTTCGGCGGTTCCGGAAGTCGCCCAAAGCGACAGAACGACGGCCGCGAATACGAATTGGCAACGCTTCATGGAGTCTCTCCTAGTTTGTAATAACGCACGGCAACCGTTCATGGCTCTCAAAAACATTCCGAGAAGTCATGTCCCGGACGGCATAAACTCAAACGATATTGTTGTTAAACGCATGCTTGTTGATTGACAAAAGCGTCAAAAGCCGCAATCGGACAAAACGAGCGCGTACCACCGCGCGCTTCCAAAAAAATGCTGGTTTTATAGAGAACACCCACCGCAGCTTGCGGAAGAATTCGACCGCCGCATTGCACGGCGGACTACGGGTACTTTGGGTGTTAACGCTGCCTCATGAGGATTCGGGTGAAAGGGCAAGCCGACGAATAATATCTATCTTAGCTGTTATTATAAGTAGCGGTTTAGCCCTGTCAAGAGGAGTGCCTCGTGGGCTGGAAATATTATCGCAACCTACTGCGATACAAGGACTTGCGTCGCGAATCATGTTGCCGCGGATGCAAGAGGTTCGACGGGCGGAAAGCAAGTTCCGGGCATGGTTCAAGCCATGAGTGCTCGGCGACCGTAACTTGACTTTCCGTGTGCCCTGGTTCTTGGGACCTGGGTGGCTTTGCCGCAAGCGGGCGCTGAGTGTTTTTCGCGATGAATTGGCGGGTCCGCGCTGCGCTGGACCGTCCCTACTTTTTGGCCTACCCTATTTTTCAGAAGTAAGCGTTCACGCCCCGGTCGGGGACTGGTCCATTTTTCGGCAAAATGACGTATTTTGGGGACAAACGGTAGGCCGAAAACATGGACCTGTCCCCTTCCCGCGGCGCGAGGGGGACAGTCCCATTT
>JADLEL010000168.1 GCA_020846145.1 Pirellulales bacterium | reverse complement strand
TGGCTCATCCGGATAAAGCGTACCCGATGATTTGGTTTGCTGGGAATTTCAAGGAATGAATCGCAAGGAGCAATGGAATTGCGTTATCGAGCGCGGATTTCCTCGATTTCGGGCCGAAGGCCCAGCCCTTCGCCCAGCCCTGGGCAACGCCCAGGGGAACGAGACCCCGCCGCGTTAATTCCAGGCCCATCGGGCCGGCCGGTCTCCTTCGGGAAGGTGAACTATTGGCCCGTTGGGCCGACGCGAAAATGTTATGCCGCGCCGTTTTCCCCAGGCGTTGCCTGGGGCTGGGCGAACTGCCGGCCCTTTGGGCCGCCGCGGCCGCGTTCCAATGGCATTAATCGGTTAGGTACGCTTTAGCCGGATGAATCATCATTTTTTTCTCACAAAGGCACGAAGAGCACGAAGGAGGATGATGGATATTGAAATCGATTTAGGCAATAATATTTATCCCTTGCTTATAATCCCTACCTGGAAAAACGAAAAAAACCATGCCCTGGGCGTCTCAATGAAACAACTGCCTCCTTTGTGTCCTTCGTGCCTTCGTGAGAAAGAATGAACCTCGAATAATTCAACCATCCGGAGAAATAAGAATGCCAAAAAAACTTAACGTCGGCGTCATCGGTTGCGGTTTCATGGGCCGGACGCACTCGAACGCTTATCTGCAGGTCGGACATTTTTTCGAACGCGAGCACAAGCCGGTATTGAAGGCTTGCTGCGCGCGGATCGAGGAAAAAGAGAAGCTCGAAAAATTCGCCAATACGTGGGGCTACGAATCGCTGGAGTTCGACTGGAAGGAGCTTCTCGAGCGGTCGGACATCGACCTGATCGACGTTTGCGTGCCCAACGTGCTGCATCACGATTTGGTGATCGCCGCGGCGAAGGCCGGCAAGATGATCGTCTGCGAGAAGCCGCTGGCGATGAACGTCCGCGAGGCCGAGGAAATGGTCGCCGCCGTCGAGCAAGCCGGCGTGGCGAACATGGTTTCGTTCAACTACCGCCGCGTGCCGGCCATCTCGCTGGCCAAGCAGGTCATCGACGAAGGCCGCGTGGGCCGGCCGTTTCACTATCGAGCGACGTACAACCAAGACTACACGATTTCGGCCGACGTCCCCCAAGGCGGCATGGCCCTCTGGCGGCTCGATGCGAAGGTGGCCGGCTCCGGCGTCACCGGCGATCTCTTGGCCCACAGCATCGACACGGCCGAGTGGCTCAACGGGCCGATCCAGAAGGTCGTCGCCCACACCGAGACGTTCATCAAGGAGCGGAAACACGCCGAGACGGGCAAGGTCGAGCCGGTAACCATCGACGACGCCTGCATGTTCCTGGCCTTGTTCGCCAACGGCTCGATGGGCACGTTCGAGAGCACGCGCTACGCCCGCGGGCGAAAGAATTACAGCACCTTCGAGATCAACGGCGAGAACGGCGCGCTCATGTTCGACCTCGAAGATCCGCACATCTTGCAGTATTTCAAATACGTCGATCCGGCGACGGGCAAAAAGATCGAAGACCACTTGACCGGCTGGCAGCGGATCAACGTAACCAACTTCGAGCATCCCTACATGAAGCACTGGTGGGTGCCCGGCTGCACCATCGGCTACGAGCACACGTTCATCAACGGCCTGGCCGATTTTTTGGCCAGCCTGGAAGGCGGCCCGGCGTTCCATCCCACCGTGCGCGACGCGCTCCACACGCAGCGCGTCTGCGAAGCCGTGCTCGACAGCGCGAAACGCGGAGCGTGGGTGGAAATCCCGGTTTAGCGACTATCCCAAAACCTTTTCGGTTGGGTTGGCAGTTGTACTGCCACCTCTGCCAGTCGGCGATTCGAGGGGTGGCAGTACAACTGCCACCCCAACGATTTGACTTCGTCCGAACCGGCAATACTACGCACAACCTTACAGCGCGGCATCCTTGGCGGAGAGCCAGACTTTGTAGTTGCCGCCCATCATGCCGGCGTCGGCGAAGGGAAGGAGGCGAATTTCTTGGGGGGCTGACGTCAGTATGAACATCAGCGCGCCGGTCCAAGTTTTGAATTTTTCCGGCGCGGGCCGGCACGACAGGCCCAGCGCTCGCGCGTCGTAGGAATCGACGGGGAGATCGCCAAGGTTCGCGACGCCCATCAGGTCGGCGTCGGCGGCGAGCACCAGCGGTCCGTACATCAGCGCGATTTTTTCCGCGTTCTTGTGCCTGCCGAGAATCACGTGCGTTTCCAGCGGGAGCGTTAGCTCGATTTTGTCGCCGGGCTTCCACGTCCGTTTGATCTCGACATAGCCCACGGCGCTTACCAGGTTTTTCGCCGGCTCGTCGGCGATTTTGAGCGCGGCATTCTTGCACCAGTCGGGAATGCGGAGTTTGGCGGCGAATTCGCCTGCCTCGGCCGGATCGACGGAAATGACGACCTTCCCGTCCGCGGGATACATCGAGTCGATCTTCAATTTCACTCTTTTGCCCGAGCGCAAGCGCAGATTCGCCGTGCCCGCGTCGAAGAGGTTCACGACGATGCCGTCGGCGTCGGTCGTGGCGGCGAAAGTGGGAATGAGCGCCACGCCCCGGGGGCCGCTCGATTGGCAGCAATTGATCGCGAGCTTGCCGGCGTAGGGCTTTTTGCCTTCCATCTGCACGTAATAACCCCAGTCTTCGCCGTTGGGCCGTTGCGCGCCGGGAAGCTGGTTGTAAACCGTGCGTTCGAGCTGCTCGGCGAAACGCGCTTCGCCGGTCAGCCGCAGCAACTGGGCGTTGAATTGAATCCAAGTAACCGTGACGCAGGTCTCGCCCACGTTGCCGGTGTTCGGCAGGTCGAAATCGTCGTGAAAATGTTCGCCGTAGCTGGCCGTGCCGGTGATGTAGAGCCGCTTCTCGACGATGTCCCGCCAGGCGTTGAGCGCGGCCTTGAGATATTTCTCCTCGCCGACGGTGCGATACCACTCCAACATCCCATTAACGCAAGACAGCATTTCATAGGCTTTACCGTTGCCCACCTTTTGAACGCCCTTGCCTTCGAGCAGGCGGGAAACGATCTGCGGGCCGTTCGGCTGCTCCCAGGCGCGGAGGATGTATTCGCAGAAATCGCGGTAGCGCGGCTCGCCGGTCATGCGATAGAGCAGCACCATCGGCTCCAAAACGCTCGTGGGCGCCATGCCCGCGTGGTGCCCGGCTTTGAGGATATCGCGCCGATCGGGAGTATCGCCGAAGACGCTGCAGAGCAGATCGGCCATTTTCCGACAGGCGGGAAGCGGCTCCACGTTGCCAGTATAGCGCATGTAGGCAATCAGTCCGAGCAGATTATATTTATGAACCCAAACGTCCCACTCGGTCCAATTGTCCTTGGGCAAATACGTGCCCAGATAGCCGTCCTCGAGCTGGCATTTCACGAGTTCGGCGGCGGCGCGGTCGAGCTTGGCGCGGAGTTCGGGATTGCCGGTATAAACCCAGGCCAAGGTGGCGGCATGAAGCCATTTGCCGATATGCTCGCCGTCCCATTCCTGACGGCCGGGGCGTTTGCGAAAACCTTCCAAGAGCCGCTCGGTATCGACGGCCAGCAGGCGTTTGACGTTCGCGTCGATGCGCGTGCCGATCGTGCCGGTCAACGCGAGGCAATGGGGCGACTGGGCATCTTGGATATCCGCAACGGCACACGCAAACTTGTCGGCGAAGGGCGCAATTCGATCGGCGAAAGCGAAACCGCTCGGCAGTACCGTCGAAAGCACGGCCAGGCTCAAGAGGTTCATCCGAGTTATGAGAAGGGAACGCATCGGTTTGCGGAATTGCATCGGCTTCGTAATTTTCTTTCTCATGGAGTCGTCCTTATTTTCGGGGAAAAACCGGCGGTTAGGGCAAGATCGAGATTGGAAGCGGTCCGCATGGATCGATTATACCGTAAATGAGGAGTTAATCAATAATTTCATCGAAAGAGCGCCTTAGATGGTCATCAGCCGCGCGAGGCGGTTTTGGGGAAATGCCCGAGCCGCCTGATTCCGCACTTTTTCTGACCTAAACTTTACTAGCGATAGCCAAGATGAACCAGCCCAAATTATTCACAAAAGCGATTTGTAGAAGCGGCATCTTGCCGCTATTGCCTAAAATGCGGCAGGATGCCGCATCTACGATGTTTATGAATAATCCCGGCTAGCCCATTCATTCCCGAATACGGCATGGTTTCGCTTCGTGGAATCGCATTGGATTCGAGGCAGCCCTCAAAAGGATGTTCCCGGAAAACGCGAACGCGAAGCGAAAGATCGAGGGAGGATTCTCGGATGATGCAATACTTCAACAGTCTTTATTATCAGATGATGCATTACGCCAATTGCCTCAGCCCGCAACAATGGGTGATGCTGCTGGCGATCATGCTCGTCGTGGGAATACTCTGCATGCGCGGCTTCGGCTCAAGATCGAATTACTGAACGCAATATTTTTTTTTCGTCCGGCGCGCAGGCACTATCCCCCCCGATTACGCTCGATTCGTGGAATCATGGACTTAAGCGGTTTTCACATTTCCTGGCCTCTGGCCTTGGCGGCCGTAGCGACGATCGGATATTTGCTGGGTCGAAAAAACCGGCCCGACGCCAACGACGCCGTGAGACGCTCGCTTTTGGAATTGAAGCGTGCGCAATCGGTGGCCTTGGAGTTGGAAAAAATCACCTTGACGGTCCGAAAGAGCCTCTCCCAGCACCATTCCAGCGTGAACAAGTTCAAGGAACGCGTCAACCGGATGAGCGATTTGCATCAGGAAATCGCTTGGAAGGAGTTGTGCCGCGAGGCGGACGAAATTCTGAAACCGACCCTGCAATTGGCCGCGCAAATCGCGGGCGCGTACGACGAAATCCGCCAGCAGAGCGCGAAACTCATGTCGTTCACCGAAGCGCGGACCGATTCGTTGACGGGAATCAAGAACCGCCGCGGCCTGGACGACGCCCTGCACGCGCAAATCACCCTCCTCGCGCGTTACGAAATCCCGTTCGCGGCGGCGATCTTTGACATCGATAAATTCAAGCAAGTCAACGATCTGCACGGCCATCTGCACGGCGATCGCGTTTTGCAAAACCTCGCCAAACTCATGGCGGAAAATATCCGAGAGACCGATATCCTTGCCCGCTACGGCGGCGAAGAGTTCGTCGTCCTCATGCCCGAAACCGATCTCGCCGGGGCTGGCATTTTTTGCGAACGCCTTCGCGAAAAGGTCCAGCAGGAGTTGAAAATCACGATCAGCGGCGGCCTCGCGGCGGCCTCTTTCGAAGACAACCGGGAATCGCTGTTCGCGCGGGCCGATGCGGCTCTTTACGAAGCGAAAACGGCCGGGCGGAATCGCATTTATGCGCACACTGGAAAGGAATCCGTGCCCGTTGAGCAAGAATCTCTTCAGTATAGCTAAATTAGTTAAGATGGGCATATTGCGCATTGATGTTTTGCGATAGCCGGTTGCCGTTATAGTCCATGCAACCGGGATATTCTTCCGAATTGCTAAAACTTCGCCATCTCTCCGAGTCGATAGAGATTAGGAACTATCGTCGCTTTTGCACGGAGGTTGACCATGATGGTTTTGGGTAGTTTCTTGGCGTTATTGCTTCTTGCGGCAAGCCCGGAGGATGCCGGACTGGTTACGGTTTCCGATCAAACGCCGAAGATCGGCGCAGCGGCTCGCTTGGCGAACGCACCAGCCGCGCCGGCCAATTACGACAGCCCCCAGCCCAATGCCGAGGAAGGAGAAAGCCTTTCGATTCTGCAGGCGATGATGCTGGAACAAAGCCGGGAACCGCAGCGCGAAAATCCGTTCAAGGACGAGGAATCGACGCCCGGCGAGGCGATTGCGGAACCGCCGCGCCGCTTACCGCCCCTTCCGGCAAATCGGTCGCCGAATCCGCCGCCCGATCCGCAACAATCCGCACCGGCCGCTCCTCTCGATACGGCATTGCCCGGTACGGCGTGGGCCGGCGATCTCGGCTGCGAAGCAGGCTGCGCCGCCGATTCGCGCGCCACGTGCGGAGGCCAGCCGCGGGCCTCCGACTGCGGCCGCTTAACGCTCCGCGATTGGTTCGGCGATATTTGCTACGACGGCTGGATCGATCAAGGCGTTACCCTCAATATGTATAGTCCGCGGAATCGCTCGAACTTGCCCGTGGGATTCAACAACCGCTCGAACGAGTACCAACTCAATCAAGCCTATCTGCGGCTTACGCGCGGCGTGAACGCCCAAGGCGGCCGGTGGGACGTGGGCGGAACGGTCGATCTGCTCTACGGCACCGATTCCTTTTACGCTTCCTCGCGGGGACTGGAAGTCAACGGCAACTTCGGCCCCAAGTGGAACGCCCAACAATACGGGCTGGCCATGCCGCAGTGCTATCTGGAAGTCTTCGCGCCTTGGGGCGACGATGGAATGACCATGAAACTCGGTCATTTTTACACGATTCTCGGCTACGAAACGACCCCCGCCCCCGAAAACTTCTTCTACTCGCATTCGTACTGCCTGATTTACGGCGAACCGGTCAACGAAACGGGTTTGCTGGGCGAAAAGAAGTTCGGCAACTTCAAAATTCAAGCCGGATTGACGCGCGGCTGGGACAACTGGGAAGACAACAACAACGACTTGAGCTTCTTGGGCGGGCTGGGCTGGACCGACGACGACGAACGCTCCTCGCTGGCCTTCACCGTGCAGTCGGGTCCCGAACAGCGCGAACCGCCCGAAAGCAAAAACAATCGCAACGTCTTCAGCCTCGTCTATCAACAAAAAATCGGCGAACGCTTGCAATACGTCATCCAGTACGATTACGGCAAGGAAGAACTGCTCGATAATTATAATCTGCCCCCCGCCGAGTGGATCGGGCTCGATCAATACCTCTTCTACACCATCAACGAATGTTGGAAGGCGGGCCTGCGCTTCGAGTGGTTCCGCGATCGGGACGGCATCCGCTTCACCGGCGGCCGGCAAGCCGCGGATTACTACGAACTCACGGCCGGCCTGAACTGGAAGCCCCACTCCCGCGTTACCGTGCGCCCTGAAATCCGCTACGATTGGGTCGGCGCGGCGAACTATACCCCCTTCGACGACGGCACCAAGTCGTACCAGTTGCTGTTGGATTGCGATATGATCGTGAGGTTCTAGGAGGGATTAGGGGATGGAGAATAGGAATTAGGGGATAGGGGATAGGGATTAGAGTATAAATTTGGCGCGGTTATGGAAATGCTATCCGTTGCTAGGATATTCATCGAGAAACACCCTCCCAGACAAACGAAATCTAATTCATAAGAGCGATCAACTTTGGGGACCTCCCCCGCCGTAAAAACCCCACCTCTGAATTATATATCCCACTCTGTTGACGGGATAAAGCTCTGAATCGATGTTTTGAGGGGCTGTTCCCCATTGACGCCCCCCGTCAACCGCTTTACAGTTTGGTATTGAAGCAATCCATCAATTCCTCTCTCACACAAATCTATCCCCTATCCCCTATCCCCTACCAATGCCCCTCTTCGAGATCGAAACGGACTCACACATCATCATCACCTGGGCGGCCGACGAAGATTCGGCCCGCGACGTCGTGAACGAGAGCTACCCTCACGAGCCGCCGCTGCGCGTAACGCGGCGTCCGCGCGACACCTGGGTGATTTCCAAAGCCGCGTTGGGCATTTCCGGCAGCAGCGACCCATGCCACGTCGCCCGCGATTGCCTCTCGAAGGCCGCCGGCGACAAGGTCCACGCCATCCGCCTCTACATGCAGCACACCGGCTCCGATTTGGAACGCTCGCGAAAGGTAATCGAGTCGAACATGGTGATGGGCTGGTGACGCAGCGAAAAAATCACAGCCTAATCCATGCCTACTCCTCCCCGTCCCTCTTGGCTGCTGATCTTTAACGCTCTGGTGGTGATCGCGGCTTGCCTGGTCTCGTTCGGGTATTGCGCGTGGATCCTCGCCACGAAGCACGGTCCGATTCTCGTTTTGGCCGCGCCGCTGATGCTCTGCGTCCCCTTGCTGATCGCCGCGATGCAGTTTCGCGCGGTTTTCCGGCGCAGTGAAATCGCCGCCCGAAACTTGGGTAAATATCTGTTCATCGCCGGCGGACTCCTGGCCATCTTCTTCGCCATGCTGACCGGCATCTACGCGGCGAACGAAAAAGAAGCCGACGGCCAACGAATCGCGATCTTAAGCGCCATTACCGTCGCCTGCGTCTATCTCCTCTACTGCGGCCGCGCCAACCTTCGCTGGGCCGAGCAGTTGGAAGAGGGGGAGAAGGAACCTTAGAACTTATCCGAAAACCTCAATTCGTTGGGGTGGCAGTTGTACTGCCACCCCTGCTATCCGGCGTT
>JADLEL010000167.1 GCA_020846145.1 Pirellulales bacterium | reverse complement strand
TCTTCCTTTCCATGAGAATCCGTTCCCCGTAACACGCCACTACGCCCAGTTTACCAGAAAATCCCCAGATTCTCCTATTGATCTTTTTGACCCCCTGACAACTCGTACAAAAGCTGGTATGCACCCAAAAAGCGAAAAAACAGGATTTCGCTCTTTGCGTTTTTTCCCCAATGCGTTACATTTTTGAAATCCCGTAACCCCCTATTTCGATAGGCAGAGCGGGACAAGCCATGTAGTCCCGCCCATTTGTGAAGAAAATCGCCGGTGGGACTGCACTTCGTTTGCCCCACCCTACGACAATGGCCGCGCGCTTGCCTCCCCGCCAAGCCCCGCGGTTCCCGCGTCGGACATAAGGACGTGCCCGGCGTCATTTCCTCCTACAAGGAACGACAGAGCATGGAAGCTCGCATTCTCCGCGCCGCCTTCGTAGCGGTTGTGCTGCTGGTCTCGCTGGGCGCCAAGTACCGCAGCGCCAATTACATCGTCGAAACCGCCGATCCCCGCCTGGCCCAACAATTCGCCGAAGCCGCCGAGTCCTATCGCCAAACGCTCGCCGTCTCCTGGCTCGGCAAGGAACTGCCCAAATGGTCGCGGCCTTGTCCCGTCAAGGTGTTGGTCGGCCCGAACCTGGGCGCGGGCGGAGCCACCACCTTCACCTTCGATCGCGGCGAAGTCTTCGGCTGGACGATGTCCATCCAAGGCTCGCGCGAGCGCGTGCTCGATTCCGTCCTCCCGCACGAAATCACGCACATGATCTTCGCCTCGCACTTCCGCCGCCCGCTGCCCCGCTGGGCCGACGAGGGCGGGGCCACTAGCGTCGAGCACTACACCGAGCGCAACAAGCAGCGGGCCTTGCTCGATCAATACCTGCGCACCGGCCGCGGCATCGCCTTCAACAAGATGTTCGCCATGACCGAATACCCCGCCGACGTGCTCCCGCTCTACGCGCAGGGATATTCGACCGCCGAGTATTTGATTCAAAGCGGCGGCCGGCGGAACTACATCGCCTTCCTCGATGACGGCTTGAAAAAAGGCGATTGGGCCGGCGCGCTCCAAAGAAACTACAACCTGCAAAACCTCGGCGAACTGCAGAAAACCTGGCTCGCCTGGGTCAAGCGAGGTTCGCCGCTGAAATCGCATTCCGCCGCGCCCGAAATGCTCGCCGCCGCCGAACGCCCCGCCCCCCTCGATCCGAACGCGGCGCTCCGCGCGCGCGGCAACGCGCCGCCGTCGCCCATGCCCACGCCGCTCGCCAAGGCGACCGGCGCGCCGGGCAATTCGGAAATCATCCTGGCCTCGAATGACGCTCCCGGCGGATATCGCAACGTTCTGCCGGTGACGCCGCTCGCTCCCGTGAGCGACAAGCACGATCCGGCGGCGACCGCCGCGACGGGCGACGCGAACGCGCCTTACACCCCCGGCTCGACGATCGCGGTCTCGCGGCTCAGCATTCCTTCCACCGGCTGGCGCGCCGCCCACGCCGCGCCGACCTCCACGCCCTCGCCGCCAAACGCCGCCGCCGATCCCTACCGCGCCCAAGTCGGCCGCCCCCAACCGCTCGAAGGCCCAAGCCAAACGACGATCTGGCGATAAGCGATGGCCGGTTTCAATTTAGCCCCCCGTAATTACACGGGGGGCAATCGAGATGAAACGCATGGCCGGGGCCGGGGACGGCCCGGCTCGCTGCCGGCGTCGGCGAGACTCCGCCGCTTTCGCTCCGCTTACCGCGCAGCCAATCCGCCGTTGCGCCACGCTTCGACTTGCTTGAGAACGTCCGCCATCGCCTGCAAAGGATCGGCGTCGGTCGCTTCGAAGCAATGCGTGAAGTCCGTATTCCCGGCGACGGCCATCTTGCAATAGAAGCGGTAGAATTGCTGCCGATTGCCCCACGTCTCCAAGAGATAATAGGTCGCGCCCAATTGCTTGAGGCGGTCTTGAATTTGCGAGAAGGCGTTCGCCGCGCCGGGGGCGTTTTCCGCCGGCGCTTGATAGCTGGCCGGCACGACCGCCGCGGCGTCGTCCGCGGCTCGCGCCGGCGAAACGCCGCCAACCGTCAAGGCGGGCAGCCGCGAAGCCGAACCGTCCGCCGCCAACTTGCGCGGCGCGGCGTTGCCGCCGATCGCCGTTTGGTTCGCGGCCGCGATGTTGAATAGCGGCGCTTCGCCGGCCGCTTTCGACGCCTCCGCACCCTCCGACTTGGACTTGCCCTCCACGAGCATTCGCGGCAAGTACTTCTCGATTTGCTTGCGCGCGGCGTCGGGCAGGGCGTTTCCGCTCAAAGCGGCATAGAAAATCACGCCCAATGAACCTAGCATCACTACCGCCCGAAGGAAAACCGTCCCGCTCGATTGCTTGGATTGCATAAATTAGCCGCCTCCCTGCGGCGAACATCGTGGTTCTCGATTCTCATTCCATTGAGTACAAAATAATAACCCTTTTTCATCCTGAAAAGCAACAGCAAATTGCCGGGATAATGCGCAATCGTGGCAAATTGGGAGGCTTGATGGGCCGGCCGCTTACGGCGAGATTTTGAAACCCGGCTTGTGTTCGCGGTGCGCGACGCCGCTTTCGTGGGCGGCTTTCGCCACGGCTTTCGCCACCGCCGGGGCCACGCGGCGGTCGAAGACGCTGGGGATGATGTAATCGGCCGTGAGTTCCTTCGGCTCGATCACGCCCGCGATCGCCCGCGCGGCGGCGATTTTCATTTCCTGCGCGACGCGCCGGGCGCGGACGTCGAACATGCCGCGGAAGAGGCCGGGGAAACAGAGCACGTTGTTGATCTGGTTGGCGTAATCCGACCGGCCCGAAGCCACCACCGCGGCGCAACTCGCGGCCAAATCGGGATCGATTTCGGGATCGGGATTCGCCAGCGCGAAGACGATCGGCTGCGGAGCCATGCGTTTGATGTCTTCGACGGTAATCAGGTTGGCCGACGCGACGCCGATGAATGCGTCGGCCCCTTGCATCGCCGCGCCGATCGTGCCGGCGACTTGTTCGGGATTCGTGTGCGCGATGAGCCACTGCTTGACGGGATTGTCGGCCGTGTTGCGCGCTTTGTTGAGTGCTCCTTGACGGTCGCAGACCACGATCGGCCCGACGCCCACGGCTTGCAGCAGGCGAACGATGGCCTGCCCCGCCGCGCCCGCCCCGCAAACCACCACGCGAATGTCCTTCATCTCCTTCCGCACGACCTTCAAGGCGTTTTCGAGCGCGGCCAATACCACGATGGCCGTGCCGTGCTGGTCGTCGTGGAACACGGGTATGTCGAGCCGCTCGGTCAGCCGTTCTTCGATCTCCACGCAGCGCGGCGAAGAGATGTCCTCCAGGTTGATGCCGCCGAAGGTGGGCGCGAGGAAGGCGACGGTCTCGATGATTTTTTCCGTGTCTTTCGTGTCGAGGCAGATCGGGAACGCATCGACCCCGCCGAACTCCTTAAAGAGCATCGCCTTGCCTTCCATCACCGGCAGCGCGGCCCGCGGGCCGATATCGCCCAAGCCCAAAACGGCCGTGCCGTCGGTAACCACCGCCACCATGTTGCGGCGGATGGTGAGCGTAAAGGCGGCGTCGGGATCGTTATAAATCGAGCGGCAGACCCGCGCCACGCCGGGCGTATAAACCATCGAAAGATCGTCCCGATTCTTGATTGGAATCTTCGCCTGAACTTCGATCTTTCCGCCCAAGTGCAAGCGGTAGGTGCGGTCGGAAACCCGCAGCACCTCGACGCCGGGCATCGAATGCAGCCGCTCGACGATGTGCTCGCCATGCTCGACGTCCCGCGCATTGAAAGTAATATCGCGGATGATAACGTCCTTGCGGACCTCGACGATATCGACCGAGCCGATCATCCCCTCGGTCTCGCCGATGGCCGAAGTAATGCGGCCCAATTGGCCGGCTTTGTCGGGGTAGCGCAAACGAACGGTAAGGCTGTAGGAGGGGCTTTGGCGTTTCATGGGAATGAGAGTGGTCAGTGGTCGGTGGTCGGTGGTCAGTGGAACAGTCCACTGCCCACTATCCCACCGCTTCGAACCGATTTTCCTTGGCGTTCTTCCGCGAAGTCGCGGGATCGAAAATTTTCCCGTTCATGGCGATGTAAACGCCCGGCGGGAGGCACTGCGCGGCGGCGATCGCGCAGCCGATGTTGAACACCGCGTCGGTTACCTTGAAGCGGGCGGGCTGCATCGAGCCGGTCAGCACGATGGTCTTCTCGGGAATGCCCATGAGAACCTTCGCGGTCTCGATCATCGTATCGGTGCCGTGCGTTACCATGATCCGCCGGCAGGGGTCGGCCTCGATCCGCCGCCGAAGTTCGAGCCGGTCTTCCTTAGTCAAATCGAGGCTGTCCTTGCTCATCACCGGCTCGACGGCGTGCGCGAGCGCAACGTTCGCCTCGCGGAACACTTCGACGATTTGCGGCGGCCCGACTTCGTAATCGCTTTTGGCGTCGAAATATATTTTGTCGATGGTGCCGCCCATCGTGAATATTTTTACGTCCATGATAACATCATCCCCGCGTGGACGCGGGGGCTAAACGGTGGCATCCCCGCGTGGACGTGGGGGCTAAACGTTGTTTTCCTGTCCCCTGTATCCTGTCCCCTGTATCCTGTATCCTGTCCCCTCCTTCACATCCTCTCGAACTTCGCCTGGAAAAACCGCAAATACTTCGGCTCATAGACCATTTTCAAGCCGCGGGCGCTCTGCCGCTGGCCGTACACGGCGGCCACCGATTCGGCGGTAACGTCGATGTGGGCTTGCGTGTAAACGCGGCGAGGGATGGTCAAACGCACGAGTTCCAGCTTGGGGAAGCGGTGTTCGCCCGTCTGTGGATCGCGCCCGGCCGAAACCACGCCGCGCTCCATCGCCCGCACGCCGGAGTCCAAGTACAACTCGGCCGCCAGCATCTGCGCGGGAAATTGGTCTTGCGGGATGTGCGGATAAAAATTGCGGGCGTCGAGAAACACCGCATGGCCGCCGATGGGCCGAACGACCGGCACGCCCCATTCCACCAGTTTCGCCCCCAAATACTCCACCTGCCCGATCCGCGCGCGGATATGATCGTCCTGCACCGATTCGACGATGCCGCGGGCCATAGCCTCCATGTCGCGGCCGGCCATCCCGCCGTAGGTGTGCAGGCCTTCGTAAACCACCACTAAATTCCGGGCTTCCTCGTAAAGTTCGTATTCGTTCAAGGCCAGCCAGCCGCCGATGTTCACCAAGGCGTCCTTCTTGCCGCTCATCGTACAGCCGTCGGTGCAGTCGCAAATTTCGCGGAGGATTTCGGCGACCGACTTGTTCCGATATCCCTCCTCCCGCTGTTGAATGAAATACGCGTTTTCGACCGCCCGCGTGGCGTCCAAAATAATGCGAATGCCGTGCTTTTGGGCCAACGCCCGCACCGCGCGAAGGCTTTTCATCGAGATCGGCTGTCCGCCGGCCATGTTCACGGTGGCGGCCAGGCTGATGTAGGGGATTTTCTCCGCGCCCACGCGGCCGATGAGCGATTCGAGCGCGGCGAGATCGACATCGCCCTTGAACGGATGCTCGCTCGCCGGATCGTGGGCTTCGGGAATGATGATATCGACGAACGTCCCGCCGGCCAACTCCTGATGCAGCCGGGTGGTGGTGAAATACATGTTGCCCGGCACGAAATCGCCCGGCTCGATGAGCATCCGCGAAAGAATATTCTCCGCCCCCCGCCCCTGATGCGTGGGCACGATGTAGCGATAGCCGTAGTATCGCCGAACGGCTTCTTCCAGATGATAAAAATTCTTGCTCCCGGCGTAAGCCTCGTCGCCGAGCATCATGCCGGCCCATTGCCAATCGCTCATGGCGCTCGTGCCGCTGTCGGTCAAGAGATCGATATACACATCTTCCGAACGGAGCAAAAAGGTGTTGAAACCGGCCTCGACGATGGCTCTTTCCCGTTGCTCCCGGGTGGTCATCTTCAGCGGCTCGACGACTTTCACCTTCCACGGCTCGGCCCAGGAACGCTTGGCGGGGAGTTTTGAGGCGGGATTGGTGTTTTCGGTCATGTTGATGGAAAATATTCTACTCGTTCCCATGCTCTGCGTGGGAACGCAATTCCCCGACGCTCCCGCGTCGGAGAAATGCTAACCGACGTTGAGTTATGCTCGATCATCAAGGACGCAGAGCGTCCCACAATTGCGTTCCCACGCGGAGCGTGGGAACGAGTGAAAGCCCCTCGCCCCACACTCCTTGCCCCTCACTTGCTCTGCTGATAAATCGCCTCGATCAGACTCTGCACGTCCTTATATTTCTTTTTTGCCGCCAAGGCCGTGTCGATGAGCCGGCGAGCTTCGCTCTCGCTATGGCCCAAGCCGCGGAGAATCTCGTAGGTTTCGGAAATTACGTCCGGTTCGACTTCCGCCTCGTGCTTCTCGGTCTGCGAGACCATGAGCGCGAATTTCGGCACCTTGCGCCGCAGCTTGGCGATGATCCGCTCGGCCATCGCCGCGCCGATGCCGGGCAGTGCGGAGAGCGATTTCGTATCCTGCTCCTCGATGGCCGTGGCCACCTCCTTCACCGGCCGCACCATCGACCGCAGCGCCTTTTTCACGCCCACGCCGTCAACCGAACAAAACAGCTCGAAGAACTCCCGCTCGATCTCGCTTAAAAAGCCGATGATCCGCGGCGTCATGCGGCCTTGCATCGGGTTGCCTTCGAGATACTCGATCGTGAACAGGCTGATATCCGCCCCCATCTGGTCCTGCAACCGCCGCCGCGTGAATTCGGGAATCAGCACTTCGTACTCGAAGGCCCCGATTTTAAGCGTGGCGATATCGTTCTGCAAAGCCTCAAGCCGGCCGGTGATTTTGGTGATCATTGTAAATATTCCTCGTTCCCAGGCTCCTGCCTGGGAACGCACTGTCCGCGAGGCTCCCGCCTCGATTATTCATTCTTGGCTTTGCAGCCCGTCTTGCTTTTCTAGCGTCGAGATCCGTTGCTCAAGTGCATCGCAATGTTGTTCCATACGAAATGAAACCAACTGAGTCTGGATAGCCACCCAAACAATGGAAATGTAAAGCCAGGCTATGCAATGATATGCGGAGGCAATCTGACTCTTATCTGCCGTGAGAAAAATATATGCCGGAAACAAAAAAACAAGCAGGCCGCAAATCCTGAGTATTTTGGTTCCCACCATAATTTGTGCCTTTGGTGCATCGGATTTCGTTCTAGTATTCATGGATATTCACCCTTTCAATAACGATGATTTATCCTTCAAATACCCATGACACAGTGCGATGGCCAGGGCGTCGGCCACGTCGGGCGGATCGGGAATTTCTTTTAACGCCAGTTCGCGCTGAATAGCCCGTTGAACTTGGGCTTTTGGCGCGCGGCCGTTGCCGGTCAGGATTTTTTTGATCTGCGTGGCCGAATAATGCAGCACCGGTATGCCCGCCAAGGTGGCCGCCAGCACGATCACGCCCCGCGCGTGCCCCATCAGAATCGCCGTCCGCGGGCGTTCGTAGTGCGAATAAAGCTCCTCGATGGCCATCACGCCGGGTTTCAAACTCTCGATCACTTCCGCCACGCCCTGGTGGATTTCCAGCAGACGCTTGGCCAACGACCCCTTGCTTTTCCCCCGCACCACCCCCGCCTCGCAAACTTTCGGCGCTCCGTTGCCCCAATCGAGCACCCCGTAACCGGTAATGTTCAGGCCCGGATCGATGCCGAGGATGCGAAGCGTTTCGGGCATGTTGTTTCGAGTGAAAAGCCGCGACCATTGGTCGCGGTGCGTTACATGGGGTTTATGGGTTGAACGAAATGCGGTGCATAAACCGCGACCGATGGTCACGGTTCTCGTTTTTTCGGCGTAAACCGCGACCGATGGTCGCGGCTTTACATCATTTCGCGCTCCACTCGGTGCCGCTCGGGCGGTCTTCGAGGATCACGCCGATTTCCGCGAGGCCGTTGCGGATGCGGTCGGCCGCGGCGAAATCCTTTTTCTTGCGGGCTTCGGCGCGAAGCTCGATCAAAAGCGACATCAGTTTCGCCGTCAGCCCGTCGTCGGCGACGGTCGATTTTTCTTCGACCGGCTTGCGGAAGAGACCCAAAGCCCCTGCGATCTCTTTGAAAACCTGCGTGCCGCGTTTGAGTTGATGCAGTTTAGCCGGCTCCCGCTTGGCCGGATCTTCGAGCTTTTCATCGTCGGCGTATTTATTGAGGAGCCGCACGAGGTCGAACAGCGACGCGATGCCACCGCCGGTGTTAAAGTCGTCGTCCATCGCCTCCAAAAACTTCTCGCGCTCGGCGACCACCGCCTGCAAGAGCGGACCGTCGCCGGGCCCGAAATCGCTCGCCTTCCGCGTCCGAGGAGCATCGAGCGCGTAAAAACTTTCGCCGGAAATGCGCTCGAACCGCTTAAGAAAGCGGTAAAAAGTCTCCATGCCGGTTTGGACTTCGGCGATCCGCGCCTCGCTGTAATCGATGGGCCGGCGGTAGTGCGTCGAGAGCAGGAAGAAGCGGATCGCCTCCGCCGGAAATCTTTTCAACAGCTCGCTGAACGGGGCCGAGCCTTTCGACTTGCTGATCTTGCCGGCCTCCTGCGCGGCCAGATCGCCTTCCATCGGCTTGGTGCTGCGCCCGCCCAGTTTGCCCACCTCGTCGGAGGCCTGCATCAGCCCGTTGTGCATCCAGTATCTGGCCATCGGGCGGCCGTGGCAGCATTCGCTCTGCGCGATTTCGTTTTCGTGATGCGGGAAGACGAGGTCCAGCCCGCCGCCGTGGATGTCGAACGTTTCGCCCAAGATTTTCTTGCTCATCGCCGAGCATTCGATGTGCCAACCCGGCCGGCCCGGCCCCCACGGGCTGTCCCACGCCGGTTCGCCCGGCTTGGCCGATTTCCAGAGCGCGAAGTCGGCCGCGTTCCGCTTGCGTTCGGCCATGCCGCCGCCTTCGCCCTGCATGGCTTCGAGTTCGCGGCGGCTGAGCTTGCCGTAGTCCTTGTCTTTGCTCACGTCGAAATACACGTCGCCCTTCGCCGCGTAGGCGAAACCTTTGTCGATCAAGTCCTGTGCGAAGCGGATGATCTCCGGCATGGTCGCCGTGCAGCGGGGGAAATGATCGATCGCATCGACGCCCATCGCCGTGATGTTCCGCATGTAGTCGGCGGTCATCTCTTCGGCCAGCTTCGCCATCGGCATTCCCCGGGCGTTCGATTCGTTGATGAGCTTGTCATCGACATCGGTGATATTCACCACCCAAGTAACCTGATAGCCGGAATAAACCAGATAGCGTTTGATGGCGTCGAAAATGACCGGCCCGACCATGTGCCCGATGTGGCTGGGCTTATAGACCGTCGGCCCGCAAAGGTACATTCCCACGCGGCCGGGCTCAACGGTTTCGAACGGTTCTTTGGTTTTCGTGAGAGTGTTGTAAACGCGGAGCATTTTGGAGGGATTAGGGATTGGGGATTGGGGATTAGCGAGCCGGGACGACCGCGCCCCCGGTCTTGGGATTTTATTGCAAATTGGTATTCGCAAATTTCAAATTGCAAATTGCAGATTGAATGATCAATCGCTTGTGACTTTGAAAGAATGAATAATATCAACACGGAGACACGGAGAACACGGAGGAGTAAATTTTGATTTCATCACGTGAACTCCGTGTCCTCCGTGCCTCCGTGTTATCATTAAATCAATCGAATTTTCGAGGGTGCTCATTTTGCAATTTGCATTCATCATTTTCCAATTTGCAATCTACTCTTCTTTCTTCTGCTGCAAAAGCACAACGCACTGCGCCGAGATGGCCTCTTCGCGGCCGATGATGCCGATCGATTCGCCGGTCTTGGCCTGCAGGCCGATGCGTTCGATTTCGAGGTCCAAAATCGCCGCCAGCCGCTCGCGGATCGTCTGGCGATGCGTCAGCAGTTTCGGCCGCTGGGCGAAGACGATGCAATCCAAATTGGCGATCCGCCAGCCGAGCGCAAGAACGTCGTTTAAGGCTGCGCGGAGCATTTCGGCGGAATCTCTGCCCTGGTTGAGGGGATCGGATTCGGGAAACATCTGCCCGATATCCCCCAAGGCGACGGCGCCCAATAAAGCATCGGTGATGGCGTGCAACAGCACGTCGGCATCGCTATAGCCGATCATCTCCCGATCGTGAGGGATATCGACACCACCCAGCCTCAGCGGTCCGCCGGGCTGCAAGCGATGCGTGTCGTGGCCGATTCCAATCCGCATTCCGTCCGTGATGTGGCCCTCCTGGTATCGAATCGAATGAGGAAATTCGTGGCGAATTATACCTCAATAAGTTTGGCGAAGAAAGAGTGAAAGAAAACGGCGAAAAAAGTCTTTTGAAATTTGCCCCGTTCGGTTATGATAATGGTGGTTCGGCATATATTCCTCCCCCCTTTTGCCTAATCTTTTCCTCAATGAACAAATCAATCGCCAAAATTTCCGTCGCCGCAATTATTTTCATTTTCCTTCCCTTGGCCGCGCGGGCGATCACGATCGTGCCCACGTATGTTGACGGGGCCGGTCAATCGTGGACGGCGGAACGGAGAGGCGTCATCCAGCAGGCCATCAACGATTGGCAGACGGCGCTGCCCGACAGCCATACGATCAACGTTACGCTCGATTTCACGAACGCGGGGGCGGGCAGCTATTTGGGGCAGTGGTACGTTTCGTCCCAACCGATGGCCGCGGGGACGGATATTTATCCCTGGACGCCGGAACTGATCCATACGATCCACTTCAACGCGGACTTGTTCAGCGGCTCGAATTACATCTGGTGGGACCCCACGCCCACAACCAGCAGCGACCAACCCTTCGCGGCGTGGGACGCCTTGTCGGTGGCGCGGCACGAAATCTGCCACATGGTGGGCTTCGCCAACGGCTTCTACGTTGACAATTTCTACACCCCGCAGTCAATCGACAAGTGGGGATCGCACATCACGGGAAGCGTCTTCGATCCCGGCGGATTGAACGTTTCGATGGCGTCCTCGACCAACCTCGGGCACGTGTTGAACGGCGGCGCGACGGCGGGCGACTTGATGGTGCCCGCGTTGATCAACGGCCAGCGGCGCGGCATCAGCACGACCGATTTGAACATGCTCCAACTGGCCTACAATTACACCATCGTGCCGCCGAAAACTTCGACCACTTACACGCTTGCCGCCGCGGCCGGGAAAACCTTGATGCACGCGGGCGATAGCAGCGGCATCACCGCGACCATCACGAACACCGGCACGGGCACCGCCGATACGCTCGACTACGCGGGACTGACCGCCTACGCGTCGGGCGGGACCATCGGCGGTTCGAGCACGTCGGGCGGGCCTTTGGCCAATGCGGGCGGAACGGCCTCGAACGCCGGGCTGACGTTCACTTCGGCAACCGCCGGCACGTTCACGATTACCCCGACCGCGACCGCCACGAATCACACCCTGGGCACTTCGGCGACCCTTTCGACGACCACGCCCGCTACCGTAACGATTTATTCCGGGCAGGGCGTATGGAACACCACCGGCTCGGGCAGTTGGACCGATGCGAGCAAGTGGACCGCGCTCGGCGGCGTGCCGGGAATCGACGGCGCGCTGAGCGCGGCCGATACGGCGACCTTCAGCAAAACCTTTGCCAGTCCCGCCACGGTCAGCTTGAATGGCGCGACGCCCCGGCTGGCGGGATTAACGCTCAACACCTCCGGCAGCAGCTTCGCCATTGCTCCCGGATCGGGCGGAACACTCACGTTGCAGGCCGTAGCAGAGGCTCTGATCTCGGTAACCAGCGGCAACAACGGCATTAGCGCGCCGGTCGTTTTGGGAAGCGATGCGAGAATTACCGGCGCGGGATCGCTCAATTTCTCCGGCGGGATCACCGGCAGCCACGTGCTGACGGTTACGAACAATATCGCGGCCACGAGCATTCAGGTGGATTCGCTCCGTATCGGCGCCGCATTCGCCGCCGGCGCCGCCGCCGTGCCGGAACCCGGCACGCTCGCGCTGTTGGGCATGGGCGCCGTCGGGTTGCTCATCTATTGCCGGCGGCGGAAGACATAGCCATTAGACCGGTTTGGGGATGGCTTATGAGTCCTCTTTTGGCGCTCCGTCGATGGTTTTTTTCGGCCCGATCAATTTCGGCGGGCGACGAACGATTTCGCAACCGGATTCTTGCTGTAAGCGGCGCAAGTCTTCGCAGATGCGAAACAAATCGCCGCCGAACTTACGAGTATGTTCCATGCGATAACGCCGAACTTCTTCAACGATGGGATCGTTCATCGTTCAACCTCCAACAACTCGTCGGGAGAACAGAGTTCCGGGCCTCTCGTGACACCTCTATTTGAGCGTAGCATTCCACCCTTTGAGCGTCAATGAAACAACTATGATTTTCAGCAAATTCTCGGCAGTTGTTCGCCGGAAAGCAGATCGACGATCCGCCCGCCGCCGAAGGGATTGGTGAGAACGACCGTGCCGGCGGGCTCTTTGGCAACGCGGCCGACGATCGCCGGGCCGACGGCAGTAGGATGTTCTGCCATGATTGCTAGTGCTTCATCGGCAACTTCTGCGGCGACGAAGGCGACCAGCCGCCCTTCGTTGGCGACATAGAGCGGATCGAGGCCGAGAATTTCGCAGGCGGCGACGACCGGCTCGGTGACCGGGATTTTCCACTCGTCCAGTTCCATGCCGAGGTTCATATCCAGCGCGATTTCGTTCAGTGCGGCGGCCAATCCGCCGCGCGTCAGGTCGCGGAGGCAGTGGAGATTCACGCCCAAGTCGAGCAGCGATTCGACCAATCCGGCCAGATTGGCGCAATCGCTTTGGATATCGCCTTCGAAACCCAATCCTTCGCGGACCGACATGACGGCCATGCCGTGGCGCCCGAGATCGCCGCTCACGAGGATGGCGTCGCCCGGCGCGACGCGGCGGGGTAAGATTTCGATCCCCTCCGGCACGAGGCCGACGCCCGCGGTGTTGATGAAAATGCCGTCCCCTTTGCCGCGATCGACGACCTTCGTGTCGCCGGTAACGATCTTCACGCCGCACTCGGCCGCGGCGGCGGCCATCGAGGCCACAATCCTTTGCAGCACGTCCATCGGCAGTCCTTCTTCGAGCACGAAGCCCGCGCTCAGGTAAAGCGGTTTCGCCCCGGCCATCGCCAGATCGTTCACCGTGCCGAAAACCGCCAGTTTGCCGATGTCGCCGCCGGGGAAGAAGAGCGGACTGACGACGAAGGTGTCGGTGGTGAAGGCGAGTTTTTGGCCGCCGATTTCGAGGATCGCGCTGTCGTGCGGAGGGGAAGCAGGGGAGAGGGGAGAGGGGAGAGGGGAGAGCAACTCGTTTAGCCGCGAGCCAACGGCGAGCGCGTTGGGAAACGAAGGGGGAAGGCGGAAGGCGGAAGGGGGAGTACTAAACGCCGGCAGGAACAGCGATTCGATCAATTGCCGCATCATCCGCCCCCCGCCGCCGTGCGCCATTTGCACGGCGGGGTGGTCGCGAAGCGGCAGCGGGCAGTGAAGGTTAAGATCGTCGGACATGGTGCAAAAGGGGGAAGGCGGAAGGGGGAAGGGGGAATGATGAAGGATGAATGATGAAGTATGAATAAAAACGAACAACGTTCAAGAACCAGCGAAATCTTCCGCCTTCCCCCTTCCGCCTTCCCCCTTCCGCCTTCCGCCTTCCCCCTTCCGCCTTCCGCCTTCCCCCTTCCGCCTTCCGCCTTCCCCCTTCCGCCTTCCGCCTTCCCCCTTCCCCCTTCGATACCGGTAATACGCCGCGCAGGCCCCTTCGCTGGAAACCATCGGGGCGCCCAACGGTTTGTCGGGCGTGCAGTGAATGCCGAACGCCGGGCAATCGTGGGGCTTCTTGTGCCCTTGCAGGACTTCGCCGGCGATGCACGCGCTCGATTCTTCGGCCGCGATGTGCGAAACCGCGAAACGCCGCTCGGCATCGAACGCCGCGTAACGCGCGCGCAGTCCCAAGCCGCTCGACGGAATCTCGCCGATGCCCCGCCATTTGCGCGGGATGCACTCGAACACTTCTTCGACTTGTTTGCGAGCAACTCGATTCCCTTCGGGCCGCACCGAGCGGGCGTATTGATTCTCGACTTCGTGCCGGCCCGACTCGAGTTGCCGCACGCACATCAACACGCCCTGCAAAATGTCGAGCGGCTCGAAACCGGTGACGACGATCGGCACGCGGAACTCGTCGGCCAGCGGTTTGTACTCTTCCGTGCCGGTGATGGTGCAGACGTGCCCGGCGGCCAAAAATCCTTGCACCCGGTTTTGCGGCGAGGAGAGCACCGCCCGCATGGCCGGCGGGACGAGCACGTGCGAAACGAGAATCGAAAAATTATTCAATCCCAGCCGGGCGGCCTCGGCGACGGCCATCGCATTGGCGGGCGCGGTGGTCTCGAAGCCCACGGCGAAGAACACCACTTCGCGCCGGGGATTTTGTTGAGCAAGCGCGACGGCATCCATCGGCGAATAGACCACGCGCACGTCGCCCCCCTCGCTTTTCACGGTGAACAGGTCTTTCGCCGTGCCCGGCACGCGGAGCATGTCGCCGAAGGAGCAAAAGATCGCTTCCGGCCGGGCGGCGATCGCCACGGCTTTATCGAGGATTTCGACCGGCGTGACGCACACCGGACAGCCCGGCCCGTGGATCAGCGTGATTTCCCGGGGCAACAACTCGTCGAGTCCGAAGCGGATGATGGCATGGGTTTGCCCCCCGCAAATCTCCATGATCCGCCACGGCCGGGCGGTAGCGGCACGGACGGCCTCGGCCAGTTTTTTCACCTGCTCGGGATCGCGGTATTCGGTGAGGTAACGCATGGTCTTTTGCGAGCCGGGGATTCTTCGTCGGTTGCTTGAAAAAATCGGCGAGTCGGCGCCATGCCCACGCTTGCCGGGGGCATGACGAAGACGTGGGATCATCGCAACGTGCCCACGGCAAGCGTGGGCATGGCGCCCCGCCTTGACCGACTCAACTATCCACATTATACCGCAAACGGGAAAGAGCGCGATCCCCGCGTCATTGCGGGATTTTCAGGTCCGCGCCGATGGGCAAGAGGTCGGGATCGCTGAGCACTTCGCGATTCGCCTTGAAGATTTCCATCGCCAGAGCGGGCGAACCGAGATAGCGCTTCGCCAGCGCGGCCAAGGTATCGCCGTCCGCGATTCGATGGAGGCGCGGCGACATGCCCGATGGAGCGTCTTTTTGCGAGGGCGCGACCGGCAATCCCCAGCCGGTGGAGTTTGCCGCTCCGTCGCCGGGATACTTCGCCGAGAGCGCGGGCACCGCCGGCGGATTGTCCAGCGGCGCGAGCACTGTCGGCCGGCGCGCCGGCGAGGCATCAACCGCAGGCGAGGGAGTGGGTGCCGCGGCCCTCTCCTTGAGCGTGGCAATTTTGCTACCGCGCGGGCGGCGGTTGCCGAGGGCCGCGACCTCCGGCCGGGAGGCAGCCGCGGGACGGGGCACTGCCGGATCGGGCCGAAACGCGGTCGCCGCCAAAAAACCGCCTATCAAGATGCTCATTGCCAGAGCCAGTTTAACCGCCGGATCGTTCATCTCGGTATAGGCGTCAAATTTTTTCCAGCCGAAAATCTCCCCTCCGTGTCCCGATGGAACGCCGCCCCGCGAGCCGATCCGAAATGAAAATCCGATGCGCGGCGGCCGGTCTTTGCCTCGTGCAATCCCGTCTTGAAATATCGGGCAGGAGCGGCGGCGGATTTCACCCCATCGGCCGAAACCCGTGCGATAAACGGCCGGCGACGGCCATTCCTATCGGCTCTGGCGATGCTGCCGATTGGGTTTGACGATCGTAACGCCGCGGGAACGGCGCACGAAAAAACGCGGCCCGTTTTCAGCGGGTCGCGTTGCCGAAGAGTAGTCTCGAACGGGGGGCGAAAAGGATTTCTTGGAAATCGCCATCAAATCGCTTCCTTGCTCGGCGCGAAAAATCCGCCCGGCAGATAACGCCCAATCGTTATCGTCCGCGCCGGCGGAAATAACAATCCTTCCAGATATCGGTCAACCTCGCTTTCGCGTCCGGCATGGCGGGCAGCGGCGCGCTCGGCTTAATGATCCGCGCGGGATCGCCTTTTCGCCCCACTCCCAACTCACTTGCCGCCTTGCCCCCTTCTCCCGGCGCGCCGCGGGGATTCTCGAAGGAAATCGACCGCGAAACCAGTCCGGTATCCAAGAGTTAGGGTTGCCCGATCAAATTCGGCGGTTGCTGCGCGCCTGCGTACGAACCGCAAAGGCAGAACACGGCCGCCGTCGCGGAAAACATCAAAGCGACATCAAAAAAAATCTTCCGCATCGCGTTTGCTCCCTGGCAAGTGGAAAATGGAATGTTATTGCCGGCCGGACAATGTAACACAATCGATTGATTTTAGCTACTATCTTTGATACTATTAAACGATTCCCGGATGTCAACCGCCGGAACGAATGCAAGCGTGAACGCCCCCGGTGTTTCGAACATCGCCCCCGCGTGGACGCGGGGGCTAAACGGGGCGGGGGCTAAACGACGCGGGGGCTAAACGGTTTATTTCATACTTCATCCTTCATCCTTCATACTTCCTCCCATGCCCCATCCCTGGCTTGCCGATCGCACGCGACTCTTCGACGCCTCGGGCATTCGCAAGGTCTTCGATTTGGGCGCGAAGCTTGCCGATCCCATCAACCTCTCCATCGGCCAGCCCGATTTCGACGTTCCCGCCGAGGTCCGACAAGCGGCCATCGACGCCATCCAAAGCCGGAAAAACGGCTACGCCCTCACGCAAGGCATGCCCGTGCTGCGGGAAAAACTGCAAGCCGCCGTGCAACGGGAATTCGGCCACGCCGACCGCGAGTTGTTCATCACCTCGGGCACGAGCGGCGGGCTGATGCTCGCGCTCCTGGTGCTTCTAAATCCCGGCGACGAGGTGCTCGTCTTCGATCCGTACTTCGTGATGTACGAGGCGCTGGTGAAGGTCGTCGGCGGGACGGTGGTCCTGGTCGATACGTATCCCGATTTTCAAATCGACTTGGACCGTACGGCGGACGCGATCACGCCGCGGACGAAGCTAATCTTGTTCAACAGTCCCGCCAATCCGACCGGCGCGGTGGCCGGCGAAGCCACCGTTCGCGGCTTGGCCGAGCTGGCGGAAAAGCGCAACGTCGCGCTCTTGAGCGACGAAATCTACCGCGCCTTTTGCTACGACGGCGAGTTCGTCTCGCCGGCGAAGTTCAATCGGCAAACGCTGGTGATCGACGGCTTCAGCAAGAGCCACGGCATGCCCGGCTGGCGGCTGGGATTCGCCCACGGTCCGGCGGCGATCGTCCGCGAAATGATCAAGTTGCAGCAGTACAGTTTCGTGTGCGCGCCGCATCCGTTCCAATGGGCGGGCGCGGCCGCGCTCGACGTGGATGTATCGCCGCAAATCGAAGCCTACCGCCGCAAGCGCGATCTGCTGGTGGCCGGCTTGGCCGACGATTACGAACTCGTCGTTCCCCGCGGCGCGTTTTACGCCTTCCCGAAAGCCCCCTGGGGAACCGGTACGGAATTCGTCCAGAAGGCCATCGAGGAGCATCAACTGCTGATCATTCCCGGCAATGTTTTCAGCCGCCGGGACACCCATTTCCGCATTTCCTACGCCGCCCCCGACGGCATGATCGAAAGAGGCATCGAAGCCTTCAAGAAATTGGCGAGAAGATAAAAGGCAAGCGTAGGTTATGCTTCAGCATAACACCCTTGTTATTCAGCATGACACCCTTGTTATGCTGAAGCATAACCTACCTGATGAAAAAACCATCGAGAAGGACGATTGTCATGAGTTGCCCCTATTGCAACGGGAAAAAGTGCATCGGTAAATGCAAAAAGGATAAAAAGAAGAAATCAAAGAAGAAAAAGAGGTGATTTTCATTCTTGTATATCACCTTGCATGTCGCCTAACTTCTCTAAGCATCCCCGATTGCCTATTTTCAATCCGCAGAACTTACGGAATCGCTATAGATTAACACGCGCTCTGCCGATTCTATACCGTGAAAGATAGGACTGTCGCCCACTTTTTCTTGGAAGAAGACCGCTTGGCGACCAAACTTTTCCGAGTAGGGAATCGCAGCTTATGTGGTGCCGACAATGCCAACAAGACGTTCCCGTGCTGGCAACCTCGGAGGAGGGGAAGAGTTGTTGTCCGCGGTGCGGTTTGGCGCTGGGGATTGCGCCGATCGAGAGGAAATCCGCGGAAGCCGCTCCGTTCGGGGAGTCGATTCATGCCGCATCGGCGCATGTCGGTGCAATTCTCGACGATTGGGATTCCGAGGAGCGACTGCGGCACATCGAGCGGGAATTGCACATTAAAAAAAGCTTTCGCCGTCCCCCGGACGGTTCGGCCGGCAAGCGCACCCGCGCCGATTCGGCCCACAACGAAACGGCCGAGAGGCATCGTTCCCAGGCGGTTCGCGCCAAGTCGAACGCCCGCAGGAACGGTGGAGCGGATAAAAACGCGGACGGGGCGCGGGCAAAAAAAACGCCTCCGCCGCGCGATTCCGCATTGCTCGGATTTCTTACGTGGACGGCGATATTGCTGGGCGTGGCGGCCTTGGTTGGCGGCGGAATTTCGCTGGGCTGTGCGGTACTCGGCAACCGGCCGGATTATTGGAATTACGGCCTGCCCTTCGTCGTCGGGGGCCAGATCGTGCTGTTGGTCGGATTGGTGCTGCAACTCGATCGCCTGTGGCGCGAAAACCGCTCGGCCGCCGCCAAGCTCGACGAAGTCGATGAAGAGCTGCACGATTTGAAAACGACCGCCGCCCTGCTCGGCACGGCGCACGGTCCCGCCGCCGGCGCCTTCTACGCCCATTATGCCGGCGGCGCGAACGCCCAACTGCTCCTGACCGACTTGAAGAGCCAGTTGGATCTGCTGGCGATCAAGATTGCGGGATATGAGGATTGATTGTAACCGTTCACAGGGGACTGTCCCGATTTTCGCGGCGCAAAAGATGATGGTGCCGTAAAAATGCTCAATCGCCGCGAAAATGGGACTGTCCCCCTCGCGCCGCGGGAAGGGGACAGGTCCATGTTT
>JADLEL010000166.1 GCA_020846145.1 Pirellulales bacterium | reverse complement strand
TCTTCCTTTCCATGAGAATCCGTTCCCCGTAACACGCCACTACGCCCAGTTTACCAGAAAATCCCCAGATTCTCCTATTGATCTTTTTGACCCCCTGACAACTCGTACAAAAGCTGGTATGCACCCCGCCTTCCCCCTTTTCAAAAATCGGCATGGCATTGAACTTCGAAAAAACATACAATCCGGCGTATCTTGTTCGTAAAAGTGCGGGATTCGTCAGGGAGGACGAAGATGGAAACCGTCAAAACCGTTGTCGTTACCGTAATCTTGATGGCCGCCGGCTACGGCGTCTATGTCTCGCTCTGGCGGAAGCCCGAAAAGACCACTTCCGACATTGCCGCCGACGCGCCCGACATGCCCACGGTGCAAATGCCGGGGCGGGAATCCTCGGACGACCAGAAATCCAGCGTCGCGCCGTTAGGAAACGCCGCGAATGCCGGATCGCCCTTGCCGGGAACCTCGGTTCCGCCGCCTCCGTTATTCGGATCGAATCCGCGCAGCGAAACTACAAGCGGCGGCGCGACCGGTTTATCCCCGGGAGGCAGCCCCGGCGGCAGCGTAACGCTGATTCCCGGTCCGAACGCGGAAAAGCCTCCCATCGCCGCCTCAATTCCCGCGCCGGGAGACAATCTGCCTGCGCCTACGACTCCCGGCGTCGCGAAGGAGCAAGACGATTTCCGCGAGCAATACCGGTCCTTTATTCAGCAGGTGCAGAAAACCCTCGACGACGGCAAATTGCCCGAGGCGCTCCGCGCACTCACGACGTTTTACGAACTGCCGAATCTGCCGGAGCCGCAGCGCGGGGAAGTCGAGCAGCTTCTCGATCAGCTTGCCGGCACGGTGATCTATTCCCGGCAGCATTATTTGGAACGCCCCTACGCCGTCCAGCCGGGCGAGACGCTGGACCAGCTCGCCGAACGCTGCGGCGTGCCGGCGCTGCTCCTCGCCCGCATCAACGGCATCGATCCGCGGCAACCGCTTGAGCCGAATCGGGAATTGAAGATTTTTCGCGGCCCCTTCACGGCGGTCGTGAGCCTCGAAAAGCGCGAATTGACGTTGAAGCTCAACGGCGGATACTACGCCGGACGGTTCCCCATCGGCCTCGGCGCCGATTGCCCGCTGCCGGAAGGCGTTTACTCCGTGCTCGAAAAGACGCCGCGCCCGATCTATCGCGGCCCCGACGGCGTCAATTTTCCGGCCGACGACGGCCGCAATCCGCTGGGCAAATACTGGATCGGCCTCGGCGACCGCATCGGACTGCACGGCAAACTCGACGAGAGCGGCATCGTTCGCGAGAGCAACCGCGGCGCCATCGCGCTGAAGGACCGCGATATCGACGACCTCTTCGGCATTCTTTCGCTCGGTTCGCAAGTGGTGATTCGACGATAAGATACCCGCCAGCCGGTAAAGATTTTTCCAAAATCTCGTGACAGGTTGGAAACCTGTCCTACGAACGAAAAACGCCCGGCAGGGGAGAATCCAATGCCGGGCGTGCTGGCGAATGCGAAAGACGCAAATGCCGTTTGCGCCTTGATGACTTGAAATTATTCTCGTTCGGGTTCTTGGAACCGCGGACCGCGACCTTCTGGACCGGGGCCGTGGAACTGCGGGCCGCGACCCATCCCGCGACCTTGGGGACCGGGACCGTGGAACTGCGGGCCGCGACCTTGCGGTCCAGGCCCTTGGAATTGCGGGCCGCGACCGGGGAATTGCTTCATCGCATAACCACCGTGGAACTGCGGACCGTGCCCCATCCCGCGACCTTGAAACTGCGGGCCGCGACCTTTCGGTCCAGGCCCTTGGAACTGCGGGCCGCGTCCGGGGAATTGCTTCATCGCATAACCACCGTGGAACTGCGGACCGTGCCCCATCCCGCGACCTTGAAACTGCGGGCCGCGGCCTTTCGGTCCCGGACCTTGGAATTGCGGTCCTCGGCCCATCCCGCGACCTTGAAACTGCGGGCCGCGGCCTTTCGGTCCGGGGCCTTGGAATTGCGGTCCATGCCCCATCCCGCGACCTTGGAACTGCGGTCCGCGGCCTTTCGGTCCGGGGCCTTGGAATTGCGGTCCGTGCCCCATCCCGCGACCTTGAAACTGCGGGCCGCGACCTTTCGGTCCCGGACCTTGGAATTGCGGACCGCGACCCATCCCGCGACCTTGAAACTGCGGGCCGCGGCCTTTCGGTCCGGGGCCTTGGAATTGCGGGCCGTGCCCCATCCCCTGACCTTGGAACTGCGGGCCGCGGCCTTTCGGTCCGGGACCTTGGAATTGCGGACCTCGGCCCATCGGACCAGGGCCTTTGAATTGTGGTCCCGGACGTCCGGCAGGTTCCCAGCCCGTTGGGCGCACGGACAACCACGGTCCCGGTTGTCGATCATCGGGCCTATCTGCAATACGCTTTGCGGGAGCGGCGGCGGCCATTCGCGCGGCAACGAGTTGATGCACCTTCGCCATGCCCGCCTTGAATTCCGCGAAGTTCAGTTTGCCGTCTTTATCCGTATCCAAACGTTTGAAGATCGCTTCGAGATTGGGCATTTCGGGTAGATTCGCGCGCAGGCTCGTGATCGCGACTTTCAAGGATCGCGCTTCGGGACGGCCTTCGCCGCGCGGGGGCTGGGAAGCGTCTTTTTTCGGTTCGGGTCGAACATCCGGTCGCGAAGGCGGCCCCATTCCCGGACGTCCTTCCGCCCAGCCTTGCCGGCGCTGCATTCCCATGCCCATACCCATGCCCATCCCCGGCCCCATACCCATCCCCGGCCCCATTCCCATGCCCATTCCCATACCGCGCCCGCCGAATCCACCCATGCCTTGCGGGGGACCCATTCTTGTTTGACCTTCGGGACGTGGCTCCGGCCGACCTTCGGGACGTTTTTCCGGTTTACCCTCCGGCCGATTGGCGCGAATCGTTTCTTTCAACTCACGCGGCGTAAGTTGCTTGTCGCCGTTTTTGTCGGCTCTTACCAACATCTGCTTCATCCGTTCGGGCATGCCGGGAGGAATCTCGTTGGGCGTGATAAGTCCGTCTTTGTTCGCGTCCAGACGCTTGAACATCACTTCGGGGTTCGGGCCTTCGGGGCCTTTTTCGGCCCGACCTTCCGGTCGCTTTTCCGGCCGCCCTTCCGGCCGCCCTTCCGGTTTAGCTTCCGGACGACGTTCCGGCCGCGCTTCCGGTCGCCCTTCCGGCCGAGCATCTCGACGACGTTCCGGCTGGGCGTCGGGCCGCCGGTCTTTGGTCGCCACCAAAAACTCTTCCAGGGTAACTTGCTTATCGCCGTTCTTATCGGCCTGTTTCAGCATTTGCTTCATCCGCTCGGGCATTCCGGCGGGAAGCTCCTCGGCGGCGACCACGCCGTCTTTGTTGGCGTCCAGGCGTTTGAATAGTGCCCCGGGATTCGGCCGCTCCGGCTTGGGGGGATCTTGGGCCTGCAAAATTTGCGGCAGCGCGACGACCGCCACGGCCATCAGTAGTTGGAGTAATAGTTTGCGCATCTTACACGGTTCTCCTTGGAACTAGAGGGATCGATGGATCATATCACTGAGGGAATAAACCACCGCATCGTGCTAAAGTTCCGAAAAAATCGAAAATATCAGCCACCCCCCATTGGCATGATACTATGCAACAAACTCTCACAACGAAGTTCGTTTTCTTGATCTTGTCCATTTTCCGGCCTTTTCCTATAATCCCGTCTGAAAAATAATTTTTCCGCCGCGAACTTTTTTCGTGGATATCCGTATAGTAGCGCAAGGAGCCTGATCGGCGAGTAATGATCGAACGAGTTTTTTTACGGCGAGGAGGATTTCCGGTTGGGGTGAGCGAAGGGGAGAAGGCAGCCGTAAAATCCGCGCGGTTGTTTCCGCCGACGCGACAAAATCGGTGCGAACGATAGCGGTAGTCCCCGCGGGCAAAATCCCGCGAACTAGCCGAGTACGGTGCAAATTCGCCGCCGTGCGTGGCCGGAAAACATCACGCGATTCGGGCAGGCAACGCGACGCCGCAAGTCCCGCCCGCACAATGATTACAAGCAACGAAACAACGCAAATCCGCACCAGCGTAGCGCCGGCGAAATGACTAATCCCCGCAGCCGCGTAAGCCGATGACACGAATGCCAAAACGAAGTGCCCGCCGTAATTCAAGGCGGATGATCAGCGCGGCAACGGTGGAGGGTAAGGTATAATTGAGCAAGGACGCAGTTCGGCCTCGTCTTTACCAGGAGCGATGAACATGCAGATTTACGGACCAACTCACTTGCACGGCGCGCAACCGCTGAATGCCCCGCACGGCGTTCGCAACTCGCAGCCCGCCGCGCGTGCGGAAAGGGCATCCATGAGCGACTCGGTGGAAATTTCCGACGCCGGCCGGCTGGCCGAACAGATGTCGCAGATCCCCGATATTCGGCAAAGCCGGGTGAATGAAATCCGCGCCCAAATCGCCGCCGGCGCCTACGAGACCGACGCGAAGATGAGCGTCGCGCTCGACCGGCTGCTGGACGAAATCGGCTGAGCCGGATTGCGATTCGCGGCAAATCCCCCACGATATTCTGTTTCCCCCCTAAACCGCGTTTCCTTCGGGAATCGCGGTTTTTTCATTGTATTCGGGGAAAATTCGGCTACATTGGTGGTTGAAGCAAAGCTATTTACCCCCCGGTGAATACACCGGGGGCAATGGTTGAAACCCTGAAGGGCAATTATTCCGTTTTCCCTATCCCAATCACCCCGACAACCCCCGGTGTATTCACCGGGGGCTAAATGGTGACCAGCAATCAGCCGCCATGCCTAAAAACTTTTCCTTGGGGCCGGTTCACGTGCCCGCCCCGCCGATCGAGCGATTTTGCCAGTTCTTGGAACGCAACGGGAAAAGGTTGACGCGGCAGCGGCGGCTGATCGTCGAGCAGGTCTTCAGCCATCACGACCATTTCGACGCCGACGAACTGCTCGATCACCTCCGCCCGCTCCTGGCCGCGCGGAAGTTGAGCCGGCCGACGGTCTATCGCACGCTTAGCGAACTGGTCGAAGCGGGGCTGATCCGCAAACTGCCCTTGGGCACGCGGAGCATCTTCGAGCACGAATACGGCTACCCCAGCCACGACCATCTCTACTGCCAACGCTGCAACCGGCTCATCGAGTTCCATAGCGCCGACCTCGATCGCATCTGCGCGGCCGTCGCCAAGGAGCACCGCTTCGAGGTCTCCGGCCACCGCATGTTCGTGATGGGGATTTGCGCGGAGTGCCGGAAGTAAGGCGTAAATGTTTCGCCGTTTCCCTCGACGAAGATCTAATACTGCAGGAATCCGTAGATCGTTGTCGGTGTTGACGCCGCGTGAAAAGCCCGCAATTGCCGCGGGCATGTTGCGAATTCACACGGTTCCCATGCCCACGACGAGCGTGGGCATGGCACCCGGCATCAATTGGCGGGACTTCGCTTTGAGATGTCCCATCCTACTATTTAACCGGCCAAAGGCGAATCAAAAAGGTGCCGTGGCGGCCGACTTTCGCGGTGAAGGAGTCGGAGAATTCGCCCAGGTCCTTCTGCCGCCAGAGGTCGCGGACGCGCTGCTTGCCGGCGAGTCCCAAGTCGGACCACTTGGCGGCGATCTCGATTTCCATTTCGCCGCGGTTGCACAAGCCCACCGCCTTCGAGCCGTCTTCCATGTCTTTGACGAAGAGCACGGCTTCCTCGCCCAGCAAAACGGTACGAGCACACTTGCCCAGCGGATCTTGGTCGATCTCGATGACCTCGGAATTGCAGAGCACGCTCAGCAGGAAATCGTCGATTTTGTGCAAGCCGTCGCCATAAACCAGCGGTACGGCCAAGAGCGACCAGAGCGAAACGAGCGTGTATTGCTCGTTGGGAGTGAAGAGGCCCGGCTCCTCCTTGATGCCCATGTGCAGGAAGAAATCGGGATCGTTCCAACCGCCGGGGCCGTTGTATTTCGCAATCGCGGCATTCTTGATGGCGATATCGATGAAGCGTTCCGGCTCGTGGATCAAATCGCCGGAGGTCCGCCAACTGTGCCCGCCGACTTCCGCGCCCCACTCCCAGACGTTGCCCATGCCGTATTGGCAGATGTTGAAGACTATGTCGCGTTTTTGTTTTTTGAGGATATTGCCCATGAGAATGTAGGGCTTTTTCAGTTCGTCGAGGTCCGTTTCGCTTTTGGCGATCTTGCTGTAGTGGCACCAGTCGTATTTCAAAAGGTCGAAGCCCCAGTCGGCGAACTGCCTGGCGTCTCGTTCTTCGTGTTGATAGCTGCCGCCGTAGCCGGCGCAGGTCATCGGTCCCGGCGAGGTGTAGATCGCTGCCTTGAGGCCGTGGGCATGGATGTAATCGGTAAGGGCCTTCATGTCCGGAAAATGCTTGTTGGGCATGATGTTCCCATCGGCATCGCGGAGCGGGCCGCGGCGGAGCGGGTCTTTCACATGCTGCGAATCTGCAGGCGCGTTCATCCAACAGTCGTCGATGCCCACGTACTGATAGCCGGCGTCGGCCAATCCGCTTTCGACCAGTTTGTCGGCGGCCTCGCGCATGAGGCGGTCGGTTACGCCGTCGAAATAGCCGTACCAATCGTTCCAACCCATCGGCGGCGTGAGCGCGAGACGGTCGCCGCTTACGATCTTGAATTTCTTCTCGCAACTGCCCAAGTCGTTCGCCGCGCGGAAGGTTACGACGTACTCGCCGCGGGGCGGATTGACGCCGGTGATGATGCCGTTTTTCGCATCCAGATTGAGTCCGGCGGGCAGGTTGTCGGCGGCGAAAGTCATCGGCCGCTTGCCGCTTGTGGGAATGCGGTAGATGAACGGATTACCGGGCCGGCAGCCGTAAACGGCGGGCGAGTTGATGCGCGGCTGGGGCGAAGGCTGGGGAGTGAGGATCAGTACTTCGGCGGGCGGGGCCACGGCTTGGGGCTTCGCGCCGGCGACGGTGAACTGTGCGTCGGCCCAGTCGGCATGGTCGTGATCGACGCCGTTGCCCGCCGAGCCCACGAACAAGAGCATGTTTTTCGCGCCGCGGAGATCGACATCGACCGCTTTGGCCTCATCGCCGGGCTTCATCGGACCGCTCTTATAGAGCATTCTTCCGTCGGCGTACACGCGGAACTCGACCGAGGCCGGAAAATCCTTACGATTGTCATCGACGCCGATCTTGGCCGTAAAGCGGCTCGATCCGCCGTCGAGCTTGATGTAAAGCCGGCTTTCGGCATGAGTGCCCACGCCGCAAGCGAAGGTTTTTCCGCCGATCGTGAGCGGTCCATCCATCACCGATTTATCGATTTTCGGCGCGCCCCAGCCTTGCTTGATTTTGCTCAGGTCGAGCGAACCGAGCGGGACGATTCCGCCGGCCCGGAGGGAAGGCGACGCGGTGAGAACGGCGAACAGCACAAACGCGATGGAGGATGTGAAATGCTTGTTCATGGATTTCCTTTTTTACTAAAACAGTTCGCAAATTTTTCGACTAGGCGCCTTGACGTGAAATGAATCGTGTATTTTTTTGGTTTGAGGGCATAGCGATAGCAGAGCTAACGAGGCTGCCCCAACCCCAGAAGGCACTGCTGGACAAGCCAGCAGTGGCATCCGGCGGGGATCGTCGCATCAATGGGTAATCTTGCAATCTGGTAATGCGATTTGGAGTTCGTAAATGGAACTCATGGTGTCATTAAGTTCTAAATGCGCAAGTTCTTTTAGTCCTTTGAGGTATTTTAAACCGTCATCGGTGGTTTTGGTTTTCTTGAGAGAAAGGTATTTTAGTTTTTCCAGCCCGCTTAGCTGCTCCAGACCGGCGTCCGTAATATCCGTTTGTTCGAGTAACAGCCACTCCAATTTTTTCAAGTCCTTCAAGTTTTTCAGAGTTGCATCGGTGATAGGATTTCCGGAAAGACAAAGTTGGCGAAGGTTAGTCAAGCCCTTGAGGAATCCCAGCCGCGCATCCGTGGCCCCGGAATTCATGAGCCAAAGTTCCTCCAATTGGTTCAATCCCCGGATGACTTCCCATCCGTCATCCGTAATATTCATATCCCCAATCCATAATCGGCGGAGTTGATTGAGCTTCAAATGCTTCAGTCCCGCGCCAGTCACCCGTGTATTGAGGAGAGACAGTTCTCGGAGATTGTCCAACCCTTTGAGTTTTTCCATTCCCGCATCCGTGATCTTCACATCGCGAATGTCAAGGATGGTCAACTGTTTCAAGTCTTTTACCCGATCTAATCCGGCATCAGTGATTTGAAGACTTCTAAGATGGAGTACTCGCAGATCGTTAAATTCTTTGAGAAATTCTAAATCAGCATCGGTCGCACCCAATTCGTCGGAGAAATCAAACATCGTCTTGTGGCTCACATCCCTGAAGAAATCGACCCCAAGCAGCGCACACAGCCAAGCCGGGGCCGGGGCGGGCGACGGTAAATCGTCATGCTTGCCCGTACACAATGGCCCCAAAGCCTTCTTTTGTCTTGATGCCTGCTGCAAATTCCGCGTCATCCAACCGAATGTAACGGCAATCACGGCGGTGAATATCAGCAAGGACCGTGTGCTGTACTGAAATGGCCGACCGAAAAGGAATGCATCCGCAAACCTGCAAAGCAGATAGAGGGTTGTAGCGGCAACGCCCGTCGTGAAGATCAGGACCGGCCAGCCGTTGGGATAGAGCCATTCGGCAAAAAGGAAAATCGTCACCCACAGGACGATAAGCAGTCGCCCCGGCGTGAGTTTGTTCCAGTGGATTTTGGACGCAATGGATTGTTCAACAGGCATCGCGATGTCCCCCTTTCGATTTCCCCAGCCGTGGCACCCAAGCGAATAGCAGCAAGGTTAGTTTAAAGAAAAGAGATTTTCATGGTTTTCCTTCCGCGAGATCGCTTTGTCGGCGAATATCCTCAATAAATGACGTGATATCGGGGGAAAACGTAGTCTTCTCGCGATACTCATGCCCACGGCAAGCGTGGGCATGGCACCGAAGAGATATTTGCCCAGCCTACTATTTGACCGGCCAGAGGCGAATCAAGAACGTGCCGTGGCGGCCGACATTGGCGGTGAAGGAGTCGGAAAATTCGCCCAGGTCCTTCTGCCGCCAGAGGTCGCGGACGCGCTGCTTGCCGGTCAACCCGAGGTCGGACCACTTGGCGGCGATCTCGATCTCCATTTCGCCGCGGTTGCACAAGCCCACCGCCTTCGAGCCGTCTTCCATCTCTTTGACGAAGAGCACGGCTTCATCGTCGAGCACGACGGTGCGGGCGCATTGGCCGAGCGGGTCCTGGTCGATCTCGATCACCTCCGCGTTGCAGAGAATGTTCAGATCGAAATCGGTCAGTTTCGGCACGTCGCCGCTATAGAACAAGGGGGACGCCATCAGGCACCAGAGCGACATGAACGAGTATTGCTCGTTGGGCGTCAGCGGGCAGGGGCGCGGTTCGCCGCCCCCGCGGGCGTTGCCGATGTAGCCGATTTGCAGGTAATCGGGATCGTTCCACGAGCCGGGCTTGGACCACTCGCGGTGTTTGGCGTTCGTCATGGCGATATCGATGATCCGCTCCAACTCGAAGCCCAAATCGCCGGCCGTCCGCCAGCTTTGGCCGCCGACTTCCGCGCCCCATTCCCAGACTTTCCCCATGCCGTATTGGCAGAGATTCAGATGGATGTCGCGTTTTTGTTTCTCCAACAGATCGCCCATGAGAATATAGGGTTTTTTCAACGCTTCCAGGCTCTTGTCGCCTTTCGCGATGCCGCCGTACGAGCACCAATCGTATTTCAGCATGTCGAAGCCCCAGTCGGCGAATTGCTTGGCGTCCTGCGCTTCGTGCCGATACGCGCCGCAATAGCCCGCGCACGTGAAGGGCCCGGGCGAAGTGTAAATGCCGGCCTTGAGGCCGTAGGCATGGATGTAATCGGTGAGCGCCTTCATGTTGGGGAAGTTCTTATTGCAGAGGATGTTACCCTTTTCATCGCGGAGCGGGCCGCGGCGGCTCGCATCGAGTTTCGAATCCTCCGGCGCATTCATCCAGCAATCGTCGATGCTCACGTACTGGTAGCCGGCGTCGGCCATGCCGTTGGCGGCCATGCCGTCGGCGGCTTCGCGCATGGTGCGGTCGGTAACGCGTCCGTAATGGGCGTACCAATGGTTCCAGCCCATCGGCGGCGTGAGCGCGAGCTTATCGCCGCTTACGATTTTGAACTTCTTTTCGGCCTTGCCCAGCGCGTTCTCCGCGCGGAGCGTAACCGCGTATTCGCCGCGGGGCGGATTCACGCCGGTAATGATGCCGGTTTTGGCGTCCAATCGCAGGCCGGCGGGAAGGTTGTCGGCGGCGAAAGTCATCGGCCGTTGGCCGGTGGCGGGAATGCGGTAGAGGAACGGATTGCCCGGTCGGCAGCCGTAAACCGTCGGTCCGTTGATGCGCGGCTGAGGCGACGGCTTGGGCGTGAGAATGACGGCCTCCTCGCGCGGCGGATCGACGGCCTGGGGTTTTTCCCCGGTAACCGCGAATTGGGCATCGGCCCAATTCGCATGATCGAAATCGATTCCCCCGCCGGCCTGGCCGACGAGCAGAATCGCGGTCTTCACGCCGCGCAAATCGACATCGACCGACTTGGCGGCCTGGCCGGGCTTCATCGTGCCGCTTTTGAACAGCGTTTTGCCGTCGCCGACCACGCGGAAATCGAGCGATGCGGCCTTGCCCCGCTGGCTGTCGTCCACGCCCACCTTGGCCGTGAAGCGGCTCGTTCCGCCGTTCAATTGAACGTAGAGTACGCTGCGGGCGTGCGTGCCCACGCCGTGCGCGAAGGTTTTTCCGCCGATCGCGAGCGGTTTGCCGGTAACGGACTGATCGATTTTCGGCTCGCCCCAGCCCTGCTGCATTTTCTGCAGATCGAGCGCGGAGAGGGGAACGATTTCCTCGGCATGGGCGGCTTGCGCGCGGATTGAAATAAACATTCCCGCCGCCATGCAGGCCGAAATCGCGAGAATCGCCGCGCTTCCAAGTGTCCGAGAAGTTTTCATGATGCTATTCCTCCTTCTGTGATTCGGTGGAGTTGTCGAAATCTGATCGGCCGCGAGGTTTATAATATAACGTCTTCATTGCCGCTTGGCCAGTAAAGCGGTAGAATCTTGCTCCACGTTGGCGGAATTGTTTCTAACCCCATTGACATTAAGAACTTGCAGCGGATGGTCTTAATTCGTTGGGGTGGCAGTTGTACTGCCACCCCAACCGACATGGTTTTGGGATAGGCATTAAGAACTTGCATCGGATGGCCTTTTCATCCTCGACGGAAATATGAGCGACTCGGACGCGATTAACGCGAATTTGCACGATAAAAAAAACCAAGAACTGGAACTGCTGGCGCCGGCGGGCGAGGAGGCGGCGCTTGCGGCGGCGCTGGAAGCCGGCGCGGACGCCGTGTATTTCGGCTTGAAGACGCTCAATGCGCGGCAAAAAGCGAAAAACTTCACGCCGGAGGAGTTCGCCCGCGCGGTCGAAACCGTTCATGCCCGCGGAGCGAAGGCGTATTTGACGCTGAATACCGATCTCGCCCAGCGCGAGATCGGCCAGGCCGCGCGGATATTGGAACTCGCCCGGCTGTGCCGCGCCGATGCCGTCCTGGTCCGCGATCCCGCGCTCATGGCTTTGCGGGGTGAATTTCCCGAACTGGAATTCCATTTCAGCACGCAAACCTGCATGGCCAATAGCGCCGACGTGGCCGCGGCCGCCGCGCTGGGGGCCGATCGGGCCGTGCTTGCCCGGGAAATGACGCTGCACGAAATCGCCGCCGCATCCGCCGTGCCGAATATCGCAACCGAAGTCTTCGTGCAAGGCGCGCTGTGCTTCTCGGTTTCGGGTCGATGCCTGATTTCGAGTTGGATCGGCGGGCATAGCGGCAATCGCGGTTCCTGCACCAGCCCCTGCCGCGTACCCTGGTCGGTAAATGGCGATCCCGCGGGCACGCCGCTTTCGATGCGCGATCTGGCCGCCATTCTGCGGATCGACGAATTGCGCAAGGCCGGCGTAACGGCGCTGAAGATCGAAGGACGGTTGAAGAAAGCCGAGTGGGTCGGCCGCGCCGTCGCGCTCTACCGCCGCGCGATCGCCGGCGAAAGAGGCGAACATCTGCTCGACGAAGCCGCCGCGCTGGGCGATTACACCGGCCGCGCCATGACCGGCGGATACCTCGACGGCCGCCGCGACAACCTCACCGGCACGGCGGGGCGTTCATCGCGCTTTCTCGTAGAGGAAGAAGTTTCCGGGGAGGGCGAGGCTCCCGCCGAGCCGGAGAGCGGGAACGCCACTCGGCGAGAGCCTCGCCCTCCCGATTGTACAAGTCCTTTCGATGAATCCGATGACATCGAAGAATTTTCCGCCGAATCGGAAACTTACCCCACCTACGCTTTGGAATTTCACCGCGAACCGAAGGGCATTCTCTGCCGCTGCACGTGCGAAGGACGCAGCGAAGAATGGCGGATGCCGCAAACCGTGGTCCATCGCCCGAAAAAGGCCGTCTCCATCGGCGCGTTCTTCGACCGCCTCGCCACGGGCGTGCTCGACGGCCATCGACTCGGCGAGCGATTCGCTTTCGCCGAAGATTTCCTGCTCGTTCCCCGCGCGGTGAACGGGCTGATCGAGCGGATTGCGGGCGTCATCCGCCGCGCGCGGAAGACTTCCGGCGAAATGATCCGCATCGAACTGCCGCCGAAAGTCCGCGATATTCTCGCCGCCGGGGAGCCGCACGGCGCGAATCGACGCGCCTTGGGCGGCAAGCCCGACCGCGCGCGGATCGAGTTCAAGCAGGCCGCGGCGTTTCTCAAACAAGTGCAGCCGAAAGAGGTGATCTTCGAAGGGCTTTCCGCCGGCATGTTGCCGCGCGTGCTGGGCTGGCGCAGCCGCATCGCGCCCATCGTCGCGCTGCCGCCGATCTTCTTCGAGGAAGACCTGCGCGATATCGAGCGGCTCGTCGAAACCTGCGCGAAGGAGCGCGTTACCGTCGAGGTAAACGGCTGGGGAGGTTGGTATCTGGCGAAAAGAGCGGGCGCGGCGATGGAAGCGGGGCCGGGCATGCCCGTGCTGAATTCGCTCGCGGCACGGCTCCTCGGCGGCTTGGGACTGAAGTGCGTAACGCTTTCGCCGGAGGCCGACCGGCATCGGCTCGAGGACCTTTCCGCCCAGTGCGGCGTACCCTGTTCGCTCGTGGTTTTCGGCCGCCCGCCGCTCTTATCGACGCGCGTAAAAATGCCCGAAGACATGCTCGGCAAAGTGTTTTCCGATCGCCGCGGCGCGAATCTGGTCCCCCGCCGCGAACGGGGATTGACGGTCTTTCGGCCCGTCGAACCGTACGATCTACGCGATCTGTCGAACGAAAAAATCCGCGCGGCGCATCTAGTGGTCGATTTGGTCGGCGCGCAGGATCCCGTAGGCGATTGGCACGCGATTCCCACCGCGGAAGACCGGCCGCTAAGGTTCAATTACGAGCGGACGCTGGCGTGAGCAATAAGCGAGCCGCCGGATTTATCCCGGCGCTTCGGTCAAATAGCATTATCAATCGATGCGCCGGGATGAACCCGGCGGCTCGCTGAAGGAGTATTCCAGACTCTCTACCCTTGTCCCAGTTCGTACATCCCGCTGCCGGCGCGTTTCAGCTTGCCTTGCCGGGCGAGTTCTTCCCAGAGTTCGTCGGGATACTGGTCGGGCGGGGTAATGGCCACGATGCTCGACGGCCGGCCCCCGCTCATCGGCCCCACGCCCAACCGCGATTGATCGTCCAGGCAGGTCAGTTTCAACCGTTTCTTGAAAGCCTTCAAAGCCAGCTTGAGTTCTTGCGGAGTAAAGGGGGAAGGTTGAGAAGGGTCGGGGGCCATGCGAAGTTCCTTTGATACTCGGTAGGTTATGCTTCAGCATAACAAAATGAGCAATCACCGTAAATGTTATGCTGAAGCATAACCTACTTTTTCAGCCATTTATCCACCGCCGCCGCCGCGAGTCGGCCGTGGTTGATGGCGTGGACCACCAGCGACGCGCCGCGGACGGTGTCGCCGGCGGCGAAGATGCCCGGTACGCTGGTCATCCAACGATCGACGGCCACGTTGCCGCGCCCGTCGAGTTTCACGCCCAGCTTCTCCACGAGTTCTTCATGCACGACGTGCACGAAGCCCATCGCGATCAAAATCAACTCGGCGGGCAGCGTAAAATCGCTCCCCGGCCGTTCCTTCATCTCCCAGCCGCGCGGTCCTTCCACCCAATCGATCTCGCAGCCGTGCAGGTGCGTGGCGCGGCCGTTCTTGCCGGTAACGGCCTTCGTCAGCGCGCTCCAGTAGCGCTGGCAGCCTTCCTCCTGCGATGACGAAGTGCGCATGATTTTCGGCCAGAAGGGCCAGGGCGTTTCGGGATTCGCATCGTCCGGCGGACGAGGGAGAATTTCCAACTGCGTGACGGATAGCGCCCCCTGCCGGATGGCCGTGCCCACGCAATCGCTGCCCGTATCGCCGCCGCCGACCACGATCGCGTGCTTCTTCTTCGCGGAAATGAGCGGCCGTCCGCCGCTTGAGATCGAGTCGCCCGCCGTGAGGCGGTTCTGCTGGGGAAGGTAATCCATGGCGAAGTGGACGCCGTCGAGATCGGCGCCGTGTACGGCCAGCGGCCGGGCTTTTCCCGCTCCCAGGCACAACACCACGGCGTCGAAGCGTTTTCGCAGTTCCGCGACGCCGAGATCGACGCCCACCGTTACGTTCGGCTCGCATTTCAGTCCTTCCGAGACCATCTGTTCGAGGCGGCGGTCGAGAACGTGCTTTTCCATCTTGAAATCGGGGATGCCGTAGCGCAACAGTCCGCCCAAGCGGTCGTCCTTCTCGAACAGCACGACATCGTGCCCGAAGCGGGTCAATTGCTGCGCGGCGGCCAAACCCGCCGGGCCGGAGCCGATCACCGCCGCGCGCTTGCCGGTCCGCGTTTTGGGCTTGAGCGGCGTTACCCAGCCTTCACTAAACGCGCGTTCGGCGATCTGGTATTCGATATGCTTGATCATCACCGGCTCGTCGTTCGAGGCCAGCGTACAAGCCGTCTCGCAGGGAGCGGGACACACCCGGCCCGTGATCTCCGGAAAATTGTTCGTCGAGTGCAGATTCGCCGCCGCGTCGCGCCAACGGTCGCGATAGACCAAATCGTTGAACTCGGGAATCCGATTCTTCACCGGGCAGCCCGAACTGTGGCAAAAAGGAATCCCGCAATCCATGCACCGCGCGGCCTGCCGGTTCAGCGCAAGCTCGACCAGCGGACGGTCGATCTCGTACCAGTCCTTGATCCGCTCCGCGATCGGCCGGTGCCCGACCTCGCCGCGCGGTATTTCGATGAATCCGGTGGGATTTCCCATGTGGTCGCCTAATTGTTCGAGGGGACAGGATACAGGGGGCAGGATATAGGGGATAGGGGATAGGGGATAGGGGATAGAGTCTTCGGTTGAGGTTTCTTCGCGCTTTGCGCGCATGTTAGACACTTGTCGTTCACTAATCCCCAATCCCTAATTGTCTAGCCCCTTGGGTTGCGGGCGTAGTCCGCGCTAGGGGACAGGGGATTTGATCGAAAGCCGAAGCACAAACTCTCCTGTTTCTTTCGCTATTCGAGCTTTGGTATTCTTTCGATCTTCGGATTTCTCTCCTGTCCCCTGTATCCTATCCCCTATCCCCTATCCCCTATCCCCTATCGTTGAAACACTTCTTCCGTCGCGTCGGTCTCCTCGGCGCGAACTTGCTCGCGCTCGCGGATTTTTTCCAGCGCCTTGCGATAATCGATGGGCATCACTTTCACGAACTTGCCCGACATTTCCGGCCAATTATCCAAAATCCGCCGCGCCTGCGCGCTGCCGGTCCAGCGATGGTGCCTTTCGAGCAGGTCCAAGAGCACCCGCTGGTCCTCTTCCTGCCAGATCGATTCGAGCTCGACCATGTCGAGGTTGCAAAGGGTGTCGAAGAGTTGGAGCTCGTCGAACACGTAGGCCACGCCGCCGCTCATGCCCGCCGCAAAGTTCCGGCCCGTCCGGCCGATGACCGCCACCACGCCGCCGGTCATGTACTCGCAGCCGTGGTCGCCCACGCCTTCGATGACGGCGGTCGCCCCGCTGTTGCGGACGGCGAACCGCTCGCCGGCAAGCCCATTGATGAACGCCTCGCCGGCGGTCGCGCCGTAGAGCAAGGTGTTGCCGACGATCACGTTCTCCTTGGGATCGAACGGCGAACCGGGCGGAGTAACGACCACGATCCGCCCGCCGGAAAGCCCCTTGCCCAGGTAATCGTTGGCGTCGCCGGTCAGCTTCAGCGTTACGCCGGGAGCCAGGAACGCGCCGAAACTCTGGCCCGCCGAGCCGGTGAAGGAAAGTTCGATGGCGCCGTCGGGCAGGCCCTTGCTGCCCCAGCGCCGGACGATGCGGTTGCTGATGATCGTGCCCACCGTGCGATGCGTATTGCGGATCGGCAGCGCGAGCTTCACCGGTTCGGCCGATTCGATATTCCCGCCGACTCGTTCAAGTATTTTCCAATCCAAATGTTCTTTCGTCTGGTCGGTTTGCGGACGCACGCACCTTCGCGCGCCGCCGGATTGGTCCGGCGCGGCGAATATTTTCGAGAAGTCGAGGCCCTTCGCCTTCCAATGTTCGACCGCCTTGCGACAGCAGAGTTTGTCGCTGCGGCCGACCATGTCCTCGAATTTGCGGAAGCCCAGTTGGGCCATATACTGTCGGATTTCCTCGGCCACGAAGGTCAAATAGCGGACGATGAAATCCGGCTTGCCGCCGAATTTCTCCCGCAGCTTCGGGTCTTGCGTGGCGATGCCCACCGGGCAGGTGCCGAGGTGGCATTTCCGCATCAGCAGGCAGCCCAGCGAGACGAGCGCGGAAGTGCCGAATCCGAATCGCTCCGCGCCCAGAAGCGCGGCGATGACCACGTCGCGGCCGGTCTTCATCTGGCCGTCGGCCTGCACGACGATGCGGTCGCGCAGGCCGTTGAGGATCAGCGTCTGCTGGGTTTCGGCCAGGCCGATCTCCCAAGGCGAGCCGGCATACTTGATCGACGACAGCGGACTCGCGCCCGTGCCGCCGTCGTGGCCGCTGATCAGGACTTCGTCGGCGTTGCCCTTGGCCACGCCCGCGGCCACCGTGCCCACGCCCACCTGCGAAACCAATTTGACCGAGACCTTCACGCCGGGATTCGCGCACTTCAGGTCGTAGATGAGTTGCGCCAGGTCTTCGATCGAATAAATATCGTGGTGCGGGGCGGGCGAGATCAGCGAGACGCCCGGCGTGGCGTGCCGCAGCTTGGCGATTTCGGCCGTCACCTTATGGCCCGGCAGTTGCCCGCCTTCGCCGGGCTTCGCCCCCTGCGCCATTTTGATCTGCAAAATCTTCGCGTTCGCCAGGTATTCGATGGTTACGCCGAACCGCGCGCTGGCCACCTGCTTGATGCCGCAATTGAGCGAATCGCCGTTCGGCCCCGGCGCATAGCGCGCGGGGTCTTCGCCCCCTTCGCCGGTGTTGGCGTTCGCGCCCAGCCGGTTCATGGCGATGGCCAGCGCCTCGTGCGCTTCCTTGCTGATCGAGCCGTGCGACATCGCTCCCGTGTAAAACCGCTTCACGATTTCGTTGGCCGGTTCGACCTCCTCGATCGGCGCCGCTTCGCTGCCCTGGAACTCGAACAATCCCCGCAGCGTGAGCAAGTGGCGGTGCTGATCGTTCACCGCCTGGGCGTATTCGGCGTAAAGCCGGGAGTCGTTCTGCTGCACGGCGTGTTGCAGCTTGACGACCGTGTCGGGATTCCACAGATGCCGTTCGCCGTCGAGCCGGAAGTGGTATTCGCCGCCGAAATCGAGGTCCAACTCGCCCGGCGGCAACGGCTCGAACGCCGCGCGGTGCCGCAGCAGTGCTTCCCGGGCGATGGTTTCGAGGTCGATCCCTTCGATTCGCGTCGGCGTGCCGGTGAAGTATCGATCGACCACCGCGCGCCCCACCCCGACCGCCTCGAACTGCATCGCGCCGTAGTAGCTCCGCAAGGTCGAAATGCCCATCTTCGACATCGTCTTTAATATGCCCTTCTTCGCCGCCGTGATGTATTGATCGGCGTATTGATCGACGGGCACGTTTTGCGGCAAATCGCCCTCGGCGTGCAGTTTTTCGATGGCCTCGAAGGCCAGATACGGATTGATGCCCTTCGCGCCGTAGCCGCACAACATGCAGAAGTGCATCACCTCGCGCGGCTCGCCGCTCTCGACGACGATGCCCGTCTCGCTCCGCAGCCGCTTTTTCAGCAGTCCCTGATGCAACGCCCCCACGGCCAGCAGACTCGGAATCGCGGCCATGCCCGGCGAAATGCCCCGGTCGCTCAAAATCAACAGCGATGCGCCCTCGTCGATGATCGCGTTCGCCGCCGTCTCGACCATCTGCTCCAAAGCCGCGACGATCGCCTCGGCCGGATCGGGCGCGTCGGCCTTGAAGAGCATCGAGAGCGTCACCACCTTGAAATCGGGCCGGTTTGCCGAACGCAGCCGCTCCAGGTCCTCGTTCGTCAGGATCGGATGCGCCAACTTCAATTGCCGGCAATGTTCGGGCGTTTCGGCGAACAGATTCCGCTGCTTCCCCGTGAACGTCATCAAGGACATCACCAATCCTTCGCGGAACGGGTCGATCGGCGGATTCGTCACCTGCGCGAACAGTTGCTTGAAATAATTGAACAGCAGTTTCGGACGGTCGGAGAGCACGGCCGGCGGCGTATCGGTCCCCATCGAGCCGACCGGCTCCTGCCCCTGCGCGGCCATGGGCGCGATCACCATCTGCAAGTCTTCGCGGGTGTAGCCGAATGCGCGCAGCCGCGGGGCGAGCGTCTTCTCGTCGATCGACGTCGGCTTCGACGGCTGGAACAGCCCGCGAAGTTCGATGCGGTTCTCCTCCAACCAGCGGCGATAGGGTTTCTGTCGGGCGATCTTGCCCTTGATCTCGTTGTCGGTGATGATCCGCCCTGCTTCGGTATCGACCAAAAACATGCGCCCTGGCTGCAGGCGGCCTTTCTGCTGAATCTTTTCCGGCGGGAACTCGACCACGCCCACTTCGCTCGAAAGGATCACCAGCCCGTCGGTGGTAACCACGAACCGGCTGGGCCGCAAGCCGTTGCGGTCCAGCGTTCCGCCCACCAGGCGGCCGTCGGTGAAGACCATCGAGGCCGGGCCGTCCCAAGGTTCGAGGATTGCCGCGTGGTATTCGTAGAACGCCCGTTTGTCGGTCGAAATGTGATAGCGCGGCCCGAACGCCTCGGGAATCATCATCATCAGGGCATGTGGCGCGGAACGGCCCGCCTGCACCAACAGCTCCATTAAATTGTCGAAGCACGCCGAGTCGCTGCCGCCGGCTTGCAGGATCGGCAGCAACGGCGACATGTCCGGCGTGAGGGCCGGGGCCGACATCGTCCGCTCGTAGCCCTGCAGCGCGTTGGCGTTGCCGCGGAGCGTGTTGATCTCGCCGTTGTGCGCGATCATGCGGAACGGCTGGGCCAACCGCCAACTCGGAAAAGTGTTCGTGCTGTAACGCTGATGCACGATCGCCAGCGCCGTGCGGACGCGCTCGTCGGCCAGATCGGGATAATACGCGAAAAGCTGCGGCGCGAGGAACATCCCCTTGTAGCAAATCGTGCGGCAGGACATCGAAGGCGCGTAGAACTGCTCCGCCGATTCGCCCAGCTCTTCAAGGACGCGGCGCTCGGCCCGCTTGCGGGCGACGTAAAGCCGCCGCTCCAAGGCTTCTTCCGATACTCCGTTGCCGCCGACGAAGATCTGCTTCATCGCCGGCTCGGAATTGCGGGCGATTTCGCCGAGACAAGCGTTGTCGGTCGGCACCTCGCGGATGCCGAGCGTTTTCAGCCCTTCCTGCTCGATCGCCTCCAACAGGATGCGCTCGCAACGGACGCGAAGTTCTTCGCTTTGCGGCAGGAAAAGCATTCCCACGCCGTATTGCTTGAGTGCGGGCAGTTCAAAACCCAATTGCGGCGCGAGGCCGGCGAAAAAGTCGTGCGGGATTTGCAGCAGGATGCCCGCCCCGTCGCCGGTCGATTCGTCCGCGCTCGAGGCCCCGCGATGCATCAGGTTCAGCAGCACTTGCTTGCCGTATTCCACGATCGCATGTTCCGGCTTGCCGGAAATGTTGACCACCGCCCCGATGCCGCACGCATCGTGCTCGAATTGCGGCTCGTACAGGCCTTGCGGTTTCGGGATACTCTGCATGGAAAATCTCGCAATGGCGAAAAACCGTTTAGCCAAAAAACCGTTTAACCAAAAAACCGTTTAGCCAAAAAACCGTTTAGCCAAAAAACCGTTTAGCCAAAAAACCGTTTAGCCCCCGCGTCCACGCGGGGGCGATTCTATTCGAATTTTTCCCGCCGTGGACGGCGGGGCTAATCACGGCGGGGCTAAATATAGTCAAACGGCGGCGATATTCGAACTCGATAGAATAATATCTTATCAGCAAGTCCGCGGAGCGTTTATCGCCAAGAAAACATCCTCATCTATGATCGCATGGTATCATAAGAAATGCTAATGTCAATGCCGCCACAGAATTAGAATAATAAAATCCAATCCGGCAACATTTTCAACTTAATCCCTATAAGTGGGGGTTAAGTCGAGAAGCCGCAATCTTGTTCCTTTTTGACGCTATGTCTATAATCTTTCTGAACTTGGAAAATTAGCTCTCCGCCCAAAAAAAACCTTTCGGCTATCTCTCGCTCCTTAGGCCGGCCAAAAAACATGAAAGCTGCCGAACTCTTTGTGCGTTGTTTGGAAAATGAAGGCGTACAATATCTCTTCGGGCTTCCCGGCGAGGAAAATCTCGACATTATGGACGCCCTCCTGGAAAGCTCCATCCAATTCGTTACTACCCGCCACGAGCAAGCCGCCGCCTTCATGGCCGATGTCTATGGCCGTCTGACCTGCAAGGCCGGCGTGTGTCTGGCGACGCTCGGACCGGGCGCGACGAACCTGATGACCGGTGTGGCCGACGCCAATATGGACTACTCCCCCGTAGTGGCTATATCCGGCCAGTCGGCCACCGTTCATCAGCACAAGGAAAGTCATCAATATCTCGACTTAGTGAACCTATTCCAGCCGATCACGAAATACGCCGCGCAAATCATCGAGCCGGAAACCATCCCAGAGGTCGTGCGCAAGGCTTTCAAGCAAGCGCAAACCGGCCGGTTCGGGGCCAGTTACATCGATTTTCCCGAAAACGTCGCCAAAGCGGACATTATCGGCTGGACGCCTTTGCCCGTGCATCCGCCGGTCCCGCCCGTCCCCGCGCCGTCGCAAATTCAACTGGCTGCCGACATGATCTCCAAGGCCCGCTATCCGATCATTTTGGCCGGCAACGGCGTAATCCGCGCCGGGGCTTCCGATCGACTCCTGGCCTTCGCCGAAAAACTCAACATTCCCGTCGCCACCACGTTCATGGCGAAAGGGGTGATTCCCTTCTCGCATCGCTTGTGCCTGGGCGCGGTGGGACTGAAAGCCTACGACTACGTGATGTGCGGTTTCGAGCGCGCGGACGTGATCGTCACCGTGGGCTACGACATGGTCGAGTACCATCCGCACCCGTGGAATCCGGGCAAGAACCACAAGATCATCCATATCGGCGCGGTTCCCTCCGAGGTCGATGAACACTACAACGTGGCCGTCGAGGTGCTCGGACACGTCGGCGCGGCCTTGCGGAGCATCGGCGAACTCGCCGAGCCGCAACAGGGCAATCCGGCGGCGGGCGTGCGGATGGCGATCATCGACGATATCGGCGAATTTGCCGAAGACCAAGGCTTCCCCATGAAGCCGCAGAAGATATGCTGGGACATCCGCCAGGCGCTGCCGCCGGAGGCGATCGTCATCTCCGATGTCGGCGCGCACAAAATGTGGATGGCCCGCATGTATCAGGCCGAACGGCCGAACACCTGCATCATCTCGAACGGATTCGCCTCGATGGGCATCGGCCTGCCGGGCGCGATCGCCGCCAAACTCGCCTTTCCCGAACGCATCGCCATGACCGTAACCGGCGACGGCGGCTTTATGATGAACTGCCAGGAATTGGAAACCGCGCTCCGCATGAATACGCCGATTATCGTGCTGATCTGGAACGACGACTGCTACGGGCTGATCGAGTGGCACCAACTGCGGCGGTTCAATCGGACCAGCAACGTGAAGTTCGGCAATCCCGATTTCGTCAAATTCGCCGAGAGTTTCGGCGCGAAAGGCTACCGCGTCCGCACCGCCGACGAATTGGTTCCAATCATCAAGCAAGCCATTGCCGACAACACCGTCGTCGTGATCGACTGCCCCGTCGATTACTCCGAAAACATGAAGCTCACCGAAAAACTCGGCAAGTTGGTTTGCCCGGTGTAATTATTCGCCCCAAAGGGGCAGGCGTTCGCCCAGCCCAGGGCATCGCCCTGGGGAGATTCGACGAGTAGAAATTTTTCGGCCCAACGGGCCAACCTTTCGCCTATTGGTGAACGGTTGGCCCGTTGGGCCGGAGATTGAATATACCGTGCTAACTTTCCCCAGGGCGTTGCCCTGGGCTGGGAGAACGGCTGCTCCTTCGGAGCGTTTAATTGAGGAAGGTCCCCCATGCCCCCGCATTTCCCCTTGATGATCCCCGGCGCTACTGCCGATTCGGTGCTGCACGAAGTCCATGCGCCTTTCGACGGCGCGCCCATCGCCACGGTGGAACAGGCCAACGAGGCGGCGGCGGAAAAAGCAATTGCGACGGCCTACGCTTTGTTCCGCAACCGGGACGCATGGCTCCCGCCCGCCAAACGGATCGCCGTTCTCGAAAAAACCGCCGCCCTCATGCAATTGCGGCGCGATGAACTGGCGCTCGAAGCCGCCCGCGAAGGCGGCAAGCCGCTCATCGATTCGCGCGTCGAAGCCGATCGGGCCATCGACGGCGTGAAACTCTGCATCGAAACGCTGCGCACGCAGGCGGGCGAAGAGATTCCCATGAACTTAAACGCCGCCTCCGCCAACCGGCTGGCCTTTACCCGCTTCGAGCCGATCGGCGTGGTGCTGGCCTATTCGGCGTTCAACCATCCGCTGAATTTGATCGTGCATCAGGTCGGCCCGGCAATTGCAGCGGGCTGTCCGGTGATCGTCAAGCCCGCCAAGGCGACGCCGCTTTCCTGCTTCCGCTTCGTCGGCATCCTCCGCGAGGCCGGATTGCCGCCCGAATGGTGCCAAGCGATGATCACTTCGGAGCAGAAACTTGCCACCAAGCTCGTCGGCGACCGCCGGTTGGGCTTCTTTTCCTTCATCGGCAGCGGCGAGGTGGGCTGGAATTTGCGCTCGAAATTGGCCCCCGGAGCGCGCTGCTCGTTGGAGCACGGCGGCGTGGCCCCGGTCATCGTGGCCGCCGACGCCGATCTCGACGCCGCCCTGCCGTTGCTCTGCAAAGGCGGCTTCTACCACGCCGGCCAGGTTTGCGTTTCGGTGCAGCGGATTTACGCCGACAAGAAGATCGCCCTGGTCCTGGCCGACCACTTGGCCCAACTGGCCGCCAAGCTCAAGGTCGGCGATCCCACGCTGCCGGAGACCGAGGTCGGCCCGCTGATCCGCGAGTCGGAAGTCCGCCGGGTCGATGACTGGGTGCATGAAGCCGCCGACCGCGGGGCGAAGGTCCTTTGCGGGGCGAAGCCCGTCGGCACGCGCTGCTATGCCCCCACGGTGCTCCTCGACCCGCCCGACGACTGCCGCGTCAGCGCGCACGAGGTTTTCGCACCCGTGGTATGCGTTTATTCCTGCGAAAAACTCGATGATGCCATTGCCAGGGCGAACGCCCTGCCTTATGCTTTCCAAGCGGCGGTCTTCACGAGAGACCTGGATACCGCCCTCCGCGCGACCCGCCGTTTGGACGCCGCCGCGGTGATGGTCAACGACCACACCGCCTTCCGCGTCGATTGGATGCCCTTCGCCGGCCTCCGCGAGTCGGGCCACGGCATCGGCGGCATCCCCTACACCATGCACGAGATGCAGATCAAGAAGCTGGTGGTGATTAAATCGAAAGAATTGTGAGGAGGGGCGAGGGACGCGGGGTGTGGGGCGTGGGGAATTTGCGAAGCCGCAAGCGGCGCTTATTCATCATTCAACATTCATCATTCATCATTTCTTTTCCATGTCCCGCGATTTCCCCTTCCTCGCCTCGATCTTCGGCCGGCACGAATTCATCATTCGCCGGATTCACTCCCTCATCGGCCTCGTTCCCATCGGCGGCTTTCTCTGTTTCCATCTGGCCACCAACGCCAGCATCCTCGACGGGCGAGAGATGTTCCAGACTCGCGTGGATATTATCCACCGCCTCGGTCCGAGCACGCTCTTCGTGCTGGAATGGGGCACGATCTTCCTGCCGATGCTGTTCCACGGACTGATCGGCATGATTATCGTTACCCGCGGCAAGCGGAATCTGATCCTCTATCCCTACGGCGAAAACTGGCGTTACACCTTGCAGCGTTGGACGGGCGGAATCGCCATGGCCTTCATCCTCTACCACGTCTTTCAAATGCACGGCTGGATTCGCCTCCCTTGGTGGATCGAACACGTGGCCAAGCCGTTCGGCGGCGCGGTGTTCGTGCCCGAAACCGCCACGGACTCCGTCGCCCACGTGCTGCACTCCTCGACGGTGATCCTCGCGATCTATGTCGTCGGCGTCCTTTCGGCGGTCTATCATCTGGCCAACGGCCTGTGGACGATGGGCATCACCTGGGGTGTTTGGACCACGCCCCATTCCCAACGCTGGGCCAATATCCCCTGCGCCCTCTTCGGCATCGGCTTGCTCGTCGTCGGCTGGGGCGCATTATTCGGCTTTTTAACCATAAAATAACACTCGTTCCCAGGCTCCGCCTGGG
>JADLEL010000165.1 GCA_020846145.1 Pirellulales bacterium | reverse complement strand
TTTTCTGAGAACGTAAGGATCCGTGGTCATCGGGCGGGCCGCGGCAAGCTGGTCTTTCATCTTCCGGACCGCCGCGTCGAACTGCTTTTTGCTCGACTGCTCGTGGGCCGGATCGAACTTGCCGATGCGGAATCCAAACAGCGTGTCTTCGCCGGTGATGCCGTGGCCGAAGGTTTCGTCGAAGAGCGCCCGGGCGGCTTCCTGGTGCAAACGCATGGGTTTTGCCGCCGGCCCGTAGAGCGACTGAAAATAATCGTCGCTAAGTTGCCCGAGCGTCGTTCGCGGATCCCAGGCGACTTTCGCGTAGGCGTAAATATGCGGGGCCTGCGACCACCACTGATCCGCGTTGGTCAAGAGCACGAAATTGCCGGAAACGCCGATGCTCTGGTAATACTTCAGGTCGGCGAGGACCACGTCGGGGACCGGATTGTAAAGGAACCGCTTGATGTAGTCGTCGCCATAGTAGGAGAAAAGCGTCGCTTCGCGCGAAATCTTCACCCAGCCTTCAAGCTGCCGCCGGCATTCGGCGTTTCCGGCGCGGTCGTCGGTGATCGGATGAAACTGGTTCCGCGACCAGTATTCGCAGTACGTGGGCACGACGTAGGGGAGCGGTTTCACGGTTTCCGGCGGCGTCGTGTAATGGATGTACGAAAGAAACTCGAACTTGGTTTCGGGCACTCGTTCGCGGATCGTCTTCGCCAGGTCGTTGGTGTAGTCGAGGATCACGTCGGTGGTCTGGCGGGACTTGCACTTCTCGCATTCGCAGAATCCATAGCCGTCGGACGGCCAGAGGGCGAACATCTTGATCTCGGGATTGGCCTTCGAATATGCAACCACGTTTGCGGCATACTCGGCAATCGAGCCGTGATTGCCGTAGCAAAGCTGCGTGTTATCGACCCGTTTGCCCTTGACCAATGCAAAGTAATCGGGATGCAGGGGGAAGTATTTGTCGCCGGAATAAAAATAATCGCGGGAATGGACCCCGACGTTCAACAACAGCCCGCGGTCGAGCAGCGCGTCGAGCGCCGCCGGCCGCAGCCGATCGTAATCGTCGCAGAAGAACTGCACGGCGTTCATGCGGTTTTTTCCCACCCAATCGACGACTTGCAAGAAAAACTCGGCGCCGGGCGCTTTGTGCAGTCCTATGCCGCGGTAGGGGAACCGGGGATTGTTCGTCGCGTCGATGTTGAGCTTGAGACCGCTTAGTTTGGGCAGATATTCCCGCCCCGGCTCGGGCCAGTGGCAGCCGACGCAACGTTCGAGAAAATCGTACACCGCGCACAAGCCGCCGCGCGGGCCTTTGCCCGCCAGCGCCACTTTCCGGCCGTCGCCGTAAAGGCAGACTCCGTCCGGCTGCAAGGCGGCAAGTTTTTCGGGGGCGATCGGCGGAAAGCCCGGCAGGCGCGCGACGCCCGATTCCAAGGAGCCGACGAAAAAGACGGGGCCGGGGACCTCGGCGGCCTTGCCTTCGGAGAGACGAACGTCCCATCCCAAACATGCCGTGAGGCAACGCTTGAGTTCCGCCGCGGCGAAGCGATCGATCCGCGAGGCGTCGGCCGGAAGGACGATCTGCGCCGAGGAAGCGTTGGCCGCGGGAGAGGTTTCGGCAACGAGCAGGTTCAGTGCAAGCAGCAGCGACAACATGGCGTAGGATCCTTGGTCTCTCGATGGCTTTTGGTTTCTAGTGCTCCGTCAACGATTAAGCGGCTGTAGTAAAAAGAAGGAGCACGGGCGTCTCGCCCGCAATCAGATGGCCAAGCCGGCCGCGCTCCGCTTTTTTATATCACATTCAGGATCGGCGGTAAATTGCCTGCTTGCCGGGCGAATCGTCAGTTGCTCTATTTTTTTCCAATGATGCCAGTCTTTGTTTTTCCGTAAGCGTTCGCGCCTCGGACGGGGACTGGTCCATTTTTCGGCGGGATAACGTATATTGTGGACAAACGGCAGGCCGATAACATGGACCTGTCCCCTTCCCGCGACGCGAGGGGGACAGTCCCATTTTCGATGAACCTCGGTTTTTTATCGAAAAAATGCTGCGCGGACCCTGCGGGGCGGAAATCATCCGACGCTTAGTGCCTATCCCAATACCATGTCGGTTGGGGTGGCAGTTGTACTGCCGCCCCAACGAATTGAGGTTTTAGGATAAGTTCTTATCAAAAACCAAATTAGTTGTTAAAATCGGTCCTCGGCGGCCGTCCCACGATAACTTGGGAGTCGGGGACTGGTCCATTTTTCGGCGGGAAAACGTATTTTGTCCCGCGGCGCGAGGGGGTCAGTCCCATTTTCGCGGCGATTAAACGCTTGTACGGCGCCATCGTCTTTTGCGCCGCGAAAATCGAGACCGTCCCCCGTGAACGGTTACCTTGGACAACCGCTAAAAACCATCTACGCCGGCAGGGCGGAAGATGGAAGAATCCCTCCCGAAAAGTCCCGCCCGGCAGGCAGGACCTACGGAGGCACGTTACGGAACAAATCATCATGGCGGAAAAATGGTACGAATTGGAAGATCGGATGGAAGTGGTTAAGGCCATCCGGCAATTGAGCGAAGAAGAACTTCGCTTCCTAAACCGGCTGATCGTCGAGCGGCTCAAGCTCATCAGCCAAGCCCGCAGCACGGTCATGCTGGCCCATTTCAGCGTGGGCAACCGGGTGAGCTTTTCCACCGCGGCCGGCGAGCGGAAGGCCGGCGTGATCGTCCGGCTCAACAAAAAAACCGCCAGCGTGGCCACCGACGACGGACAGCATTGGAACGTGCATCCGGCATTTCTTACCGCCGACGGAGCCGAGAAAAAGCCGACCGCGGGATTCGAAATCGACGGCCTCGTCGTGGAGGAGAACGCATGAAATCCTATCGTGAAACGCTGACGTTCACCGTGCCCAAGCGGATGGACTTCGTAAACATCACCACGCGGTTGGAAGAGGCCGTGGCCAAGAGCGGCGTGCGGGAAGGATTGCTGTTGTGCAACGCCATGCACATCACCGCTTCGGTGTTCATCAACGACAACGAACCGGGATTGCACGAGGACTACAAACGCTGGCTCGATAAACTAGCCCCGTTCGATCCTTCGCCGGAGACCTACCGCCACAACCGCACCGGCGAAGACAACGGCGACGCCCACCACAAACGCCAGATCATGGGCCGCGAGGTCGTCATCGCCATCACCAAGGGCCAGCTCGACTTCGGCCCCTGGGAGCAAGTTTTCTACGGCGAATTCGACGGCAAGAGGCCGAAACGGGTGCTGGTGAAGATTATCGGAGAATAGTAACTTGTTCCCAGGCTCCGCCTGGGAACACGCTGTCCGCGAGGCTCCGCCTCGCAAGGTTCTGCAAGAAGATAACATTCGCCAAAAAAATAAAAAGACCAGCCTGAGAACAAGGGAATTATGCGAGAAATCCTTCCTCAAAAACTCTGGCTTGGTAATTTAAGGGATGCCACGGACATTCATCAACTGATGGAACTCGGTATCGTAGCGATCGTCGATCTTGCCTATGAAGAACAACCACCCCAGTTTCCCCGGAGCATGGCTTATTGCCGCTTTCCCATTCTTGATGGGCAACAAAGCTCTTTGCAAATGCTGCTCCTGGCAATTGAATGCCTTGTTGCTTTACTGAAAAAGGATATTCCGACATTCGTTTATTGCTCCGCCGGCATGAGCCGCAGTCCGGCGATTGTTGCCGCTGCATTGTCGCTACTCTACGGCGGCGCCTTGGACGATAATTTGCGAAAAGTGATTTCCGGCCATCCGCATGATATCTCGCCGCAGTTATGGCAGGAAGTGAAGGATGCCTGTAGAATCGTAGCCATGCAATAATCGGTCGAAACAACTACTCCCGATTCGATGATCGAACAAGGAGAAGTTTTTTCGCCCCAAAGGGGCGATAGTTCTCCCAGCCCAGGGCAACGCCCTGGGGAACAGAATGCCCGCCATTTTTTTATTATGCGATCGGCCCAACGGGCCAAAAATTCGCCTCACCGCGAGGAGAACGGTTGGCCCGTTGGGCCGGAAAAAAATCGTCGTTTTCCCGTTCCCCAGGGCGTTGCCCTGGGCTGGGCGAACGGCTGGGCCTTCGGCCCGCTCGACGGCGATATCCGTCCCATCGGATAACCGTCGATATCCTTCCGGCCGGAAGGCGATTCGAGTGATCGCCGAAAAGTCGAGTGCGTCATAATCTTTCGCGTTTGTGCCAAGTACGCTATACTCGGATTCACCTTTTTTTATAATATCCTAAAAACCTTGGCTTCTTTTTTAACTCCAAACCATGTCCAAACGCATACTCGTCCTATCGGCATCCGTCGGCGCGGGGCACTTGCGGGCGGCGCAGGCGGTGGAAAAGGCTTTGAGGCTGCTCGACACGGAAGCGAGCGTCGAGAACTTCGACGTGATGGATTTCACCAACGCCGCTTTTCGCCGGCTCTACGCCAAATCGTACTTGGATTTGGTGAACCGAGCGCCGCACGCCTTGGGCTATTTTTACGACCTGCTCGATAAAAAGCCCTCGCCGCAGCATAAGAGCGACCGCTTGCGGCTCTTGGTCGAGAAGCTCAACCTCCGCAAGTTTTTGAAATTTCTGCAAGAAAAGACGTGGGACGTAATCGTCAACACGCATTTCCTGCCCGCCGAGATCATCGCCTCGCTCCGCCGGCAGGGCAAACTCGCCACCCCGCAGTTGACCGCCACGACCGACTTCGAAACGCATCGCCTGTGGGTCAACCAGCCCTGCGACCATTATTTCACCGCCACCGAGGAAGGCGCGCTCAACCTGCAACACTGGGGCGTGCCCGCCGCGGACATCACCGTAACCGGCATCCCCATCGATCCGGAGTTCAGCGAGGAAAAAGACCGCGGCGGCTGCCTCAAGCGGCAAGGTCTCGCGGGCGATCGGCCGATCCTCTTGCAACTGGCCGGCGGATTCGGCGTGGGACCGGTCGAAAAACTGTTCGGCGGCCTGATGGAGATCGAGAAGCCGCTGGAAATCGTGGTCGTGGCAGGGCGAAATGAAGAATTGAAGAATCGCCTGGAGCGTTTGGAAACGCCCGAACGGCATCGGGTGCATATCTTGGGCTTCACCACCGAGATCGACGAATTGATGGCCGTGGCCGACGTGGTGGTCTCGAAGCCCGGCGGATTGACGACTTCCGAAACGCTCGCCCGGGGCGCGGCAATGGCGGTGGTGAATCCGATTCCCGGGCAGGAGAGCCGCAACAGCGATTTTCTGCTGGAGAACGGCGCGGCGGTGAAGATCAACAATCTTTCGACCCTGACGTACAAGATGAACCAATTGCTGGGCGACCCGGCCCGGCTGGCCGCGCTCAAGCAGAACGCCCGGCGTCTCGGCCGGCCGCAGGCGGCTTTCGCCGTCGCCCGAACGGCGCTGGGCTGGCCGGTAATTATTTAGCCGGTAAATAGTTAGCCCCCGGTGATTACACCGGGGGCCGCCGGGAACCAAGACTCGCACCATCGATTGGCGCATGTTGAATTGGCTAATCAATTCACGCTACGGCCCCCCGTGTATTCACGGGGGGCTAAATAAAGTTGCATTCCATGAAAGTCGCCGTTTTCAGCTCGAAAGCATACGTCCAAGAATACTTCCAGCGGGCCAATCAATCCGCGGGGCACGAGTTGGTGTTTTTCGAGCCGCGTTTGACCGATCTGACCGCGCCCTTGGCGGAAGGCTTTCCCGCCGTTTGCACCTTCGTGAACGACATCCTCGACGCGCGGATTCTCTTGGCGCTTTCGCGGCAGGGAACGAAGCTCATCGCCCTGCGCTGCGCGGGCTTCAACCAAGTCGATCTGCCATCGGCCGAGCAATTGGGCTTGACCGTCGCGCGGGTGCCGGCCTATTCGCCCCATGCCGTTGCCGAACACACCATCGGGCTGATCCTCGCGCTCTGCCGCCACTTGCACAAAGCCTACAACCGCGTGCGGGACGGAAACTTCGCGCTCGAAGGGCTGTTGGGGATCGAACTTCACGGGCGGACGGCGGGCGTGATCGGCACCGGCAAGATCGGCGCGATCGTGGCCAAAATCCTCGCCGGCTTCGGCTGCAAGCTGCTGGGCTACGACGTGGCGAAAAATCCCGAAGCCGAGGCCGCCGGCTTGACGTACGTTTCGCTCGAGGAGTTGTTTTCGCGGTCCGATGTCATCTCGTTGCACTGTCCGCTCGCGCCGGCGACGCACCACGTCATCGGCGACGAGGCCCTGGCGCGGATGAAGCGCGGCGCGGTGATCGTCAACACCAGCCGCGGCGCGCTGATCGACACCAAAGCCGCGATCCGCGCGCTCAAGTCGGGCAAAATCGGCGCGCTGGGCCTGGACGTTTACGAAGAAGAGGCCGATCTGTTCTTCGAGGACCTCTCGAACCGCGTCATCCAGGACGACGTTTTCTCGCGGATGCTCACGTTCCCCAACGTCATCATCACCGGCCATCAAGCGTTTTTCACCGACGCGGCTTTAACGGCCATCGCCGCGGAAACGCTCGCCAACATCACCGCCTTCGAGCGGAACCGCACCCCGCCCGGACTAATTATCGCGGAGAAGGTGCGCGGGTAGCAAAGGCGCGGGAAGGAAGGGAACTCAATACGTCACATTTCAGCCGAATGAAGAAACTCATCGTGTAATGAGGAAAAAGGGAGAAGGGGAAAAATGGAAAAGCATTTTTTGTGGATTTTCGCTTAGATTCACATTTACGTACACCGATTTCCCTTTTACCCATTTTCCCATTTTCCCTTCCCTTACACTTTCTTCAATCCACCGCACAGCCACATCATTGCTTATTTTCTTCCTCCACGCGGCGTTCGAGGTCGAGGATTTTATCGACGCGGCGGGCGTGGCGGCCGCCTTCGAAGGGCGTGTTCAGCCAGAGTTCGATCATGCGGTCGATGAGCCGTTCGCCCAGGAGATCGGCCGAAAGGCAGAGGATGTTCGAGTCGTTGTGCCGCCGGCTGAGTTCGGCGGTGAGGTCGTCGTGGCAGGGGGCGGCGCGGACGCCGTGGAACTTGTTGGCGGCGATGCACATGCCCAGGCCGGTTCCGCAAACGAGAATGCCGCGGTCGCATTGTCCGCGGCTGACGCGGCCCGCCACTTCGGCGGCGATGTCGGGGTAATCGACCGCTTCGGGCGAGAACGTGCCCACGTCCTCGACTTCGTGTCCGCGTTGCTTGAGGAAGTCCGCGACTTTCGTGCGGATGGAAAAACCGCGATGGTCGGCGCCGATTGCGATACGCATGGTGGAGAGGTTAGGGGATAGGGGATAGGGGATAGGGGATAGGGGTTAGGGGATGGGGGATAGGGAAAGCGCACGGTTAGACGTCGATTTCCTCCAGGCGGCGGGATATTCCATCGCGGAGTTGCTGCGCGCAGCGCTCGTACCTTTCGACCGGACCGCCGATGGGATCGCAAATATCCTCGCCGTCGGGGCAGAGCAATTTGACGCGCGGGGCCGCCGCTGGCCACTGCGCCAGGATCGCCTCGCGATGCGAGCGGGTCATGGCGTAGATCGCGTCCGCATGGCGGACCAGCGGCTCGGTAAGCGGCTGGGTTTCGTGATTGATCAAATCCAAGCCCCGCTGCTGCATCACGTAAACCGCTTCCTGGCTCGCGCGGCCGCCCATCATCGCGGCAATCCCCGCCGAAGCGACCAGCGCGCCGCGGTCTTCCAAGGCCGCGTTTTCGCAGCCGAGCTTCTTGGCCAGCAGATCGCGGCAGATCGCCTCGGCCATCGGGCTGCGGCAGGTGTTGCCCGTGCAGACGAACAAGATCATCGCGCTCGAAAGCCGCTGCAAGGTCCGTTCGGGCACGACGCCCTGGCGGAGGATTTCGAGCCGCTTGCCCTGCACGCGCACCACCGACGACGGTTGGCCGAAGCGGCAGCGGCCGTCGTCCAGCACCAGATCGACCTCCTCGTCGAGGTTTTCGAGGACCTCGGCGGCGGTGATCGCTTCGGGCTTGCCCGCGCGGTTCGCGCTGGTCAGCGCGAGGGGGCCGGCGAGCATCCGCATCACGTCGAGAATGATTTGGTGGCCCGGCACGCGGAGCCCGATCGCGTTTGCCGGCGAAACGGCCTGACGGACCTTTTCCGGCAGGCGGCGGACCAAACTCTGGGGGTGCGAATCGTCCACCACCAGCGTAATCGGCCCCGGCCAGCAGCGCCGCGCCAACCGCTGCGCCAAGGGGCACAGGTCGGGAGCGAAATCCAAGGCTTCCTCGGCGCTTTTGATGGCCAACGTCAGGGGCTTGTTTCCGCCCTCCCGCGATTTCATCGCCAACAACCGCGTTACGGCCGCTTCGTCCAGGGCGCTGGCGGCGAGGCCATAGACCGTTTCGGTGGGAAAAACGGCTAACCCCCCTTCCGCCAACACCTGCACCGCGCGATGCACCACATCGCGCCAATCCTCGGCATTTTGAACATCGATGACCAACGGCGGCATATCTTATACGTCTCGAAAACGAAAAAAAGCCCGAACATTGTAATATACCAAGAGTTCGGGCGCACCGTCAACCCATTGCGGAGGGGGATTCGTGTTGAAAAGCCGCGACCATTGGTCGCGGTTCGCGGGAGACAAGCATGCCTGACCACCCGATTTTTCCAACTTTGCGGTTCGCCTGCGAGGGGGATTCGGAAAAGATCCGCCGGATGGGACGGAAATTGGCGGTTCATGGAACCGTCAAAGTTCAATTGCGCTCAATCATTGGAAGAATGGTTTTTTCCCTCGCCGGTCCGGCAATGATTCAATTCCCCATCGGATCAGATGGCAAGTCTCTGTAAAAGAATAACCTACCGAATTGTAACGTAGTAGGCACACTCCGTGTGCCGTAATTCACCGACGGCACACGGAGTGTGCCTACTACGATTCCGGCAGCTTATTATTTTACAATTCCTAAATCGCTCCCCGCGAATCCGCGGGGGGCGATTGCTTGCCATCGGAAATTGGCTACGGGAGCTGGACTGCTTCGCCGCCGTCGCGGGTGAAGCAAGCCTTGAGCACCTTCGCGTCGATCGATTGCGAGATCGCTTGCACGTGGCCGTCGGCGAAGGCGGCGAGAAAAATGCCCGACCGAAAACCGACGAGGCCCTCGATCGGATCGTTCTCGTCGTACTCGAAATCGTCGGGCTTGGTCCAGGGGACGGCCCTTTCGTCGGAAGCCTCCACGACCGTGATCGTATTGGAAGTCCCGTCGCTGATATCCCTGATTTTTGTCCCCGTGCCGCCGCTGAAGATCGTTTTCGCGCCGCGGACGGCCAAGTAATTCGTTTTCCCTTCGCCCGCCAAGCGGCTGTTGGGATTCTTATAAACGTCGGGCATTTTGTCGAGCAGTTTTTTGTTGTGCTCGCTGTCCCACGGTTCGTCCAATTTGAATTGTTCGTATAAGGAGTTCTCTTCGAGGTACGGCAAAATCAACACCCGCCAACTCAAGAGCGGCTTGCCGCCCTTATCGGCCTTGAAGGCCGGCGGTAATACGTTGTTTGCCGCTTCGTGGTTCAGCAGCGCCAAGCTGATTTGCTTCAGATTGTTCATCGAGCGCGCCCGCCGGGCGGCTTCCCGCGCGGCCTGCACCGCCGGCAAGAGCAGACCGATGGCCACCGGATTGGCCGGCGACATCACGACTGACATCGGCAACGAGGAGCGCTCGGTAATCTCGATGCCCGACGACGTTTTTCGCACGGTTCCCACCAGCGGCAACAGATGCGGGCGAATGCTCTCCGCCGAGGGGAGCATCGAGGCATTGAAATTGATGCCCTGTTGCTGCAAGGCGGGCGACGCCATCGCCAAGAGCATGGGAAGCGAAGCATACATCCCATCGAACATCTGTTTCGCGTCGAGATAGATCAAGGCCAGCGGCCCCGATCCGCCTTCGAGGAGGCCGGCGATTTCCGGCGATTGGGCCAAGGACTGGAAATCGGCCCCCCGCGAAAGATACGCCTTGATTTTCTCCGGCGTCATCCCCACGATCAATTCCTTGTCGGTGAGGCACCAAGACGGCATCACGGGCATTGCCAGGGCCATGCCGGGGCCTGCGGGAGGCTGTAGGGAGTAGATTTCCCTGCCGTTAAAATCGGCTTTTTGCAACGCCGGCAGGGAAGGATTCGCCTGTCGGCGGGATTCGAGAATCGGCAGCAGTTTGTCTTGGGTGGCTTTGGCCGTTTGCGGATCCTTGAGCGCGACGACGGCGGTTCCGCCGATCGGCCCGCCTTCCTTCGCGGAGTTGAACAGACAAACCGTATCACCCAACGGCCGGAGGATTTCTTCGCGCGGCCTCGGCCCGAATTGGGCTTCCCACTGAGCGAGGGTTCCCAGCATCTCGGTTTTTGCCCTGGGATCGGCCCGTTCGGCGATATCGAGGACGGCATCGAGAATCGCCTCGGCATCGAGGCGAATCACCGCGGCCGAAACCGCGTCGGCGGGGATCGGCGCCAAGTCGGCGGCCGCAAGCGGCTTGGCGTCGGCGAACTTGAGCAGGCCCTGGGCGGGGCCGTCGAGAGCCAGGGTCGTTTTGCTGACGAATCCGGTTTGATCCAGGCCCGCCACCACGGAAACGTGCGTCAAATTCGCAATTCCCAAGGCCTCGAGGATTTTCGGGACGTTGGGCGGCATCTGCGGCGCGGCGATTTGCAGGATCGATTTGACGTTCAGATACTGGATTGTCGAAATCCGCTCCACGCCCGCGTTCCGGCGGAGGCTCGCGAGCCACTCCGGCGCTTTGCCGAACGCCCGCTTGACGAGCGCCTGCATTTCCCCCTCGCCGACGGCGAACATGAAGTATTCGCCTTTGAAGCCCCACGTGATGGACACGCTCGGTTCGGGCTTGAAACTTTGCCAGGTATCCTTGCCGTCCGGAACCGGGACGACCGCTCCCGGCGGAGCGAGCTTGGCGATTTTTTCCATTAGCGCCTTGAACTGCGGCGCCGAATTTCCCAAATGCACGATCGCGCCGCCGCGAACATCCGGCCCGGAGGGCTGCACCTCGACGCTGCCGACGTAAACCGCCACCGGCCGGCAGAGCAGCGTTTTCGCAAGCGATGCAATTTCGTCGCTGGTGAGCGGCGGCGCATCGGGCTGCTTCAGTCCGCGATCGAGCAGCGATTTGAGGATCGCTTCCATTTCGGCGGCGAATTTTTGCACTTCCGGCTCGGCCAGCAGTTGTTCGGTTTGGTTTTTGCTGTCGGCCCGCGGCTCGGCGCGCCCCGCGGACGACAGGTAGAAGAGGCATTCTTCCGGCGCGATTCTCGAGAGCGTCGGCGTTTCGGGCAAGGGCGGCACGCCGGCGGGCCCCATCATCCCCAATAAAATCCACAAAGGAAATAATCCCATACCTGCGTAACTCATAAAAATGCTCCTTTCCCACGCAAAAGAACGCGCGAAATGTGTTGCAGAACCTCCCCAATATGATAACGGCCCATCGTTCGGTGGCAATGCCCCCCCCAGATTGCGAGAGACGCCCTGCCGACGCCGATATTTTCGGCGATTGGCCAAATCTACGTGCTATCGGCGGAGAAGTTTGAATATTGCTTGGAAACGACGCGAATTGGTTGCATCCTTGCCCGCTGCGCGGCGCTGCCGGTCTGGACGGGGAAGTTTCATGCAGTGTAAAATCGCGATTTCACAGATTCGATTATCGAACGGAAACATCAGGTTTGCCGAGGTACATTGGTATGAAGCCCATGCTGTCGGAAAAAAAGAAATCAAGATCAAACGGTATCTCGCGTAGAACCTCCGGCAGGTCCGACGGTTCCGCCGGAATGGTTCGACGAACTGCCTGCGCGCGCTTTGGTTTATGCGTCAAGAACGATGGCTACCCGGCGGCGTTGGAAACGCGGAAGGTCTATCGAATTCTCCCCGATCCGCGCGCCGCGCGAGACAAGATGCTGCGCGTAATCGACGAATCGGGCGAAGATTATCTCTATCCCGGCGAATTCTTCGTAAAAATTCGCGTACCGGATATCGCTCAAAGCGTCTTCGGAAAACTCGTTCCGAAAAAAGCAAAATAATGGTGGGATTGAAAACCTCAAGGGCGATTCCATCCTTCATCCTTCATCCTTCATCCTTCATCCTTTCCCCATGAAACCTCCCCTCCCCGGCGTCGCCCCTCCCGACCTTGGCGAAGTCAATGCGATGTCCGTCTGGCCCTCGATCGGCGCGCATCCGCTGGGTCGGCTCGTCGGCCGGCTCTGCGCCAGCCGGACCGGCGCGAGCATCTTCACGCTGGGAAACTTTTGGGCGCTGGCGACGATTCCCTTGAGCCTCGCGCTCTATTGTTGGCTGCGCATGCCCTACCTCTGCAAACGCTACACGCTGACCAATCGGCGGATCATCGTCTGCAAGGGACTTGCCCCGCGCGACGAAAAATGGCTCGAACTCGACGAATTCGATGCCTGCGAAATCGAAATCCTGCCCGGCCAAGAGTGGCTTCGCGCGGGCGATCTGGTCTTCCAGCGCGGCGAGATCGAGGCCTTGCGGCTCGCCGGCGTTACGCGGCCGCACGTTTTTCGCAACGTCTGCCTCTCCGCGCAACGCGCGCTGCTCGCGGTGCGCAAAGTCGTCCAGGAGCAAGCGGCGGTCGCGGAATAGGCGGATACCCGCGCTTCTCATCAATCCGGAACCAGTGGCATCAGTACGGATACGATCGCCAAAGCAGTCAAACCGGCGGCGATCAGCAGGCCGCCGAGAAAGATCAGCGCGGTGTAAATTCGCTGTCGGAAGCCGAGCCACGCGAGATAGGCGTTCGTGTAATACCCCAAGCAAAAAAGGAGATTGGCGGCGAGGCATCCCAATAAGATGAACTTGCAGAACCGCAAGGGCGTTGCCGAAGGGAGCAAATCCGCTCGGACGAAGCCGATCATCGCGGTCAAAACGACGGCCTCGACTCCTAAAACCGCGTTGAACAAAATCCGCAGCCTCTCCCATTGCCAAAACAGTCGACCGAGAACGCGGCATTTCTCCTCCCGCGCAAGCCGATTCGAGTCGGGACTTCCCAAGGCTTGCGGCGATTCGTAGGGATTGTCGCCGTTTTCGATCAAGAACCAACTGAAAAGCCGATTCATCGTGCTCATATCCCGTGGCGATTGGCCGACATGCGGTGCGGCATCAGGAATTCTTGGGCGTCTCGCCGGTTTCCGGCGGATTCTCGCCCTGCACATCTTCCTCTTCCGCCTCCGGCGGCGGTTCCCTGCCGGCGGTCAGGACGAGCGGCACGGCTTCGGCATCGATCGACATGTTCCGCAGGAGCGGCGTCGTTTCCACCTTGAGTTTGCCCTCTTTATCGTACGTCTGGGTGACTTGCTGAATCGTGAGATAGCAACTCTCCGCGCAGATGGGGCAACTTGCCAAATCGAGTTGCAGAAAGACGTTTTCGTTTTGGGCCAGATTGAAATTCGCCAGCACGGCCAAGTCGCCGGATAAAAGCCGTGCGAGCGATTCCTGCGATTCGGCCAGCGATAAGTGCCGGCAGCCGGCGACGATGTCGGTCCAACGGCCGCAATTCTCGCAGAAGGGGTGATGGGCGATGGCATTTCGAGCGAAATAGGTCGAACCACCGACGATCATCGCCGCTTCGATCGCCCAGACTATCGCTAACGGGATGCCCGATACGTTGCCGCCATGTTTGAATCCCCAAAAGCCTTTTTCGTAAAAAATTTCCATGTATCCCCAGATCACGTTGGGCGAATAGGCCATCCAATAATTGCCCTTCAGGCCGCCGGGGATGACGACGCGGGCGAGAAAGTCGGTCCCCCAGGCGACGTAAAGGCCGATCAGGCCGATGAGGAAACCGTAAGCCGTGGCGACGAAGGGATTGCGAATTTTTCCGGTTTTCGCCCCCCAGCCGACGGCCTTTCCCATGAGCCAGCCGAAACAGAACGTCAATAAGGCGTTGACGTAAATGATCGGTATATGCACGACCGCGAAAGAATAGGCGACGCCCAGCACCACGGCCGCCGCGATGCCCGCCGACGAAGCCAGAATAATTCCCAGCGGCGAAATCGCGCCCGAATGACGATAGGTTTCCATGCGTTGCCCTTTCGATAAGAGGAAGAAAAACGGCGGCTTCCACCGCGCCGCGATTATCTATCCCGTCATTATAACTGATGTTATTATTTCCGCTACTTGCCCGTCGAGGGATAAATCGGAATTGCCGCCGGAGGGTACTCGGCGGCGTAGCGGTCGGCGGGCGAAGCGGGTTGGGCTTCGACCGGCGGCAGGCGGCGAATCTCGTCCAACCCGATTGAAAGTGCACCGGCGGAAATCGCGTCGGCCGCCACGGGCACCAATCGCCGGGGCGGTTCGACCAGGTTCTCGTCTTCCGCCGGAGCTTTTTCATGCTCGGCCTTTGCCGCTTGTTCGGCGTCCCCCGGGGCATCGGCGGTTGCCGGCTCTTCCTTGGGCATCGAGATGGGAATCGCCTGGGGCACGGCGGGCTTCTCGCTTTCCTTGGCGGTCGAGGACGGATCAAATTCCGGGGAAGCGTTCGGCGGGAGCGGATTCCGGTCCGCGGATACCGAAGATGCCGCTTTCGCCGATGAGACTACCTCCGCCGCCGGTGCGTTCTTTTCGGAACGCGCCGCTTGCCCGCCTGGACCGACCATCTCCCAGACGATCGGATATTGCATCGTATTGAAGGCGATGCAGGCTCCGACAATGGCGATCGCGGCGAAGGTGGGCAGTATTCTCGGCATGGCCTTTCCCCAGGGAGGAAAACGTCTCCCGCGTTCCAACCATACACCATGCCAAGCGCGCGGCAAGCAAATCGAGGCCGTTCGGAAAAACTCCTTTGGTAAATTATGACTAGCGAAACCGATTAGGTAAAATGAGCGAAGGCGGAAGGCGGAAGGCGGAAGGGGGAAGGCGGAAGGGGGAAGGCGGATGTGTTATTCCATGTCCAATTCTTCGACCAGCCGGGCGTCGGGAGTTACTTGCTCGGGCCTCGCGCCGAGGGCTTCGACGATGCATTCCCGCAAAATCTCCCAAAGCTCATCTTCGCTCCAATTGCGCTCCGCCATTTTTCTACTACGTTCGCAACGGACCTTCACCCGCTTGACCGTCCAACTTCATAATTCAACATCATCAAGAAACGTGGTTGCCACGTTCACATTCCCCCTTCCGCCTTCCGCCTTCCCCCTTCCGCCTTCCGCCTTCCCCCTTCCGCCTTCCCCCTTCCGCCTTCCGCCTTCCCCCTTCCGCCTTCCGCCTTCCGCCTTCCCCCTTCCGCCTTCCGCCTTCCCCCTTCCCCCTTCCGCCTTCCGCCTTCCGCCTTCCCCCTTCCGCCTTCCCCCTTCCGCCTTCCCCCTTCCGCCTTCCGCCTTCCGCCTTTTCACAAACTCCGCACCGCGGGCGCGCCGCGCGCGGCGAGAAGTTTCTCGATGCGGGCGAGTTGCTCGGCCGTAAGTTCCCAGCCGGAGCCACCGGCGTTTTCGCGGACCTGATCGGGCCGACGCGCGCCGCATAACGTGCAGGTAACGCCCGGTTGCTGCAACGTCCAACGCAACACCAATTGCGCCACGCTATGGCCGGTTTCCGCGGCGATGGCCCGCAGATTCTCGATCAATGCCAGATTTTTCTCCAATTCTTCGCCTTGATATTGCGGATACTTCCGCCGGCTGTCGTTCTCGAAGGTCCGATCGCGGCGCATCTTGCCGGCCAAAAGACCCTTGAGAAACGGCCAATAGACGAGCACCGCCACGCCCTGCGCGCGGCACCACGGGAGCGTGTCGGCCTCGATCTGCCGCTGCAGCATGTTGTACGGCGGCTGATAGGCCGCCAACGGGCACTCGCGGGCGAACTCCTCAAGCTCGGCGACGGTCATGTTCGACGCCCCCGCCGAGAGTGTTTTGCCTTCGTCCATGAGCCGCTTGATCTCGCCCGCCGATTCGGCGACCGGCGTGTTCGGATCGGGCGCGTGCAGATAGTAGAGTTCCACCCGGTCGGTTTGCAATCGCCGCAGACTTTCTTCGCACTCGCGGCGGAGCGTTTGGGGCCGGGCGTCGTAAACCATCTCCTGGTCCGGCCCCCAATGCAATCCGCCCTTGGTGGCGATGACCATTTCGCCGCGGCGGTTGCCCAAGGCTTGGGCGATGAGTTTTTCGCTCTCGCCGCAGGCGCCGTACATATACGCGGTATCGAGATGATTGATGCCCGCCTCGAAGCAGGCGCGAATCGCGGCAAGGCTTTCCGCATCGATAATTCCCGGCGTCGTCATGCCGGCGATCGGCCAAGCGCCGAAGGCGATTTCGGAGATTTCCAAGGTCGTGCGGGGAAGGGGATGGTATTTCATGGACATGGCGTTATTTTTCTTTCACGATTGATGGGGACACTCTCAAATAAAGTTCCGCTGCCGTTTTAGCGGCTTCGCGGTTCCACTCTTGGATTGGTTTATTTTGTTTATAAATGCTCCAAAATACTGGAATCACTAAAATGAGCATGGATAGGATCATGAAAAATCCTTCTTCCCAGGAATCATGCGGGAAAATTCTGGAAGCCATAATGAGAAATGGGATAATAAAGGCTCCTAGAAAGCTAATAGCGGCTACCATCGTTATTTTTGATTTTGGCCTCGTCTTGCCTATCTTGCCTCTTGTTGTTGAAACTAATGATTTCGAGAAATAGTAAACAAAGAAAAACAGAATTATGAAAGCTCCCAGCGGTTGCACAAGCCACTTTTTTTCACCCGTATATCGCCAGGCGACAAAGTCGCCGATGACTAGCATAATCCAGCCGAATGAACACCAACGGATTAAAAACCGTTTTGAAGCCTGCTTGGCAGCGGCGATCTCTTCGGGACTGAGCTTTTCCAGTTCATCGAATGTCCGCCAATTCTTTTCCCAATACCGATTCCAGTCCTTTTGGCTCGATTCCGGCAAACGGTGGCGGAAAAACATCACCAATTCATGGGCTTGTTCTCTGGGCAAGTCACGAAAACCGATGGCTATTTTCCTCTCGGAGGTTCGTAATACAAGTCTCCCTCGAAAATCACTCAATGGAAGCCATTGCGCAGCCGTTAGGTCATTCAAATCTATTGCTCGATGTCGAAAAATGCCCGTCTTTTCAACGGCATCATCACTGACATGCAACTGATACCGTTTAACATGGATTAAGCCAAGAACCGAGTAAAGAATCCAAAAGAGGAAAAAAAGGGCCATGAATATCTGGAAGGGTAATTGTGCCCATCGCGCGTCCTCGTTTGTTTTCATCTCGGGGATAAGCGGCACAATGATGGCTGCTAAGATCGTCCAGAATACCAGCGATCCCCACAAGACATATTTATCGCTCTTCTTTGCCCGATGCGTAACGTTCATGGCCGCCCTCTCGTATCGTGATATGCTTTTTATTGTGTGGCAAGTTTTCGATGCATCCTCACTATCGCTCGAACATCTTCTGAAACGCATCTCACATTTTACCAATTGATGCTGCCAAGTGTATATTGGGGGCTCCCAGGATGTGGGGGCGTAATAATCGCTAGAATTCAGACTATATATCCCCCCGTTCCTGGCTACCACATTCATGCTAAAATGATATTTTCTCAATTTCACGTTTTCATCGACTTAGAGGAACGATTTCATGGCGGCGACGATTTTGGACGGCAAGGCGATGGCGGCGCGGATTCGCGGGGAAGTGGCGAAAGAGGCGGCGGAGTTTTCGGGAAAGACCGGCGTAACGCCCTGCCTGGCGGCGGTTTTGGTGGGCGAGAATCCGGCCAGCGAGGTTTATGTCCGCAACAAGCAGAAGGCCTGCGAATTGGCCGGCATGAAGAGCGTCTTGGAGCGGCATCCGGCCGAAATGACCGAGACGCAACTGCTCGATTTGATCGACCGTCTGAACCGCGACCGCGCCGTGCACGGCATTCTCGTTCAACTGCCGCTGCCGAAGCAGATCGACGAAACGCGGGTGCTCGAGGCCGTGAATCCCCTGAAGGACGTCGATGCCTTCCATCCCGAGAACGTGGGCCGCATCGTGCAGAACCGCCCGCGATTCCTGCCTTGCACTCCGCACGGCGTGCAGCAGTTGCTGGTGCGGCACAATATCCCCATCGCGGGCGCGCACGTCGTGGTGCTGGGCCGCAGCGATATCGTCGGCAAGCCGGTGGCGATCATGCTCATGCAGCGCGGGCAAGGGGGCGACGCCACGGTTACCGTCTGCCACAGCCGCACGAAGAACCTGCCCGATATCTTGCGGCAGGCCGACATCCTGATCGTGGCCATCGGCAAGGCGAATTTCGTGACCGCCGACATGGTCAAGCCCGGCGCGACCGTGATCGACGTGGGAATCAACCGCACGGAAACCGGCCTGGTGGGCGACGTCGATTTCGACGCGGTGAAAGAAGTCGCCGGAATGCTCACGCCCGTCCCCGGCGGCGTCGGCCCGCTGACCATCGCCATGCTCCTGCGGAACACCCTCACGGCGGCCAAGCTGCAAACGAACGGCTGACCAATCTGGTCGTTTAATCTCACCCCCATATTGGCGAACGGCAACCGTTCGCAGGGGACCGTCCCGATTTTCGCGGCGCAAAAGATGATGGCGCCGTAAAATTGCTTAATCGCCGCGAAAATGGGACTGCCCCCGACCGGGGCGCGAACGCTTACGTTGGATTTTCTCGTTCCCAGGCTCCCGCCTGGGAACGCAATGTCCGCGAGGCTCCCGCCTCGCAGAATCGCCAACCAAACCGTGTCCGCAACGAATAAAACGCGAACTTGATGCTGGATAGGTTCTTACGTTGGATATTTTATGCAGATTGGAAATCCGCCCTTTCTCGCGGATGTTCAGTTCCGATATTCCCCGATTGTACCGCCTTCTTAAACCCCTCTCTAGCGTAACATGTCGCTTCCGCCCCTCGACGGACGCGGCGGAGTCATTAGAATTGTGTTTGGAGGTTACTCGATAACCGATTCTACGAAAGAGCGGGCCGCCCGCCTGAACCACCGCGCAAAGTTACGGGAAAGCCTGATGGAACAAACGACTTTCGCCCCCGCAACCGTTCCGGATGCTTTGCGCGCGATCTACGCGCCGATCGCGGCCCAACTTGCCGAAGTCGAAGAACTGCTCCGCGAGGAGTTGCAGAGCGATCATCCCTTCGTCGATCAGTTGGTGAAGCACGGTTTTCACCTGGGCGGAAAGCGGTTGCGCCCGGCCTTGGTGCTGCTCTCCGGGCTGGCGGCCGGAAAAACCGAGCGCGCGCAGGTCGTGTTGGGGGCGGCGGTCGAGCTGATCCATACGGCCACGCTGATTCACGACGACGTGCTCGACGAAGCGACCTTGCGGCGGCATCTCGACACCGTCAACGCCCGCTGGGACAACGAAGCCAGCGTCCTGCTGGGCGATTACCTGCTGGCGCATGCGCTCTGCCTGACCAGTTCGCTCGGCGACCTCTACGCCGTCCGCGAATTGAGCAATTCCTCGCGGACCATCTGCGACGGCGAACTGCGGCAGATCGAAAGCCGCGGCAAGTTCGATCTCCGCGAAGACCAATACGTGGCGATCGTCGGCCGCAAGACCGCCGAACTCTTGGCCTGCTGCTGCCGGTTGGGCGCCCATTGCGCCGGCGGCGAGGCGAAAATCCACGCCGCGCTCGACCGCTACGGCCATCAACTGGGCATCGCCTTCCAAATCGCCGACGACGTGCTCGACCTGTTGGGCGACGAAAAGACCGTCGGCAAATCGCTGGGCACCGATCTGGCGAAACAGAAATTCACCCTGCCGCTGATCCGTTTGCTCGACCAGGTTTCCACCCGCGAACGGCCGGAGTTGCTCGCGCTGCTGACCGCCTCGGACAATCACCGCCGCGAGGCGTTGCGGCCCTGGTTCGCGCGCTTCGACGCCATCGAATACGCCCGCCATAACGCCGAAAAATTCGCCCGCCGGGCCGCCGAGGAACTGCAACGCCTCCCCCCCTCTCCCGCCCGCGATTCGCTCGCGGAATTGACCCGCTTCGTCGTGCAGCGGAAGCAGTAAATCCTACGTTCCCCGCCGCGTTTACTCTCGTTTGCCCATGCGAGAACGTACAAGCGCGAGACCGCCGAGGATGCCGGCAATCGACATCAAGACCAGCGCCGCCGGTTCGGGCACGGCCACCGCGGCGGCGGTCGAGCCGATGTTCAAGGCGTTCACGTTGATCGAAGGGGCGATGAGCGTGGAAGTCGGGCCGACGCTCAAGTTGCCTACCCCGGAAATCGCGCCCAAGGTCGTGGTTTGGCCGTTGTCGAGCACGAGCGTTCCGCCGTTAATGGCGGTGAGTCCCGTATAGGAGAGCGCGCCGGTGAACGTCAGTTTGCCGCCGCCGGTTTTCGTCAAACCGCCGTCGGTGGCGGCGGCTCCGCCATGCAAGAGCGATTGGCCGACGACGATCTCGAAACCCTGGGTGTCGATTTTCGCGCCCCCTTCTTTCACGTAGGCGTAAGTCAATCCGGTCATGAAGGCCGTATTCGAGGCCGCGGCGCGCAGCGTGCCGCCGTTGAAGTTGAAAGTGGCGGCGGCGGTCGAGCCGGCGTTGCGCGAAATGCTCCCCACGGTCAGCGTGCCGCCGTTCAGATTGGCGGTCCCGTGGCCCAGGTTGCCGAAACCGCTCCCCGCGGGATTGAATCTGAGCGATTGCAAAGTTAGCTGGGTGGAAGCGCCGGCGATATTCACGGTTGCCGGCTCGCGGATGCCGACGGTCAGCGGATTTCCCGTCGAGGAGAAGCTCCCGCCGGAAATATCGAACAGCGCCGCGCCGTAATTTCCGAGGTTGATTCCGCCCGTGCCGGCGGGCACGTTGAAGTTGAAGACGCCGCCGGTTTGGAGGTATTTTCCGGTTTGCGTGGGAGTGGCGGAGCCGAAATCGCCGCCGATCTGCAGCGATCGGCTCGATCCGTTCATCGTCACCGTGCCGCCGCTTACGGTCAAAACGCCGACGCTCGCGGAATTGCCGTAGCCGATCACGAGGTGGTTGCCGATGGTCGTCGTGCCGCCGGTAACGTTGAGATTGCCGCCGCCGGAGGCGTCGCCGACTTTGAAAAGGTCCAAGCTATTAACGCCGCTTAGATTGACTGCTCCGGCGCCTTTCGCGGTCAAGGTATAGAGGCCGCCGGAGATATTGCCGCTCACGGCGAGCGTTTTGGACGCCGCCGCCGTCCACGTTTGCGAGCCGCCGAGCGTAACGGCGGAAGCGATCGACGCCGATTCGTTGGCGGTAATCCCGCCGCTATTTACGGTGATCGTTCCGCCGCTGAACGTGTAGCCCGCGCCGTTGATATTCATCGATTGGGCGGCCACGCCGCCCGAAACCGCAATCGCCGAAGCGCCGGCCGGATTGAAATAAGCGTTCACCGTGCCGGCGTCGGCGGTCCAGGCGTAGAGCGGATTGGACCCTTGCGTGCCGGTGCTCCACGCGCTGCTCGCCGTGCTCCACGTGCCGTTGCCGGCTTGCAGCCCGGCGGCGGTGCTGGCATCCCAATAGGCCGAGCTATTCGCATAGGTCTGGTTGTAGGCGCCGGTGGCGACCAGATAGCCGCCGGAAGTGGACATGACGACGTCGGTGGTGATCGTTTCGGTGAAATTGACCGGCATGTTCAGGCCGACCGTGAAAGTCGAAGAGGTCAAACTGTCGGCCGTCCGATTGAACGTCAGCGTGCTGGTCGAGTCGAGGGTTAAACCGCTGATGGGAACGGTCGTGCAATTTTGGGAACCGTTTTCGTATCCCGCCCAGACGATGTTCCCCTGATTGATTTCGAGGGCATGGCTCGACGCGGGAAATTGGTAGTTGGCGGCGTCGATTTGCGTAACCGGTCCCGGAGGCACGGGCGTATAGGGCGTGGCCTTCAGCCCGGTGATATCCACCGTTTGGACGACGATAAAGAGGATGCTCCAGCTATAGTGCAAATCGGACATGGAGATTTGCCCGGGGACCTGTTTGTTGAAGGAGATGCCGGTAATGCCGCTCGAGTTGATCTGATGCGTGGCCGAGTCGATGGCGAAATTCAAGTTGGCGGAGATCGAGCCGCTCAAGCTCGTGGTTTTCGTCTGGTCGCTCACCACCGGGGCCGAGAGCGTAATGGGCAGCCGATTCGTCGTGCCCGACGCCGGCGAGAGCGCGAGCGTCACCTGGGCGGCCTCGGCCATCACAGCGCAGCCAAGCAAGGTCGCCAGAATCGCCCCGCAAACGAGGATGCGGTTGTTGTTCTTCACGGACTGATCCTTTCAAAGGGGAGAAAATGAATCGCGGGAGTTGGATATGGCACGACTCGCAAGGAGAAGAATCCTCGAAAAACGCCCCGTTTCGGAGATCGACTGCAATCTACCGATCGCCGAGCGCGGTTTGATCGAAATAAGAAGACGATGGATTACCTTATATTATTCCATCATAAATATCTTCACCAATCAATCTACACCCATTTAGAGGGGTTGGCGGGTAAAAAGGGGCGATTTTTATTGGGAAAACCACTTATCGGCGGGGACGTTGCGCGGGGATGTCCCGCCAAACGTTGTTTACCAAATCGTTTTGACTTGCAAGGCTTGAATTTTTCGATCGCGGGTAACCAGTGGCAAATTCAACTCGATCGCGGTGGCGGCGATAATGCGGTCGGGCATGTCGGGAACCGACTGTCGTGCGATGCTTCGCAATATTTGGGCGGTATTTGCAGATACCGAAACCACTTGAATTTCGCTCGCGCCGCTTTGCAAGATCGAATCCAAACGAGGTAATAACCTGAGTTTTGGATAACCAGTGCAGCTCAGTCCCGGAGGGACGACAGTAATTAGCCAGGGGCGTTAGCCCCTGGGAGACGGTTTTCAACGCCAGCAAAGCCCCGAAGGGGTGGCAGTAGGTCAAAATCTCTCTACTGTCACCCCGTTGGGGCTAATCGGCCTGCAATA